>JAYUUO010000099.1:0-4470 GCA_043754515.1 Armatimonadota bacterium
TTCGAGATCGGCTACAACATGGGACTCGGGAGGATCACCCAATGATATTCCTGCCATCGCCCTACCAGTCGCGGGCACACGACTGCCGCGCCGAGGACAAGCGCAAACGCCGTCGCGGTTCCGAGATGGCTCGCTACGCCTACGAGGTGTACCCCTGCGATAAAGGGATGGATGTTTGCCAGCCGTGCTGGTCCTACCACTCAGAGAAATCGCCTCGGGCGATTTTCTCGGACGCACTACAACGGAGGGGCAAACCATGACGCTAACCGCTTCATCCCTCACCCGCACGGTGGAGACGGCGACCACGCCGGACGGCACGATGCTGTACGCCTGGGGCGCGGCCCGGTGGCACTACCTCCCGCCGCCGGACGTGTTCCTAACCGGCTACGGCAACCGCCCGTTCGCAAGGTTCCGCTCGTCGGTCGCCGCGATCCGCCCGCTCGCGCCGTTCGTGGTAGACGTCCGCTTCCACCCGTGCTCGCATGACCGCCCCGAATGGAACGCGGCGGAACTCCACGCCACGCTCGGGTCGCGCTTCTATTGCCACTGCGTCACCCTGGGCAACCCGAACCATGTAGACCCCCGCAAACCACTCGCGATCTACTCGCCGGACGCCGGATTGAAGGCGGTCCGCGAACTGATAGCGGCGGGGCGAACCCCCGTGCTTTTCTGCGCGTGCGGGTCTTCCGCCACGTGCCACCGGTCGCTGATCCGCGACCTGCTGAAGAAGGGCGGGCTGTCAGCCCGCGAACTCGAATGGAGTGATAAATGAGTATGTTTTCCAAGGCGACCCGTAAGCGCGCCTACCTCAAACTCGCCGTGACGGGGCCGTCCGGCGCGGGCAAGACGTTCTCCGCGCTCGAACTCGCCGCCGGCCTCGTATCGCCGGGCGGGAAGATCGCCCTTCTCGACACCGAAAACGAGTCGGCGTCGCTCTACTCCGACCGGTTCGACTTCGACACCTGTCCGCTCTTCCCGCCGTTCACGCCGGAGCGGTACGCGGAGATCATCGCCGGGGCGGTGGACGCCGGGTACGAGATCCTCGTCATGGACTCCCTGTCGCACGAGTGGATGGGCGAGGGGGGCGTCCTCGCCATGAAGGAATCGCGGGACGCCCGCGGCGGCAACAGCTTCACGAACTGGGCCGAGTTCACCCCCCGCCACGAGAAGTTCAAGTCGGCGATCCAGCAGTCGCGGATCCACATCATCGCCACCATGCGCTCGAAGCAGGAGTACGTGATCGAGCAGAACGGCGCGAAGAGCGCACCGCGTAAGGTCGGCATGGCGGCGGTACAGCGCGACGGCTTCGAGTATGAGTTCACGACCGTGCTGGACATCGCCATGAACCACGAGGCGGTGCCGAGCAAGGACCGCACCGGGCTGTTCGACGGCATGGCGGAGAAGATCGCGAGGAAACACGGCAGGATGCTCCGTGACTGGCTGGAAGGCGGCGCGGAACTCAAGGAAGCCGAGCGGGAAGAA
This sequence comes from Armatimonadota bacterium, assembly GCA_043754515.1. Taxonomy (GTDB): domain Bacteria; phylum Armatimonadota; class Armatimonadia; order Armatimonadales; family Armatimonadaceae; genus JACMIU01. The sequence continues at coordinate 1,483 of JAYUUO010000099.1, forward strand.
ACCGCGCAGTCGGTGGATCACACCCTGCTCGCGAAAGCCGCCTACGCAAAAAGGGCGGTGGAACTCGGGCACGACGTGCTATCCGCTAACGGCTCGGGCAAGCCGTCCGGCCAGAGGACCGACGCCCTATTTTTTCGGCAGACTGGCAGAGACGCGGCGGACGCGGCGGCGGCGCAGTGGGAAGCAGCGACGAAGACGCTGACGGCACCCGCGAAGCCCGAGCCGGTGGAACCGGCGGAACCGGCGTTTACCGAAAAGGTCGCTCCCGCCGCAGACGAGATGGCCGACGCCGGGTTCGTTGACCCGTTCGACGAGACACTCGCCGTGACAACCACTAACGCTATGAAAGGAAGGCTTTAACCAATGCCCGACACAACAATTGATTTCGCGAGGCACCGGGTTGATCTGGAGGATACGGACATACTCGAAGCCGTGCGCGAGATGATCGAGGACGAACTGGCGAAAATCGTACGCCATTCGCGCGAGGTCACTACCGAGCCGATGAAACCGAGCACGATCACACTCAAAGTCGCGGTACTCCCCGCCAACGACCGGCAACAGTTCCTCATCAGCGTGACGAACAGCACCGCCCTAGCACCCAAAAGGGCGTTCACCGCCACGGTCGTCGGCGGCGAAGGGCGCGACGGCAAAATCACGGTGCAACCCGTGCAGTTCAAACTCCCCGGCGTGGATTAACCCGTCCGGTAGACGGAACATGCGAAAACTCTCGCATGAAAATAAGGAAAGCAACAATGATTGACGCTACGTTCGTGACCGCGCTCCAGGGCGCATTGAAACAGAAGTCGGAGCTGATAGATACCGGCTTCGGGGAGAAAGTGCTTGTGGTGAACGGGAATACCACCGAGTCGTTCGCCGACCCGAACACCGCCGAGCCGGTGACGCTGGAGCTGTCCACGCTCCAGGGGGTCGCGGATTACGTCGGGTTCGGTTGCTCGAACGAGTTGCCCGTAGTGATCCATGTCGCGTCGCCGGTCGAGGTGCGCGTGGTCGCGCCGTGCTACGGCGACAGGCGGCAGTCGCTCGTGTTCGCCCGGTCACGGCCCAACATCCCGGTCATTTCGTTCGGCAAGTATATGCCGGTCGAGGACTTCCTGATCATGGTGCAGAGCGCGTTCTTCATGAGCGACGAGCGCGTGGATCTGCAAAAACTGTGCGGGTCGCTCAAAGCGGCGAAACAGGCCGACTTCGAGGATGACGGCATCTCGCAGACGGTGAACGTCAGCACCGGCGTCACGCGCGTGGCCACCGTGGCGGCGCGGCTCCAGTGGAACCTCGCGCCGTTCCGCACCTTCACCGAGGTCACCCAGCCGGAGAGCGGCTTCGTGCTCCGGATGAAGCAGGTGGAGCGGGAGAAGGACAAGGTGAGCATCGAGGCGGCGTTGTTCGAGGCGGACGGCGGCGCGTGGCGGGTGAACGCGGTCACGCAGATCGGGGAGTGGCTCCGGGAACACGTCGCCGGGGATGTCGCGGTTCTCGCGTAATTTCCTCCCGCGCGTTTTCGCTCGGGGGAATCGCGCGGGAGGCATCGCAAGGGCGCGACGGTGACACGCGCCCAATAACCCGAATGACCAAGCGGAGGGACGGATGACGACCAGGACAACGGAACAAACCGCGCCGCGCGATTTTTCCGATAACGCGGTGTTTTTCGCGGCGGGAGTCGCGCTGTCCGCGTTTGGCATATCGTGGAATGCGTTCACAGCGTGCTGGCGTTCTGGACGGGGCGTAGCCGAGGTACGGCGTGGGGAATCCGGCACGCACTCGCCACGGGAAAGCCTATCACGGTGTTCGGCATGGACGGCGTAGAGATGACCAAGGCGGAAGTGGCGGCACATCTCGCCGGATTACGCGGCAAGGGCGAACCGGAACAGGCGAATAGAGAAGACGCTGTCAACCAGACGTCACAGCCCTTCAGATTAGATTTTTAAGATTCGCCTAGGAGGATGCAATGGATAATATAACAGATACGACAGAACAATCAGAGAAACTGCTCCAGGCAGTTTCTTCAACGACCGGGAATGACACCCCGTTTCACTCCGACACCGCCATTGAAGGGCTTATGCCGCCGCCCGCCACGATATCCGGGTACCTGGAAGCGCGGCTGCCGCTCGCGCAGATCCGGGCGAACCCCGACAATCCGCGCCGCCATTTCGACGCGGAGGAACTTGCGGGGCTTGCGGCGAGCATCAAGGCAAGCGGCGTGCTGCAACCCATCGCGGTGCGATACACGGGTCAGGCAAAAGCCGCTTTTGCCGATATGGTGGAAGCCCTCCCCGAGAGTGCGGAGCACATTGCGGCGTACGCGGTGTATCAAATCATTATGGGCGAGCGGCGGTTCCGGGCGTGCGGTCTCGCGGGCCTGGACACGATCCCGGCGATGGTCTACGAGGTTGAGTCTGACGTGGACGCGCTGTTCCTTGCCCTCGCGGAAAACGGCCAGCGCGCGAGCCTGAACCCCATCGAGGAGGCGAGGACCTACCAGCACCTTATCGAGATGGGGCAGACGCAGGAGCGGATCGGCGCGCGGGTTCAGAAGAAGCAGGCGGAGATCTCGAAGCGCGTCGGGCTTTTGCGGTTGCCGGAAGAGGCTAGAGACGCCATAGCGGCGGGGAAGTTGTCGGCGACACATGGGGTTATTCTGTGCGGAATAGCCGACGACTTCCCGGACGCGGCGCAGAGTTACGCACGAAGGGCCACCGATGAGTCCTGGAGTACCGCCGTGCTCAGCTCCGAGGTGGCCGCATACCGCCTGGGCCAGGCGGAGATAGAGCAGGCGAAACGGGACGCGTCGCAACCACGCTTCGGCGGGATGGATGTGGATTCCGCGGCGGCGGAAGGATTGTCCGCCGAACCGGTGACGACTCCGCCCGCCGCCGCGTCAGGGGAGGCGGGGAGCGAGTTTGCTCAAGATATGCGGCGTCGCGTCGCCGAAGCGCGGGCGTCCATGAACGAGGAAGAAGAAGCCTCTGC
>JAYUUO010000100.1:0-13607 GCA_043754515.1 Armatimonadota bacterium
CGGGGCAGTTTTCGCCCCGCGCCGGTGACCGCCCCCGGATCAGGCTACGAGGCTTGCTTGCGCCCGCTCTTCGCCTGGATCTCTTCCGCGACGTTGCGCGGAACTTCCTCATAGTGGCTCGGCTCCATCGTGGACGACGCCCGGCCCTGCGTCATCGAGCGGAGCGTGGTCACGTAGCCGAACATTTCCGAGAGCGGAACCTTCGACTTGATGATGCGCGTCCCGCCGGGACCCATCTCCTGCCCTTCGACCAGACCGCGCCGGCGGTTCAGGTCGCCGATCACGTCGCCCAGATACTGATCGGGCGTCACCACCTCGACCTGCATGATCGGCTCCTTGATGATCGGGGACGCTTTCTGCATGGCGGCCCGTACACCGATCCGCCCGGCCTCCCGGAACGAGATTTCGTCCGAGTCAACTTCGTGGTACGAACCGTCCACTACCGTGACCCGGATGTCCTCGACCTTGAAGCCGGCGAGAACGCCCGACTGCATCGCGTCCACGACGCCCTTCTCGATGGCCGGGATGAACTCCTTCGGGATCGAGCCGCCCACGGTCTTGTTCTCGAACAAGAACCCCGCGCCCACCTCTTGCGGGAAGATCTCCAGCACGCAGTGTCCGAACTTACCACGCCCACCAGTCTGCTTGGCGAAGCGGCCTTCCGCGCGCGCTGGTGCCTTGATCGTCTCGCGGTACGACACCTGCGGCTTGCCCTGGTTCGCCTCGACCTTGAACTCGCGCTTCATGCGGTCCACGATGATCTCCAGGTGCAATTCGCCCATTCCCCGGATGATCGTCTGGCCCGTGTCTTGGTCGGTGAACGTCCGGAACGTCGGGTCCTCGGCCTGGAGTCGGGCCAGAGCCTGACCCATCTTGTCCTGGTCGGTCTTGGTCTTCGGCTCGATACTCATTTCGATTACCGGTTCCGGGAACGACATGGACTCCAGCACGATCGGCATCTTCTCCTCGGACAGCGTGTCGCCGGTGACAGTATCGGACAAACCGACCGCCGCCGCGATGTCACCCGCATACACCTCGTCAATGTCTTCCGTCTTGTTCGCGTGCATGAGCAGGATGCGCGACACGCGCTCCTTCTTGTCTTTGGTCGCGTTATAGATGTACGAGCCTTTCGTGAGAGACCCGCTATAAACGCGGAAGAACGTCAGGTTGCCGAACTGATTGTTCATCAGTTTGAACGCCAGAGCCGAGAACGGAGCGTCGTCCGCCGCCTTCCGGGTGACGACCAGGCCCGTCTCCGGGTTCATGCCTTCCGTGTCCGGCACATCGAGCGGCGATGGCAGGTAGATCAGCACGCTGTCGAGTAGCTGCTGGACGCCCTTGTTCTTGAACGCCGAGCCGCAGATCATCGGGTACAGGCTCATTTCAATAGTCGCCTTGCGGATCGCCGCGCGGATCTCGTCGGGGGTCAACTCCTCGCCCTCGAGATACTTCTCGATCAGTGACTCGTCGGCTTCCGCCGCCGCCTCGACCATCTTAGCGCGCCATTCGTGAGCGGTATCCACGAGGTCGGCGGGGCACTCGATCTCCTCCGGCTTTTTGCCGAACGTGTCCGAGAACGTATACGCCTTCATTGTGATCAGGTCCACGACGCCCTTGAACTCACCTTCCGACCCGATAGGGATCTGGAGCGGGACCGCGTTCGCGCCGAGACGCTCCCGCACCTGCTTGACGACTTGATAAAAATCGGCACCCATGCGGTCCATCTTGTTGACGAACACGATGCGTGGCACCTTATACTTGGTCGCCTGACGCCAGACGGTTTCGGACTGCGGTTGCACGCCGGCGACGGCGCAGAACACGGCGACCGCGCCATCAAGAACGCGCATCGAGCGTTCCACTTCGACGGTAAAGTCAACGTGCCCCGGTGTGTCAATGATGTTGATCCGGTGCGTATTCTCGCGGTAACCGTCGGCAGCTCGCTTCGGGTCTTCCGACGGTTCCAATCCCCAGAAACAGGTGGTCGCCGCCGAGGTGATCGTAATACCGCGCTCGCGCTCTTGCTCCATCCAGTCCATCGTCGCCGTACCGTCATGCACCTCGCCAATCTTGTAGTTGACGCCGGTGTAAAGAAGGATGCGCTCGGTGGTCGTGGTCTTGCCCGCGTCAATGTGCGCGGCGATACCGATGTTGCGTGTGTTTTTCAGGCTATATGCTCGTGCCATAATTATCCGAACCTTTCGAGGGGGTCGCAAAACGGGAAATGTACGCGATTTGCCCCATCGTTATATCATGCCGGGGGCGGGGCGTTGTAAAGCGCGCCCTTTCCGGAAGCGGTGTGTGGGTGTGGCCGCGACGGAAATCGCGGGCTGATTCAGGTGGTCGTTCCGACCGGCGTCGGGCGCGGCGGTACTGCACGGAGGGCGTTACGAAACGCGGGATGGGGCGTGACGGAAGGCGATTCGCGCAGCGCGAGCGGCGACGCGGGCGATTACCGCCCGTGCCATAGGGACGCGAACTTGCGTCCCGGTGCCGGGGATCAGCGCGTCGGTATCGATGCTCTGTGTTGTCATAGCGGGTATCGCCTACCTTTCGTCAGGATGGTACAAACTGTGTCGCGCCGGTTGTGGCATTTGCCAAAGCGTTTCGCTCTCGCGCCTACCATAGAACTCGTTATCCGCGCGCCGAGGCAAACCTTCGTATTTTATCACGGCACCGAGGAGAGAGCACGGTTTTCGTCGAAAACGCAGTCCTCCAAATTCACGGGCACCGTATGGGTGTCCGGGCGCGATACAATAATCACCGTAACCGCTTTATGATTGTCACCCGCCGCTTCCTCTGGCTCGTCGCCCTCGGTATCGTCCCGCTCCTCGGATCGTACGCCGTCGGGCCGCTCGCCTACGCCGCCGTGTTCTGTAACATCGCCCTGATAGCGGCGGCGATTTGCGACTATCTGCTGTGCCCGAAACCGGGGGACGCGCTTCGGGTAACACGCGAGGTTGGCGAAGTGCTCTCCGTCGCGGCGGACAATGCCGTCACGGTGCGCGTGCGAAACCAGACCCGCCAGCCGCTCGCCGTCGCCGCGCGTGACGAGCCGCCCGGCGCGTTCGCGTTCGGCAAGGAGGGGAGCAAAGGGCGCGAGACGGCAAAGAAACTAGAGCCGTTCGGGACGATGGAGTTCACCTATCACGTCATCCCGCCCTCGCGCGGCGACTTCCTGTTCCGCGACATCTACCTGCGCGTGACCGGCCCGCTCGGGCTTGTCATCCGGCAGGGCGTCGTGTCCGCGGAGAAAACGGTCGCCGTATATCCAAACCTGCGCGCCGTCGAGGACTATGAAATCATGCTCCGCCGCGCCGCGCTCTCGCGCCAGGGTGTGCGGCGAATGCGAACCGTGGGCGCGGGGCGCGAGTTCGCGTCGCTCCGCGATTACACGCCCGACGACGAGTACCGCGCCATTGACTGGAAGGCGACAGCGCGGCGCGGGAAGGTGATCGCGCGTACCTACGAGCAGGAGCGGTCGCAAGACATTCTGCTCCTTATTGATGAGGGTCGCCTGATGCGTCAGGAGATCGGAAGCACGCAGAAGCTCGATTATGTCGTTTCGGCGGCACTGATGCTTGCGCATGTCGTCGCGCAAGCCGACGACCGAGTGGGACTTCTGACGTTCTCCGACGACGCGAAGGCGTGGCTCCCCCCGGCTCGCGGGCGTTCCGCGTACGGCGGCATACTCGAAGCCCTGTACGCCGCCCGCGCCGAGCCGGTCGAGTCCGATTACCGCGCGGCGTTCCGGTTCCTCGCCGCCCGCTGGCGTAAACGCTCGCTGTGCGTGGTGTTCACCGACCTCGCCGACCCCGAATCGAGCGCGGTGCCACTCAGAGAGATGGGGCACCTTGCCGACAAACACGTGGTGGTCTGCGTCGTGGTTTCCGACCCGCTGATTGGGGGGCGGGCGCGGCGCGTGCCGACCACGGTGGACGGCGTGTACGAAAAGGCGGTCGCTGAAGAAGTTATCGCCGAACGCCGCCGCGCCCTGAACCTGCTCAGAAAGCGCGGCGTGCTGATCGTAGATGCCGAACCGCAAGAACTGTCGGTGGAACTAATCGCGCGTTACCTGACGGTGAAAAACCGATCGCTGTTGTGAACATCAACCGCGTTACTTGCTCTTCAACTTGATATAGCCCGCGTCCTTCTCTCCGTCCCTGTCCCCATCCTTGCCGGCTGGTTTGGGTGTTTTGCCTTTCTCCCCGACCGGGGCACGTTTCACGGTCGGTGGGAACGCGTTGAACTGACGCCATAACTCCCAGCCGAGCGGCACCGTGTCGAGCAGGATCCAGCCGGTCGCCTCGCCGCCGGGCCGGAGCAGGTTCGGCGCGGGCCAGGGCGGCTCCTTCCCCGATTTAATCGCCGCGAAGTCTGGCTCCACGATCACGCGGAAGCGCGCCATGCCGTCGTCCAGGGCATCAATGACGCGTATCCGCCCCGCGAACGTACCCGTGGCGACGGAAGGGAAACCGGTGAACTGCAACGCGGGCCAGCCCGCGAACTGCAAGCGCACGTGCCGCCCTTCCGAAATGAGTGGCACATCGTTATCCGCCACCGACAACTCCACTGCCTGGTCGCGCGAGTCGGGCAGTATCGTCGCCAGCACATCCCCGGCCTTGACCGTCTCGCCCGCCCCGCCCTTGAAAAGCCGCACCACGCGCCCCGCGCATGGTGCCGTCACGACCTGTTGCCGCGTACGGGCCGCGAGGTTGCGCCGGTCCACCGCGAGTTTCGCGCGGTCGGCGATGATCTTCGCCCCGCTCTCTCGCGCCGATTCGCGTCCCGCCTCAAGCGACGACAAGGATGCCGTGGTGTCGGTCATCACTTTACTCAGGTCGAACTGGCTTGCCGCGATGTCTCGGTCGGCGATCTCGCGCGAGGCTTGCGCCGACTCCACCGCCGCGCCCGCCCGGTCTAGTTCGAGGTTGGTCTGGTTCTGCGCCAGCCTGCCGACCTTCGCGTCGCGCCGCGCTATCGTTACCGCGTCCTCCGCCTGCCGAACCCGGACCCGCTTCGAGACCAGGTCGTTCTCTGCCAGTTCGTCGTCACGCTTGCTACGCAGGTCTAGCCGGTAGAGTTCGGCGACGCGATCCCGCTGTAGCCGTGATGTCGCCTCGTCCTGCTTCGCGGCGAGCAGTGCTTGCTCCGCCTGCCGGACGCGGTCGCCCGCCTGTAATAGTCTCTCGCCCGCCGTAGCGCGGCCGACATCCCGCGCGATCTCGAACGATTTGCGGGCTTGTAGTAGCGACTGCGCCGCCGCCTTGCGCCGCTGCCGCGTCTGCTCGACCCGCTGACGCGCCGTGCTGATGGCGGATTCCCGCGACTCCTCCAGGCTTCTCAGTTGCGAATCGAGTTTGCCGACGCGTGCCGCTATCCGCGCCGCTTGTTCCGTCAACGCGGCGTCCTGTTCGGCTAGCCGCTTCGCCTGATTCGCGTCCAGGAACTTGCTGTCAATATCGCGCAGACGGGCGATCAGGTCGCCCTTCTTCACCGTCTGTCCTTCCTGGGTATGCCACGAAACGAGCCGACCAGGGATCTGCGCCTCAATGTTCTGCTGACGGTTCATCGCGCCGTAGATGCTAACCTGGCCGTTCGCGATAATCGTCTGTTGCCAGGGTACGAATGTGAGTGCCGCCGCCGTCACCCCGATGAACCCAGCGACTAGCGCGGTGATCCGCTTGCCGCCGGACTTCGGCGCGACGGCGCGTAGTGACTCATGCCGCTCTAAAGCTATGGAATTCATGCCGATTCATTCTTTCCCGAGGCCCTTCGCGATACTGGCCGTCCTCGGACCGCTACCGGTTTTCTCTCGCCCCCTCGGTCACCCTCCGAGCGTACGATGGCCGCGTCAGCCTCGGGCCTTTCGCCCGAAACCGGCGCGGGCACGAAGGCGCGTAGCCGTCTCGTGAGCGTGGGGAACAGATCGGCGAACCGCGATCCGTCCCGTGCGGCAAGTTCCTCCGGCGTCCCCCTCTCCGAAATCCTCCCGTCCCGAAGGACATAGACTGTTCTCGACCGCATGACCACTTCCGCTTCGTGTGAAACGGCGAAGATGGTCCAGGCTTGCTCGGGCGCGTAGATACGATCCAGTATCCGCGTCACCATCGCCTCGTCCATGCCGGTGAACGCCTCGTCCAGTATCAAGAGGCGCGGGCGGGGGGCCACAGCGCGGGCGATAAGGAGGCGTTGCCGCTGGCCGCGCGAGAGCGGTTGTCCGCCGGACACTAGCATGGTGGAGACGCCGTTCGGGAGGCGCGTGATGTCGCCGTCTAGTTGCGCCATCTCCAGCGCGTCCCGGACATCGGCGTGCGTGACATACTCCCGGCCCACCGCCACGTTCTCCTCGATAGTGCCGTCGAAGATGGAATCGTCGGTGTTCACGAGCGTGAGGACGCGGCGCAGATCCCCGAGGTCGGCGTCACGTACATCCACGCCGCCGACGGTGATCTCCCCATGCGTGACATTTTCCAGACCTGCGATCAACGCCGACAGCGTTGATTTTCCCGCGCCGCTCTCCCCGACCAGGCAGATGCGCTCGCCGGATTTCACCTCCAGGCTGATCCCGGCGAGCGTCTCCGGTAGTACCCCCGGCGCGTAGGAGAAACGTACGTCGCGTATCCGTAGCTCCGGCACTGGTTCAACGTCCGAAGGCAGTAGGATGGGGACGCCGCCGACCCGCTCCGTCGGCATATCGAGTACGTGGCCTATCTTTTCCAGACCTGTCAGCAGGTCGAAAACCTGCTCCGACTGCCGGATGAGTTTGTCCATCGCCGCGAGGAGCGACACGACCACGATTTGGGACGCGACAAGCTGCCCGAGCGTCAACTGCCGCTGAATCACGAGCCACCCGCCGACGGCAAGGATCGCCGCCGATGCCACCGCCTGAAACAGGTAGTTACCGAGGGCTTGCCGCCACAGAACCCGGAAGTGCGACTGGCGCGCCTTGATATACCGGAGCACGGCGGCGTCGGCGCGTCGCACCAGATACCCGCCCGCGCCGTGCAACTTCAGATCCATGTGGCAACGCGCCATATCTTCCAGCCAATCGGCGACGCGATACTTTTCTTTCGACTCCTTGAGCGACGTTCGCAGTCCGCCGATGCCCAGTACCCCGACCACGAACCCGGCGAAGACGAGTATCGCCACGTCAAGCCCGAGCAAATAGGGGCTGTAGAACCCGAGGAGTATCAGCCCCACCGCCGCCTGTAGCACGGCGGCCAGCCCGTCCAGGAGTAGTTTCGATAACGCCTTCTGCACGGTGAGCGTGTCGAAGAAGCGGTTGACCAGTTCGGGGGCGTACTCGCCGCGCAGAGCGTCCGCCCGCAGTCGCGGCAACTTCTCTGCCATCCGGAGCGCGACGCGGGCGAAGACGCGCTGTTGCATCACTTCCGCTAGCGACAACTTCATCAGTTGGAGAACCCCGGACAGTATCAGCCCGACCAGCGTCATTACCGACAGCACCACGAGCGGCTGGAGCAGAACGTTCGCGGCTATCGTATTAACCAGTGCCTGCGCGGTTAGCGGCACCACCAGTGCTAAAATCCCGGCGATCACCGTGTACGCGACCAGCGTGGCGAGATCGGCCTTTTCCTCGCGAATGAACTGCCACAGCCGGTCCATCGGGGTGGCATGATGGTCGTGAGGCGTCTGATCACTCGTCGCGCCGGAACCGGGACGCGCTCCGTTCGTGTAGCTTGCCGCTCCGCGCGGCACTGAAAGTATGTTTTCCATGTCTCGCTTCCTAAAGCCGCGCGGACGCCACTTGCAGTGACAGTGCCGCCTGAAAATATTCCGCCCGTATGTCAATCACGCGTTGTGCCGCTTCCGCGGTCGCCCGTTCCCGCTGGTTGAGTAGAAAGAGTGTCCCTTCGCCCAGTCGCAGTCGGTCACGCTCGCGGCTTTCTACTTGTCGCGCTAACTCCAGTTCGCGCACCGCCGCCTCATATCGAGTGACGCCCGTGTTTACGGCGGACACGGCGTCGTCAACTTCGGTGCGTATCTGGAATCGGAGCAGAGTCGCTTCCTGATCCAACTTGGTGAGTTTCAGGTCCGCCTCGTCGCGCCGCCCATCCGCGTCGCGCCGTTGCAGGGGGAGCGTGAATGATAACCCTGCCTTCATCGTTTCGCCGATCGCCTTGCTCCCGGTGTCCGCGCCCGGCTGGAGCACGAAGTCAATGTTCGGCTTGCGGTCGTTTTGCGCCAGGTCGCGGTCTACGCGAATGATCCGGCGTTGCAGATCGTTCGCCGGAACCTCGGGCCGGTTGTCAATCGCGGCCTGCCGCGCCGCGTCCCACGCGTCGTCCTGCACCGTTTCGGGCGCGGGGAGCGCGGCTTCGGCGGGCACCGCCCCGGTCTCGGGCAGGGGCAAAGGAGTGCCGTCCGCCCCGAACCGGTATAGGGCGAGTTTAAACGCGGCCTTTTGCGTGTCTCGCTCGGCTTTCGCCAGCGCGCCGCGCCGCCGCTCGACCTCCTGAAGTGCTTCGAGGGCGTCTACGCGGGGAATGTCGCCCAGTTCGGCCCGCTTGCGCGTCGCCTCGGCACGGGTTTCGGCGACGCGGAGCAGGTCACGTGCCACCGCCAGCCGTTGCCCCGCCGCGACCCAATCCCAATAGGCGAACCCGGCTTGCGCGAGGGTGTCGAGGCGCGTCCTGCGGAACTGCTGGAGCGCGAGGGGTTCGCCTAAGATCGCCTGCCGCTCCCCCGCCGACTTCGGGTTGATGCCGAAGTCGCGCAAGAGGGGCACCTTCACGCCGAACACATACTCACCTCCTGATCCTGTCTGGCTGTCGGGAGCCTTGACCGCGCCGACATTCAAACGAGTACCGGCGTAAATCTTCACCCCGTTCCGGAGTGTCGCCTCCACGCCCGCGTCCGTGGTAGTTGCCGTCGCCGTTTTGCCCCGCGTCGAAGTCGAGTTGTAGCGCAGGAAGTCCGAACCCGAAACGAGGTTCAGGTCGAACGCACCCTGTTTAGATATTCGCTTCGCCGTCGCCGCCCGCCGCTCGGCGTCCGCGCCGCGGATCTTGGGGTGTGCGGCGTCCACACCCGCGAGGACATCGGCTAGGGTGAGTGTGCCTCCCTCCGGCAATACGGCGGAAACGTCCGCCCGTGCCACTCCCTCTACCGCGTGAGGCGTCGCCAACACCTCGGCCCGCGCCGCTAGAACGGGAGCCACGACCAGAAGTGCCGCCGTCAACCACCAGCACCCCACCGAATTATTTTTAACAGTCCTTATCATATCAACAGACATATCATACACGAATTACACTTCGTATGTTACAGGGCACCGATATTTTTTTCGCGTGGTACAATTCCGGTCGGTAAGAAAAATCGAAAACATGTCTGAAACGCCCGCGAAACCGAAAACCGCCGCGTCCCCTGATACCGACGCCCTCGCTTCCAAGTATGACTCTATCGAGTTCGACGACAGCCGCGTCGTGAAGTATGGTGACACACCGGGATGGGAGATTCTCCGCCGGATCGCCGAACCGGTGACCGAATTCGGTGTGCCCGACCTGACCGCGCTCATCGCCGAGATGCGCGAGATCATGTACTCCGCGCATGGGGTCGGTCTCGCCGCGCCACAGGTGAACCGCTCCGTGCGTCTCTTGGTGTATGACGCGGGGGAGGGGTTCCGCGCCCTGTTCAACCCGGAGGTCATCAAGAAAAAAGGTGAGCAGTTCGAGCCGGAGGAGGGGTGTCTCTCGATACCCGGTCTACGCGGCGTGGTCCGCCGCGCGAATGAGATCGTTGTCAAGGCGCATGACACCGAAGGGAAGCCGCTCCAGTTCAAGGCGCGCGAGTTCGAGGCGCGTATCCTGCTACACGAAATAGATCACCTGAACGGCATGCTGTTCATTGATCTCGCCGACCCGGAAACGTTGCACATGCTCACCGCCGCCGAGGACCGGGGCGAAGTTAAGGAGTAAGCACTACCCCGACTTTGCGCCCGAGCGGGCGCGTCGGACGCGCGAACATGATGCGAGTCTTATTCTTCGGAACGTCGGCGTTCGCACTGCCGACCCTAGACGCCCTGCATGACGCCGCGCCGCGCCACGAGATTCTGGCCGTCGTGACGCAACCGGATAAACCGAGCGGGCGGGGCAACCGCGTCACGCCGTCGCCGGTAAAGGCGCGGGCGGTCGAACTCGGGTATGCGGTATTGCAGCCGGAGAAGGTACGCCGCAAACCGTTCCCCGCCGAAGTCGCGGCCCTCGCGCCCGACGTGCTGGTCGTGGTCTCGTTCGGCCAGATTATCTCCCAGGGGGTGCTAGACATCCCGCGCTTCGGCGGGGTGAACGTACACGGCTCGCTCCTCCCGCGCTGGCGCGGGGCGGCACCGATTCATTGGGCGATTATGGCGGGCGACGCCGAAACCGGCGTGGCGACAATGCGGATGGAGGCGAGCCTCGACACCGGGCCCGTCTACCTCGAAGCGCGGGTGCCGATAGGTGCGACGGACACGGTGGAGACGCTGGAGCCGACACTCGCCGCGCTAGGCGGGCCGCTCCTCGTGGAAACCCTGGACCGGCTGGAGCGCGGCGACATCACCGCCATTCCGCAAGCCGAAGAGGGTATGACTTACGCCTACCCTGTCACGCGGGAGACGGGAAATCTCAACCCGTTAACCGAGTCGGCTATAGTAATTGAGCGCAAAGTCCGCGCCCTTTCGCCGCGCCCCGGCATTTGGTTCGGTGTCGCGGGCAAGCCAGTCAAAGTACTCGCGGTGACGGCGGTTTCGGCAACGGGGGACGCCGCGCCGGGGACCGTGGCCGCGCTGGCTAAAGAAGGTTTCACGGTGGCAACCGTCGACGGATTTCTCTTGATCACCCGCGTTCAGCCGGAGAACAAGGCGGCGATGAGCGCGGCGGATTTCGCGCGCGGCTCCCGCCTCTTGGCTGGGGACACGGTGACGACGCTCAAGGCGGGGAGCGAAGAACAGCCTGTGGTCGGCTAACCCCGTTCCCTATAGTGCCACGGTGTCGGCGATGACTTTCGACGTCTGCGCCTGTGTTTCCACCAGTTTGTAGAACTCGCCCTTCAGTGCCATCAGCTCGGCGTGCGTCCCGACCTCGGCTATCTTTCCCTTGTCGAGCACGACTAATCGGTTCGCGTGCCGAAGGGTCGAGAGGCGGTGCGCGATGGCGAACGTCGTGCGCCCCCGCACCAGGTTGCCGATGGCCTTCTGGATATTCTTTTCCGTCTCGACATCCACGGAACTCGTCGCCTCGTCCAGGATCAGGATGCGGGGGTTGTGCAGAATGGCGCGGGCGATGGAGACGCGTTGCCGCTCGCCACCCGATAGTTTACCGCCCTTTTCGCCGACCTGCGTGTCGTAGCCGTCGGGCTTCGCGACCACGAAGTCGTGCGCACACGCGGCTTTAGCGGCGGCGACGATCTCGTCGAAGCTCGCGCCCGGTTTGCCGTAGCCGATGTTCTCGGCGACCGTGCCGCTGAACAGGAACGGCTCCTGCAGAACGATCCCGATGTGGTGCCGCAGGTCATCGAGCGCGATATCGCGGATGTCCACGCCGTCCACCATGAGGGAGCCGGAATCGGCCTCGTAGAAGCGGCATAGTAGGTTCATCGTGGTTGACTTGCCCGCACCCGATTTGCCGACCAGTCCGATCATCTCGCCCGCCTTGACCTCCAGCTCGATGCCTTTGAGCACCGGGTTCGATTTGTCGTAGCCGAAGCGCACCTTGTCGAACGTCACGTCGCCGCGCACTTCCGTCATCCGCTTCGCTTGCGGCGCGTCGTACCCTTCCGGCGCGGCGTCAATTACCTCGAAAACGCGCTCCGCGCCCGCCATCGCCCGCGAGAACCACTGGTTGACCTGACCGAACCATTGCAGGGGGCCGTATACCTGCCACAAGAGAATCTGCATAGCCATCAGGGTGCCGAAGGTCAGTTCGCCTTTCAGGACGAGGTAGCCCCCGTAGCCCCAATTGATCAGCGGGGCGCAGTTAACGAAAAAGTTGACCACCGCCTCCGCCTGGTTCCAGAAGCGGTCGGCGACCACTGCGGCACCCGCCAGATCGTTATTGCGCGACGTAAACTTGTCGAGTTCGCCCTTCTCCTGCACGAACGCTTTCACGACGCGTATGCCAGTCAGCGATTCGTTGAGGTGCGTATGGAGACGCCCCCATTTCTGCCCGACCTTGTAGTGTCTCGCGGCCATCGGTCTCCAGATGACCGAGCCGACGATCGCGACCAGCGGCACCGGGAGCAGGATCGCGAGGGCAAGTTTCCAGGAGAGGAGCAGGCCCGACGCGAGGCCCACAACGATAGTCAGCGAGCCGATGAGCAGATACGGCACCCCGTCCGCGAGGAAACCCCAGATCCGCTCCGTGTCCTGCGTGACGCGGGAGATGATGCCGCCGATCTGCTTCTTGTCATAAAAATTGATCTGCAACTTTTCCAGTGCGGCGTAAGTGTTCGCCCGAAGATCCTTGGCAATGTTAGCGGCGAGGAAAGCACCGTGAAAACTTTTTAAGTATTGCAGGCCGATATTGATGACCATGGCGACGGCGAGACCACCCACGTAGAGGAACAGCCTTCCCTGCCCGGAAGCGAGTGTTAGTGCATCAGGCCGGTGATTCAGAACGCGGTCCGTGATGGCCTTCGTCAACCAGGGTTGCGCGATGGTGGCGATCATGGCGGCCAGCAGCGACGCGGACATGACCCAAAATGTCTGGGCTTTGTATGGTTTCAGGTATCGGAGGATGCGACCGAGCACCGCGATACGTTGTACGCAGGCTGGACACTTGCCGTCCTTCTCCGGTAGCAGACGATCACACTTCTCGCAACGCGTTCGCTCTTGCGTGAGTTTAATCGCCAGTTCCTCGCCCTTCGCGAGCTGCTCGATGCCCCTCGCCATCTCGCTGAACCGGGCGGTCACGGACGCGGTGAACTCGGCGACGGGAAGGTTGACTCCCGTGTTCAGCGACAGTTCCAGACGCGCGCCGCCGACGAGGGATTCGGTACGCGCCGACTTGATGTCAGCCATAGGCACCGATAGTAGTTGTAGTCCCGACTCGTCAAACACGGCGATTCGCGACTTCGTGACAACAACCTCGCGTCTCCCGAAGCAGTGATTCTCCTCAGGCACGAGATCGGCTACCTCGCGGATGAGAACCGGCTCGCCGCTCTCCACGGCCTTTATATTGATGTCGGGTTGTGTTAGTACGGTTGGCACGGGGCGGCTCCTGTTTAAGTGCGAGTGCGTCGCTTGAAGGGTTTGAGGTGGGCGAAGAAACACCGCTACTCTATCGCGGGGCGTAACACATTCGCTAAAGCAGTGGCATGAAACGACGTCGGTATTATACCCGTGCTTCGCTGGTTCCGCCGCGCTCGGAAGTGCCCAAAAATTGTTTCGCTACGATACTTATAAACCGCAACGATACACGCTATACTATCCGCGAAACGAAGGGGCGGATGTATCGGCGATGACCGCGCGAGCATTCTTTCTAACCCTCGCGTCCCTCAAATCGAAGGCGAAGCCGTCCTGTCCGTCGCGGCGTCGCTCTAAACCAAGGAAGGTAGAATCTATGAAACACAATGGTGTTTCACGTTTGCAACGGGGTCAGACAGCGTCCCCGCAT
>JAYUUO010000101.1:0-13592 GCA_043754515.1 Armatimonadota bacterium
ATCCCCCTTTCGCGGCAACCGCGCACGAGCGGTGACCAGGGAAAAACGCGGCGTTTGTTCCGGCCAGCGCGGGCGCGGGGGCGGCGATCGCTTCGAGCCGTTCCCGAACCGCGCCGATCCGGGAGCGGATGCCGGCTCGGGCGTACAGTAGGGCACAAACGGCGGATTGGCTTGACACCAGTTCGGCCTCTAACTGGCGGAGCGCGGCGGCGAGCGCGGTCGCCTCATCAGCATTAACCGGACCGGATGCCGCCGTGTTGGATGCCGCGACGTCCGCCTTGAACCGCGCCAGGTGGTAGCACGGAGGCCCGCCTAAAGCGTAGCGGGTCCGACCGGCGGAGCAGTTGCATTTCGCCGCGCCGGTGTACGGCGTGCCGGGCGTGGGCAGGCAGGTGATCGTATACGGCGTGCCGGAGTGCGGCGAAGCGAAATCAAACACAAAGGGGTTGTCGGCGCGCGGCTTGTACTGCAAGATCATCTCCGCCGCCCGCGCTTTCTCGGTGACGGCGAGGCGGTCCCACGCGCCCCCGTCCCCGGCCAAAAGGTAGCCATACCGCTCGCGTGTTTCGAGCGGTAGCGCGTCCCAGACGGGAGCGGATCGAGCGGCGGCGAGGGCGAGTTCCATCGGCGAGGCGGGGTCGGCGGTAACTGCCGGGGCGGGAAGGGCTGTCATCGTTGTTTCTGATCGGGCAGGCGAAAAAGCCGCTTTCCGAGAAGACGCCGCGTCTCTCTCTGTCGCGGATAATCTGGCGTCGCGCTTGATCGCATACGCCGGATGATCCGGGTTGGCGCAATCGCGGACAGCCACCACGGGAAGTAGTTTGGGCGTTTCCATCGCGGCCAGGATGCGCAGGGCGGCGGCGGGCCGGGGGGCCGAGAAATGCGGAGCAACAGGCGAAACAAGTGTTGCCGATTCGCGACGTGATAAAGTGGATGTGTTCGTGTTCGTGTTCATGTTCATGTTCTTTCCGGGACAAACGCTCCGCGTTTTCCCTAGCCCCGCGACTGCTTGTAACAGTCGCGGGGCCTCCGCTTTTCTCGAAACTCGTTTCGAGAGATCAGGCGGTTACCGTGTCGAAACCCGTTTCGACAGATCCGGCGAAACGCCGCGCGGCGTCTTCGTCTCGCCGTATCGCGTTGTACTCCCGCTCCGCCGCGAGAAACTGTTGCCGGATCGCCTCTCTCGCTTCGACCGTGAGGCGCGAGTCGTCGCAGGTTTTCCGCACGCGCTGGCATAGGGAGTGGTACCGTTCGCGGGCGGCTTGTACGGGCGTCTGGCTTACGTCGCTTCGTTTCATTGATCTAGATCTCCCCGCGCCGTCTCGTGTCCGGCGCGGTCTCGTTTGGGTCTGAATATATGTTACTATATTAGTTGCATTACGTCAAGGAACTAAGACACTATACTAGTAACATTTTTTCGCCGCGCGTTGAACCGTTCTTTCGATGCGAGTGCCGCCGCTTTCACCACGTTAGTCGGCTTGCCGTAAACCGTTGCTAGCGTGTCTATGATCCTGAAATCGAGTATCCCCTGTTGCTCCCAGTGGATGACACCAGATCGTTGCGTAGGAGCGACATCCGGGGCCACGTCGCGAAACGCCCTCAGTACCTGAGTGGGGGTCAAATCAGCCTCCTTCCGAAGGTCTTCTAAATATACCGGTTTCATAATCATATGTTACTAATAAAGTTGCTTAACCGCAAGCGGAAAGAACTAAAAAAGTGCTTTGCGCGTGGTAACTATTTTAGTTACAATGTGTCAAAGCCAGTCAGGAGGGTTGATATGATGCGACAACACGCGTGGACTGGCGGGAGGAATAGGTTCTACATGGTGAACACGTTCGGCGAATGGGTGAAACAGAAACGAATGGCGTCCGGGATGTCCCAGGAGGAGCTCGGGGCGAAGGTTGATCTGACGAGGCAACAGATAGGGCGGATCGAATCCGGGGAACAGACGACGCGTAACGCGACCGCGGTGAAGTTGAGTGACGCTCTCGGCGCGGATCCGCACGAAGGGATGGCGTTCCTTGTCGCAACCCAGACAGGCGGCGCGAACATATCAGACGAAATGATAAGGGTGTCCGACCCCGAAGACGTGCATACATTCGCCATGTACGACGGGCTCGACGCGCCGGACAAGGAAATCGCGCGGACGATGATCGCAGGCCTCGCTAAAGCGGATCGCAAAAAGTCTGTCGGCGGTGGCGGCGACTAATCTTACTCGTCGCACTCGAATCGGGAGAGCGGGACCTATGCCGGAACCAACATACATAAAAACCTGCCCTAAGTGCGGACGCACCGATAATCTGGGCGCGAGCGCGTGCGCGAACTGCTCCCACGTCTACCGTACCCGCTTCGATGCCGCTCCGTTTGAGGCATCACCGCCCGCGCCGACGCAGATGTATCAGTCACCCCCCACGCCGGGACAGACGCGCGTACCCCCGTCCGCGCCCCCTGCGCATTACCACCAGCCGCCTCAACAGGGATACTACCAGCCGCCCCCGGTGTACTACGCCCCTCGCCCCGTGGACTCCATCCAGGTCGCGCCCGGGAGTCACTCCATAGCGACGGCGGTTATACTCTCACTGGTACTCGTGGGCGCGGGGCAGATGATAAACAAGCAGGTGGCGAAAGGCGTTACGGTACTACTCTGCGCCGTGTTCGTGGGGTGTTTCACGTTCGGAGGCGGCGCAATCTTGCTTTATATACTCGCGGTGATTGACGCGATTCAGATAGCGAACCGCCTGAACCGGGGCGAGATCATCACGCAATGGCAGTTTTTCTAAGGCGAATCGCGGCACGATGCAACACCCAACGCGGTACCACGAAGGTGAACCCTACCCCGACGACGTGATCGAATATATGGCGAGACTGATCGCTGTTCGTCTTCTGCGCGACGTGACTGGCGACATCCGACGCCCCACCGCCTGGCGGCGTCTCGCGCGGGGTATGGGCATAGCGGTACAGGAGTATCATCTGCCGGGACGGGCAAGGGGCCAGTGTATGCCCGGACTTCTAGACGAAACCGGTGTCGTGTCCGGCGCGGTCGGCGTCAACACCGCCTACCTCAAGCCGGACCAGGCAGCGGTCTGGGTGCATGAACTCGCGCACCTGTATCTATTCACGTGGATGCCGCCGTTCCTGCGCCGATCCGCCCCCGGCGAGCGGTGCTACGAGGGCGATTCGGACTCGGACAGCCACGAGATAGCGCGGCGAGTGGAACATATTGTTTTAGGGGTAGCCGCATGACTCCTGAAGTCTCCCCTGTAACACCACCGCCGGGCGAGTCACCCGTAAAATCACCTCGTCGTAAGAATGGGCGGTGGATGAGGCGCGGAAAACGTACCCCGTTCGCAAGGGTATGTCGGGGACGTACACCAGTTATGTCAGTGAGAGGGAGTCAGATGCGTATATTAGTGCACTTATTTTTGTTGATCGGTCTGTTGGCGGCGAGCCGTGTCGCTGACGCGCAAAGCATCGGCTTCAAGGTAGTTCTCCAAAACGCACAAGGGCGCACGAACCGGACACCGCTCAGCTTCGCGCCCGATCTGAAGGTCGCGAAACTTTATTACAGTGCGAACCACTACGACGACACCAGGCTCATGTCCGGCATGGTACGATCCGGACTCATATTCCCCGTCTCGGTCGGCACTGTCGGCGCGGTGAGCGATGTGAAGACGATCAAGATCGCGGGCAGGAAGTACAAAATGATCCGGTTCACTCTGAAAGACGGGCCGGGCAAGGGGCGATCGGGTTGGATCTGGTCGGATATCGTAGCGGGATTCTGAGCAGCAGTGTCATACCGCCGCTCATAACCGGCCCAATTAGGTGATAGCCCACGCCTATTTCGGCCTGACGCAAGAACTTAATCAAGAGCGACGTTTCCGACGAATGACTTCTGGCAGGCCACTGTTTCGGTCGAAGGCGACGCAGATACCGCTCACTTTGGTGAAGAAATGGATTGACGAAATGAAAATACCACGATATGAAGTGAGCAACCTGACGGATAGCGAACGCGATCTGCTCACGGTGGAAACCGCGACCACGGGGGAGGCGAGTTTCGCCAAGTCCGGGGAGTTCCCTGATCTGCTCGCGCTCGTGCTTTTGAAGTACGCCCCGTCGCTCCCGGACGCCGAACGCGCCGCTCTGCGAGGGGCACTCGACGAGCTGTACTGCGTCGTCGCGGCGGGGGCCTACACCCACGGGAGAGAAGAGTGGACGGATCAGCCGGTGACGATCCCATGACGCGCCCGAAAACCCTGCCAGCGTTGCTCGCGTGCCTCCTCGGAAAAAGCGCGGCTTTGTTCCTGCTCGCCCTGGGGCTACTCGTCCCTTCGCTCCCGGCCCGCGCACCGCAGTACGATATGAACGCGCCTATCCTACCGGATCACGCGAAGACGCCCGGCGACGTGCTCCCGGTGACCATGAAGGACATTTGCGTCCCCGGCTACTCGAAGAAGGTGCGCAACGTCCCGCAGGCGGTCAAGGAGGCGGTGTACAGGGCGTACGGGATAACCCGACGGGAGCCTTATGAGTACGAGGTGGATCACCTGGTCTCGCTGGAGCTGGGCGGCTCGAACTCGGCGCGGAACCTCTGGCCCCAGTCCTACAAGACCACGCCCTGGAACGCCCGCGTGAAGGACCGGCTTGAGAACACCTACCACTATGACGTCTGCAAGCGCGGGGTGGATCTGCGGACGGTCCAGACGAAGATCGCGGGGGACTGGATCGCGGCGTACAAGGAGCGGTTCAAGACGGATAAGCCCGTTCCCCCGAAAGCGAGGAGGCCGAAGACCGCGCCCCCCGGTGGCGGGATCGGTGCCGCGCCCGGCGCGACCGGTGTAGGTCATCGGACGCGCCGAACCACTACCGGCGCGGCGGCGGTCGGCGGCACGAAGGTATGGGTGAACCTGAACACGGGGGTTTATCACTATCCCGGTCAGCGGTGGTACGGGAACACCGCGAACGGGATGTACATGACCGAAAAAGACGCGCAAGCGCACGGGTATCGCCCGACGATGAACGGGCAGTAAGAAAGGACAGGAAGTATGACCGAAACGCAAGTCAAAGAAGCAGCACACAAAATAGCGTTGCTCGTTAGTGCCTATGTAAAAGCGGAAGCCGCCGAGATCGCGCATGTCACCGCGTGGAAAGCGATCAACGAAAGCGAACGCGGTACGAAAGGGACTTCGGTCGCGCGCGCGAGCCGAACTGAGACTCCAGGGGCAAAGGAACTCAACGCGCTTGAGCAAGCCATTGCTGTGATAATTGCGGACGCGGCTGGTACATGACAAACTCCACAGAGGGAATGATCACCGTATCCGAGGCGCGCAAAGAGGGAGACCGACCGGCGGATAACGGGCAGTAGGGTGGGGTAGCGATAAGGGCAGGAAGTCGCGCCCCGGAAACTGCTCAAACACGGTCGCCCGGAAGAGAGTTGGTTCCGGCGCGGGGTAGACTATCTGCACCGGCTGCTCGCGCCGCTCGCCGGACGAGCCGACGACAGGGCGTTCGACCAAGCATTAGCTTTACTACTGCCCCGAACAACGGCAAACGACTTTTTGTAACCTACAGTGAATTTTTTCATGGGTATCCGCTAATTATGAATGCAGTTGAGATCGCTGACGCTGTATCCGATCTGTTTCAAAAAGACTTCGACCCAATAGAGTTCCCATTCGCCTTTTTGGAAGCGTTTGGGAATAAGGAGACCACACTCAAGCGGTTGCGGAAAGGCGACTCGAACGCCTCGGACATCACAGGCGGCGTTTTGCAGCGAAACAACATTCATCTGGCCGTTTGCAATCTAGGCAGTGTTGCCGATACGCTGAGTGCCTTACGGAAAAGTCCAAAGACTGCTTCCAGTAAAGTCAAGTTCATCCTCGCCACAGATGGCGAGTGGCTGGAAGCGGAGGAACTCGTTTCCGGGGAAGTACTCTCAACGCCTTACTCCGATCTGCCCGCCCATTTTGCGTTCTTTCTTCCCCTTGCCGGAATCTCAACTGTCACGGAGATCAAAGAAAACCCGATTGATATTCGGGCGACGGGGCGGCTGAACAAGCTGTATGTTGAGCTTCTCAAGGAGAACCCGGAATGGGCGACCGCCTCGCGGCGACCGGACATGAATCACTTCATGGCGCGGCTGATCTTCTGCTTTTTCGCTGAGGATACGGGCATCTTCCACGGGGACAGCCTTTTCACGAACACGATCAATCAAATGACCGTGAGTGACGGATCGAATATGTCCCCGGTCATCGGTCGAGTATTTGAGGCGATGAACCTCAGCATTGCAAAGAGAAAATCTGCCGGCTTGCCGGGTTGGGCTGACCAGTTTCCCTATGCCAACGGGGGGCTTTTTTCGGGTAGCACCGACGTGCCCCGGTTTACGCGCATCGCCCGCTCCTACCTGCTCCGGGCTGGGGAACTGAACTGGCGACAGATCAACCCGGATATCTTCGGTTCGATGATACAGGCGGTCGCGGACGATGAGGAGCGCGGCGAGTTGGGCATGCACTATACGAGCGTGCCGAATATCCTCAAGGTGCTGAACCCGCTCTTTCTGGATGAGCTGCGGGCGCAGCTTGAAGCGGCGGGCGACAATCCGCGTATGCTGCTGAATCTGCGCAAGCGGATCGCGCGGATTCGTGTGTTCGATCCCGCCTGTGGCTCGGGCAACTTTCTGGTTAT
The DNA here is from genome assembly GCA_043754515.1 of Armatimonadota bacterium. Taxonomy (GTDB): domain Bacteria; phylum Armatimonadota; class Armatimonadia; order Armatimonadales; family Armatimonadaceae; genus JACMIU01. The sequence goes on from JAYUUO010000101.1 coordinate 6,679, forward strand.
CGCCTACAAGGAGATGCGGAAGATCGAGGCGGAGATCAATCGGCGGCGCGGTGAGGCACCCCTCCATTCGGAGATCCCGCTCACCAATTTTCGCGGTATTGAGCTTCGGGATTTCGCCGCCGAGATCGCGCGGCTGGCGTTGATTATCGCGGAGTATCAGTGCAATGTCTTGTATCGCGGGGAGAAACTGGCACTCGCGGAGTTCCTGCCGCTGAATAAGATGAACTGGATTGTTTGCGGGAATGCGTTGCGGCTGGATTGGCTCCAGGTGTGCCCGCCGACGGGAACCAGGGTGAAGGTGGCGGGGACGGATTTGTTCAGTACTCCGCTGGATCAGGCGGAGATTGATTTCACCAATGAGGGCGGCGAGACCTATATCTGTGGAAACCCGCCGTACGTCGGTAGAAAATATCAGACGGAGCAACAAAAGGCAGAACTTCAGAACGTGTTTGGCGGCAGAGTCAAAGACATTCTTTCTTTGGACTACGTCACTGGGTGGTTTGTGAAGGCCACAGATTTCATGTCAAAGACATTAGCCCAAAGTGCCTTCGTCTGTACTAATTCGATTTGTCAAGGCGTTCAGGTTTCTGCCCTGTGGCCAACGATCTTTCAGGCGGGAGTCTCAATCTCTTTTTCTTATCGATCATTCAAATGGTCAAACTTAGCGAGCCATAATGCGGGAGTCACGGTATCCATCATTGGCCTCACGAAGCAACCAAAAGAGTCAAAGCAAATCTTTGAGGTAACTGTCGATGGAAAAGCGACGGCACGGGAGTCGAAGAATATAAACGCCTATTTAGTAGCTGCTCCTAACGTCTATGTGTTTCCTCAAAGTCGTGTGCCTGACGAGAGAAACCCCATGCAATTTGGGAACCATCCTTATTACGCTAATGAGTTAATGATGCGATTTGGCGCGGCTAGTGAATTGGTTGCTCAATGCCCGGAGGCGGCGGCGTTCATTCGACCCATCTATGGCTCACAAGAATTTATTGATAGCGCCCCGAGGTCTTGTTTGTGGATCCGCATTGAGGATGTAAAGAGCGTTCAAGAAATAAAGGAGATTTGGAACAGAGTTGAAGCAGTAAGGAAAACACGTTTAAGTAAGAAGACAGACATTCAGGCTCAGAAGCTGGCAGAATTGCCATACAGATTTCGAGACCAGCACGAAGCGAAGGGCAATTTACTTATCGTTCCTATCGTAAGCTCTGAGAATCGGGAATACTTGCCCGTCGGCTTGGAAAGTAACCGTGCAGTCGTTCATAACAAAGCGTTTGCGCTATACGATGCGCCGCTCTGGAATATGGCTCTCATCGCCTCGCGCCTGCACTGGGTCTGGATAGGGACTGTTTGTGTCCGCCTCCGAACGGACTTCTCCTATTCCAACACGCTCGGCTGGAATACCTTTCCGGTTCCTACTCTGACTGAGAGTAACAAAGCGGATCTGACGCGCTGTGCCGAGGATATTCTGCTCGCCCGCGAAGCGCACTTCCCGGCGACTATTGCCGACCTTTACGACCCGGAGGCGATGCCGGATAATCTGCGCCGGGCGCACGAGCGCAACGATGAAACCCTGGAACGCATCTATATCGGTCGCCGGTTCAAGAACGACACTGAACGGCTGGAAAAGCTTTTTGAGATGTATACGAAGATGACCGAAGCCCAGCCCATACCGAAAGCGAAAGCGAAACGATGAGCGAAAATCCAACGAACAAACGAACCATTCCCTCGGTCTCAATCACGACAGCACGTACTGCTACCTCCACGAAGGCGAACGAACTGGGTATGAGACCCATGCAGGAGCGTGCCTATGCCCGCCGTGGAGAGCAGTACCTACTGATCAAGTCGCCGCCCGCGTCCGGCAAGTCGCGGGCACTGATGTTTATTGCGCTGGACAAGCTGACCAATCAAGGCATGAAACAGGCGATCATCGTGGTGCCGGAACGCTCCATCGGCGGCAGTTTCGCTGACGAGGAACTGACCCAATACGGGTTCTGGGCGGACTGGCGAGTCCCGCCGCAATGGAACCTGTGCAACGCACCGGGAATAGACGAGCCAAAAGTGGCGAAGTCGAAGGTAAAAGCGGTGGGTGAGTTTTTGAAGAGTGACGACAAGATACTCGTTTGCACCCATGCCACTTTCCGGTTCGCCGTTGATGAACTGGGAGCCGAAGCGTTCGATGATCGTTTGCTGGCGATTGACGAGTTTCATCACGTCAGTGCCAACCCGGACAATCGGCTGGGCAGCCAACTGGGGCAGTTCATGGCACGGGACAGGACGCATATTGTCGCAATGACCGGCTCTTACTTCCGGGGCGACGCCGAAGCGGTATTGACGCCGAGCGACGAGGCGCGTTTTGAAACAGTGACCTACACCTACTATGAGCAGTTGAACGGCTACGAGTACTTGAAGGCACTCGACATCGGCTACTTCTTTTACACGGGGCAGTATGTGGACGCGATAATCAAGGTGCTTGATCCCGCGTACAAGACTATCATTCATATTCCCAACGTCAACTCCCGCGAAAGCCTGAAAGACAAGCACCGGGAGGTTGAGGTCGCGATGAATTTCCTGGGCGACTGGAAAGGTGTCGATCCCGTCACGGGATTCCATCTGATCGAATCTAACGATTTGGGACGTATGCTCAAGGTTGCTGACCTGGTAGACGACTCGGACCCTGCCCGGAGGTCGAAGGTATTGGCTTCGCTCAAAGACCCTGCCAACAAGAACAACCGGGACCATGTTGACATCATCATCGCACTTGGAATGGCGAAGGAGGGTTTTGACTGGATCTGGTGCGAGCATGCGCTGACCATCGGCTACCGAAGCAGTTTGACGGAGATTATTCAGATTATCGGTCGCGCCACGCGCGACGCACCAGGGAAAGAGCGGGCACGCTTCACAAACTTGATCGCCGAACCGGACGCGTCCGAAGGCGCGGTGGTGGACGCCATCAACGACACGCTGAAAGCTATCGCGGCGAGCTTGCTGATGGAGCAGGTGTTGTCACCCCGATTTGAATTCACGCCGAAGAATACAGGAGCAAAAGAAGGCTTCGATTACGGCGCAGAGGGGTATGCCGAGGGCAAACAAAATGTCGGCTACAACGAAGCTACGGGCCAAATGCATATCGAGATTGGCGGCTTAGTTACACCTGCAAGTGAAGGAGCGAGCCGAGTCTGTCGTGAAGATTTGAACGAGGTCATCACGGCTTTTATTCAGGACAAGTCCGCGCTTGAAAAGGGTTTGTTCGATACAGAGAACACGGTCCCCGAAGAATTGACGCAGGTGCGGATGGGCAAGATCGTTCGGGAACGATACCCTGAGTATTCCCCGGAAGATCAGGAGGCGATCCGGCAATACGCGATTGCGGCGATGGCGATCACGCAAAAGGCGAAGGAGGCAGCCAGTGACGGCAATGGCGAAAGGGCTAACCTCTCGTTTATTGCTGGAGTTCGCAAGTTCGCCATGGATGTCCGAGAGCTGGATATTGACCTGATCGACCGCATCAATCCGTTTGACGCCGCCTATGCGGTCTTGGCGAAAGCGATGGATGAGAAAACGCTTCGGCAAGTTCAGGCGAGTATCGCTGCGAAGCGGGTGAACATTCCGCCAGATGAAGCCAAGGATTTAGCGCAACGCGCCGCCCGGTTCAAGCGGGAGCGAGGGCGACTTCCCGACATCAACGCTCAAGACCTTTATGAGAAGAGACTGGCGGAAGGCGCGGCGGCATTTATGCGGTACAAGGCGGCAGGACGCTATGAGTGACCTTAGCCTTGACGAGCTTGCCGACGAACTGAGTGAGTTCGCAGCACCGACGAAGGCGGCGGGTCGCTCGGCGCGGGAAGAGCGTATCATCGCGGGCTTCGAGGACATCCAGCGGTTCTTTGAAACCCACGGGCGGATGCCCCTTCATGGGGAGAACCGGGACATCTTCGAGCGGCTATATGGGGTTCGCTTGGAACGACTACGAGCCTTGGACGAAGCGCAGTCGCTATTGACCGGGCTGGATTATCAGGGACTCCTGAACGGATCAGTAGCAAGCGCGGTAGACACGGATGATCTGTCTCTTGATGCCCTTGCCGCTGAACTCGGCGATATTCCGCAGACAGACGACATACGTGTGCTTCGGCACGTGGTTCCGTCTGAGGAGCGGCGAGCCGCCGAGGAGATAGCGAACCGGACGCGGTGCGGGGAGTTCGGTACGTTCGAGCCGTTGTTCAAGAGCGTTGCGAGTGATCTGGCGTCGGGAGCGCGAGAAACCAGTCCGTTTACGAGCGAGGGTAAAATCAACGTCGGCGATTTCTTCATCCTCGGCGGTCAGTTCACCTACGTCGTAGAGAGCGGTATGGAGACGCAAGCGTCGAACGGACAAACCAATGCACGTTTGAGAGTGATCTACTCAAACGGTACCGAAAGCAACCTGCTTCTGCGCTCACTACAACGTGCACTTGAAAAAGACGAAGCGGGACGGCGCGTGGTGGACATTTCCGCGCCCAGTCTCTTTAGTGGCGAATGGGATACGGACGACATTTCGAGCGGCACGATCTACGTCCTTCGTAGCCAGTCGTCTCATCCCTATATCGTGGAACACCGCCAATTGATCCACAAGATCGGCGTCACCGGCGGGAGTATCGAGTCACGAATCGCTCATGCTTCCCGCGAAGCGACCTATCTGCTTGCTGATGTTGAAGTGGTTGCCAGTTACAAACTAGCGACTATCAACCGAACGAAGATGGAAGCACTGTTTCACCGCATTTTTGCTCCCGCTCTGTTAGACATTACGATCCCTGACCGTTTTGGTAATCCCGTTCGACCAAAGGAATGGTTTCTCGTGCCTTTGCACGTGATCGACGAGGTTGTACGGCGCATCCACGATGGCTCTATTACGAACGTTATCTACAATCCGGTGTCTGCAACCTTAATCGAGATGACGTAGACGGGGTCGCCTCACGAACCGGTTAGCGTCTGTATAATTGTGATTGCCAACAATATTCATATGGTGGTTACCCGATAATGAAAAACCGAACATGATTCTATATTCAAAACCGTATCCGTTCGATTTCGTCTAGCCCGACTTCATCACCGCTGTGGTCATACAGCTTGGTGGTACGCGGATCGGCATGATTAGCAAGTTTTTGCGCCTCGGCGAGCGAGCCGCCGTTCGCCATGTACAGCGTGATGCCCGTCGCACGGAACGAGTGTGGCGAGAACCGCTCGCCAAGTCCTGCATCCTTGCACCGCCGCTTGACCATCTGCGCTACGTCGTGCCGTGACATCCCCCGCTCTGTCAGCGTCCCGCTCCGACCCCGCGACGACCGGAACAGCGGCGCGTCTTTGTCGCCCCCTTTCTCGCCCGCGATCCCCGCCGCTTCGACATACTCCCCCAGCCAGTCCGCCAGGTTATGGTGCGCCCACACCTCGTGCAGCTTGCCGCCCTTCTCGTGCAGCCGTACCTTCCACTTGCGCTGGTCTTGATAGAAGTCGCCGACGCGCATCCCCACCACCGCCGTTATGCGCCCGACGGTGTAAACCATCACGGCGAGGATCGCTCGGTCGCGCAGTCCGACCAGGCGCGGCAGTGCTTCCTCCCCTACCACGTTCGTCACCTTCACGCCCGCGAACAGCTCGCGCGTTTTCTCCGGCGACAGCACGGGGGTCACGCCCTTGCCCGCCGAGAAGCGCGGCGACTTCACCGAGGACGCCGGGTTGAAGGCAAGTACCTGATCGATCACAAGCGTATCGCATAACCGTCTTAGTGCGGACAGGTGCAACTTCACGCTGCACCAACACCTGCCCGTATCGTCCCAGATACTTCGCCACCTGCGCGGTATCGGCGGTCGCGTCCACGTCGGCCTTCCAACCCTTCACCTCGATCACGCCGCGCGCCGGGATCTGCCCGCGCTGCATCTTCGTCCCGGTGTCCACCTCCCCTTTGCCGAACTGCTCCGCCGCGAACAGGCCGCCGTCGGGCAGGCTCCCCCCCTGTAAGCCAGGATGGAGGACGCAGCGCACCTTCGGCTTGAGCGCGTGCCCTACGGCGTTAAACAAAGTTTCGAGGCGTCCGTAGTAGGTCGTCTCGGCTACGGTCGCGCCCGTGGAGGCGATGTCGCGCAGATCGCGCAGGTAATCAGCGAGCGGTGTCATGTCGCGTCACCGTTCGCCACCCGCCGGGCGTTGTCCTTCATTCCCGATACCGTTCCGGTGTTAAAGTAGTATCACCATGCTATAATGAGATCCGAGAAACACATGACGGGAACAAGGAAATAAATCATGCCGAGCGAAAGGTCTACCCTCGCGTACCGACCCGACCCCGTAGAGCGGGCGATACTGGACACGCTCGCGAAGAAACAGGGACTTTCCTTGTCGCGCACCATCGGGCAGGCCGTGCGGCGGTTCGGCGAGCAGGAAGGCGTCGGCATCGGCGAGATAGAACGCCGTCTTGAGGAAGCCAGAGACGGCGTTCTTAATACGGGGCGGCGTGATGAGCACGGCCATGCCTGCGATAACGCTTGACCCTCCGATCGCGAACGGACACGACCCGTCGATCTTCGGGGGACGTCGCTGCCTCCCCCCGAGTGGTGTGGTGGGACACAGCCAGGTGACAACGTGGGGCGAAGAATGGCTGCCCGAACTGCGGCAAGCGGCGTCTTGTCATCGCGCCGGTGGAGGGCAAGCGGTACCTCGTCTGTGCCGACGCGCTCACCGCCGATCCGGCGTGCGATTACTACAAGGAGTCGTGACTAGACGACAGGGCGGGCACAGGTGCTTTGAGTGCCGCCAATGCTTGTAATGATGCCGTGTAGTTGCCACTTTCAAATAGCTTATCAGCTTCACCGTCGCGAGCAGCACAACGGAGAAGATCGCGAGCGTGAACGCCGACGGATTGAAGATGTGGACGCGCTTCCTCGCCAGCG
>JAYUUO010000102.1:0-4437 GCA_043754515.1 Armatimonadota bacterium
CCCGGCCCGTCGAGCGACGGGTACGGCGTCTGCGCCTTCTGCTCCTCGCGCTTCACCGCCGCTTGCGTCTCGCGCCCGATGTAGCGGGCGAGGCCAAGCGCGGTCACTTTGCCCGAGGCGTCCGCCGCCTTGCCGCGCAACCCCTGCTCGAGATAGTACGAGAAGTAGCCGCGCCCCTTATCCGCCCACTCGTACGACCGCTCGCCGGGGCTGCACGAGTAGAGCGTGACCGCGACGGGGGCAGCGGCAGACGGCGCGTCCCCCGCGCCCGTCTGTGCGCCGTGCTTGAAATCGAGTCCGCGCGCCAGATTGCGGGAAAGTTTGTTGTCGGACGCGGCGACCGCTTTACCAGCCTTACGCGGGTCGGAGCGGCACATGTCGAACGCGAGGATCAGTGCCTTCGCCTTCACCTGCGCCAGTTTCGCGCGGAACGTCGCCGCCGGGATCGCCGACTCGATCAGCGTGTCGTCGTCGCTCGCGGACGTGTCGAAGGGGAGCAGGTAGGGCACGCCCGCGACCTCAATGCCGTGCCCGCTGTACAACACGAACACCGTGTCGCCAGGCGCGGCGTTCTTCTTCAGCCACGCCAGCCCGTCGAGGATCTTGGTGCGGGTCGGCTTCATCTCGCCGTCGGACACCAGGAGCCGCACGTGATCGTTTGCGAACCCGGCCATTTCTTGGAGCGTCCTCCCGATCGCGCGGGCGTCCGCGCCCGCCGCGCCGAGCGGGTTGATCCGGTTCGCGTCCTCGTACTGGTCAATGCCGATCAGCAATGCCCAGTTATCGGCGCGGGCGACCGGTGCTAAACAGAGGATCGCGAGGACGCCAACGCACCGGGCGAACACTGCGGCGCGGGACTCGGAACGAAATATACGGCACGGATAGAGAGCAGGTGACATTCAGGCGACTCCTCGCGGTGCAATCGAAGTGGGCTTGCTTCACCGCGTTTTCAGTATACAATGAAAACGAGAATAATTCGTGCGCCGCGTCACACTATGACGTGATGCTACCTGTTATAATACAAACGTTGATGGTGCCCTCCCGAGTACTCGCGCCTCGGCACCAAATAGGAGAACTAATGAAGAAATTATCCGCCGCGTTGCTCGTTGCCAATCTTGTTTTTCTCGCCGCGCCCTATGCCGTGTCCGCCGCGCCCGCCGACCCGCCCACGCACGCCGCCCTCCCCCCGGCTCACACCGCGCACCCCGCGATAGCGGTACTCGCCGTCAGTCAACTCGACGCGGCGGGCAAGGCGAACGTCACCTCGCTGGGCAAGGGCGACGCCGTGATGTTCTCGCTCGCCGAAGAGGCCATCACGAAGTCAAAGGCGTTCCGCCTGTACGGGCGGGACCAATGGAAGAACCAGGCCGACGAGATCAAGATGAATGCCGAGGGCTGGGTGACTCCCGACTCCGCGAAACAGTTCGGCAAGGCGCAGGGCGTGGAGCGATTCGTGACTGTTTTCGTGTCCAGCCTCGGGGAGATAGACACTGTGCCGATGGCCGCCGTGCGCGTCCCCGCGCACGGCGGCATCGCCCGCGGGAACGGCGGCACCGGATTAGCCTCCATCGCCGTTAGTTCCTCGAAATCCGCCGCCGATACCGCCGCCACGAGTGCCCTCGCGACTTCGATTGCTTCCCTATTCGGTAAGAAAAGGAATGAAGGAAACAGTGAGCAGTCCGAGGCAGAGGCGACGGTCAACGCGGTGAAAGCCACGATCACAATCATATGCCGTTTCACCAAGGTGGAGACGGGGAAGCGCGAGACGATGAGTTTCACCGGCACTGCCTGGGGTGATGCAACGAATGTCAGCCAGACTCAGGTCCTGAGTGCCTCGCTCGTGGACGCGTTCGACTCGTTCGCGCGGTCCCTTTATGACACCCGCGAACTCCTGACCGGCAACATCACGCAGATCGTTGACGGCTGCATGATCGCGGACCTGGGCGAGGACGAGGGCGTCACCAAAGACATGCGCTTCGAGGTGTGCGAGCGCAGACAGATCGGTGATTTCGTGTCCTATAACAAGGTCTGCGAGGCGCGCGTCTGCGAAACGAACGGCACCTCCTCCATGCTCCAGACCGGCAAGATGGACGGGTTCCCGCGCCAGTGGAAGCGGAAGAGCGAATATCTAAAGGACGTCCGCGTCGGCTACATCATCCGGGAGCGGCGGTAACCCGTGACGCCCCCGAAGCGCATCACCCGCCGCGCCGCGCTCGCCCTTTGTGTCGCCGGGGCGGCGGGCGCGGCACACTGCCTGGCACCGCTACCCTCCCGCGCGGCGGGCGACCCGCCCCCCACGACAGGCAGCGCGTATGCCGTGATCGTCGCGATGACGTACGAGAACAGCCCAGCGAACCGTCTGGTCTACCCGCGTAAGGACGCCGAGCGGTTTCGGGCGGCCCTGAAAGCCGCGCCGGACAACGTCTCGTTCCTATCAGACGGCGACACCGGCGCGGCGCACGCGACGAAGAGCAACATACTCGCCGCCGTGCGCCGCGTCGCCGCGCTGACGAAGCCGGGGGACACGTTCTGGTTCTATTACAGCGGGCACGGCCGGTTCCTGCCGCGCACCGAGTCCTCGTATCTGATCCCCGCCGACGTCCGCTCCCTCACCGAGGAGAGCGGCATCGCCGTGCGCGAGCTGCGCGAACTGCTCGCCGACCCTGCCGTCTGCCGCGCCGGGACGAAGATAGTGGTGCTGGACGCGTGCGAGTCCGGCTCGTCGAAGGCATGGCAGGAGGCCGCCGCGCCGACCCTGACACCCGTCGGCGGCGTGCTGACATTGGCGGCGGCACGCCCCGATCGCTCCGCCTTCGAGACGGAAAGCGCGCCAGTTACAGGCGGGCTGTTCACCTACTACTTGTGCGCGGGGCTTGACGGCGCGGCGACCGCCGCGCCGGAGGTGACGATGGGCGATCTGCGCGACTACGTGGCGAAGCAGGTCAACGAGGCGTGCGTGCGCATCAATCAGCCGCCGCAGGAGCCGGTGTTTCTGGCCGGGGCGGGCACGGGCGATTGGGCGAAACTTGTCGTCGCGCGGCGCGATGACGCCGCACTCGCCGCGCTACAAGTGACCGGCGCGGGCGGACTCACCGCCAACCAGTTCTCGGCGCGGCCGAACTTGGACGCGGGCACGATCCTCGCGGTGGACGGCGACGAGGCGATCCGCGAAAAGACGGCACTGTCGCTCAAGTCGTCCCTGCTCGCGCTCGGGAAGCGCGTATATACCGCCGAAATCGCGCCCGCGTTCTGGGCCGTGCTGAACGACCCGGGGCACACGGCAGAGGCGGCTAAGGCGGCGGAACGCCTCTCGGCGCGGCGCCTGTTGCGGGTACGCGCCACCGCGACTTCGTCCCCCTCAACCCTGGTTTCCGGCGTGGTCATAAACCGCGTCTTCCTGCGCGCTGAACTGCTCGACGTGCGCGGCGAGGTGCTGGCGGTGGCCGAGGCGACTTCGCCCCCGCGCCCGTCCGGGGAGGGCGACTCTGTGCGGCTTCCGGTGCTGGAAGAGCAGGTCGAGGCGGGGATTCAGAAGCTATTACAGTCCCCAACGCTCGTGAACGCCCTCCCCGGCACCGCCAATTAGTGCGCAACTACGCGAAACACGAGGCCCCCGGCTACAAGTCGGGGGCCGAAAATGGATAACAAAACGATGACTCTCCGACTCACCCCGATTACCGCCGCTCTCCTGCTCGCGGCACTGATGACCGTTCCGACGCACGTCCACGCGCGGCAGGATACGTTGCCCGCGAACGCGCCGTGGTGGACGCGGACGACCCCGCGCGGCGTGGATAAGGCAGGCGTGGCGCCGTTTCCGGCGGGCATGGGCGCGAAGCCATCCCCCGCCGCCGCGTTCTCCCGAAACCCGCGTTTCATCGTCGCCCGCGCCCCGCGCGGCGAGCGGCCCGCGTCCGTGCTACTCACTGATTTCCTGCCGCCCGTCAAAACGCAAGGCAAACAAGGCTCCTGCGCGGCGTGGTCCACCGCCTACTACACCTACACCTATTGCGTCGCGAAGCGGCGTAAGTGGGACACCACGCGGCTAGCCGACGCGAAGTACGAGTTCAGCCCGGCGTTCCTTTACAACCAGCTCAATGAGGGCAAAGACGACGGTATTTCGGTCGCACGGGCGTTCGAGACGCTTGCGAAGCAGGGTTGCGCGACGCTCGCGGAAATGCCGTACAGCGACTCCGACCTGTCCACGCCGCCAGGAGACGCAGCGAAGGCGCGGGCGGAGCGGTACGCGGCGAAGCAGACCGCGAGCCTGTTCACGAATCCCGGCGACAACGACACGGGGAAGCTGAAGACATTCCTGTACGAGTCGCAACAGCCGTTCGTGATCGTGATCCCTATATTCAACGACTTCCCGCGCGCGGCCGTCTCCCCGGACACGGTGTACAACCTCTCGGTACCGGCGACTGCCGCGAATCTGCACGG
>JAYUUO010000103.1:0-13472 GCA_043754515.1 Armatimonadota bacterium
TCTCCACATATGAATTGTGGAAGCGGCGAACCCCGCGTGGGTCCGCCGCTTTTTTATGCCCGGCAGAACGCGAGCCGCTCGCCGTCGAACATGAGCCGACTCTATGCACCGTACAAAACAGGAAGCACTGCGTGCACAGGTTTTTCGCGCAGTGCTTCCTGTTCGCGAGCCGCGAACGGGAACAACTCATTGTCCGCTCACCCCGCACCGCCAGCACAATCACCCGCGCAACGCGCCCACCAGCGCGTCTATCTCTTCCTTGCTCCGCTGCTCCGTGACGCAGAGCAGCATCGCGTCACCGAGTTCGGGGTAGTCCGCCGCGAGTGGGAAGCCGCCGAGCATTCCCACCTCCAGTAGCCGCTTGTTGATCGCTTCGGGCGACCCCGGCACGCGCACCACGAACTCTTTGAAGAACGGCGCGGACGCGAACACGGGTGAGTATCCCGGCAGTTTGACGATCTCGCTCTGCGCGTAATGTGACTTTTGCAGGCACAGATTCGCCACCTGCGCGAAGCCCGTCTTGCCCATCACCGACAGGTAAACGGTCGCAGCGAGCGCAAACAATGCCTGGTTCGTGCAGATATTCGACGTAGCCGTGTCGCGCCGGATGTCCTGCTCGCGGGTGCGGAGCGTCATCACATACGCCCGTGTCCCCTCAATATCAACGGTCGCGCCGACGATTCGTCCCGGAATGCGGCGGATGTAGTCCTTGCGGCACGCGAGCAGGCCGAGGAGAGGCCCGCCGAACGCTGGGTAGCAGCCGAGCGACTGCCCCTCGCCGGTCACGATGTCCGCGCCGAGCGCGCCGGGCGTTTCGAGCAACCCGAGCGCGATCGGGTCCACCGACACCAGCAGTAGCGCGCCCTTCGCGTGCGCGACGTCGGCGAGCGTTCGCAGGTCCTCGATCGTGCCGAAGAAGTTCGGGTGTTGCACGATCAGGCACGCCGTGCTGTCGGTGATCGCGCCGGTCAGCGCGTCCATATCCAGCGCGCCCGTTTCCGAAACGTAGGGCACTTCGGTCACGCTGTCGGCGAACGATTCCATGTAGGTGCGGAGCGTTTGTCGGTACGCCGGGTGCAACGTTTTGGCGACCACGACGCCGCGTCGCTTGGTCAAGTCGCACGCCATCAGCACCGCCTCGGAGAGCGCGGTCGCGCCGTCGTAGAGCGACGCATTGGCGACCTCCATGCCGGTCAGCCGCGAAATCAGCGTCTGGAACTCGTAAATGCTCTGCAAAACACCCTGCGAGACTTCGGGCTGGTAGGGGGTATAGGCGGTATAAAACTCGGACCGCCCGGTGACATGGCCGACGACGGGCGGGATGAAGTGGTCGTAGATGCCCGCGCCCAGAAAGCACGGAAACCGGTCCATGTCGGTGTTTTTGGACGACAGCGCGATCAGGTGCTTGCGGAGCGCGATGTCGTCGAGCGCGGGCGCGACGCCGGAAAAGTCCGCCGCCTCGAGTATCGCGGACGGGATGGTATCGAACAGTTCGGCAACGGACGTCGCGCCGATCGCGGCAAGCATACGCGCGCGGTCGGAATCGGTGTTAGGTATATAGGACACGGATTAAAAATGCTTTCTAAGTTGTGGCAATGTAAAGGGCTTGGCTTTATGCTCGGGCGGCGGGTCGGTCGCAGGCGATCGGTGAGCCGCTCCCGCCCGCGATCGGTGAACCGACCTACCCGAATGGCTCACCGCCCGCCGCTACCGCGCCCCTTGCCTACTCGCCGATCTCCGCTTTGTACCCGTCCGCGCTCAGTAGCTCCTCGACTTCGGCGGGGTTTTTGAGGCGCATCTTGATCATCCAGCCGCTGTCGTACGGCGACTCGTTCAGCGCGGACTCCGCGCCCGCCAGCGTGCCGTTGACCTCCAGCACCTCGCCCGAGAGCGGCGAATACAGTTCGGAGACTGCCTTGACAGACTCCACTGTGCCGAAAATATCGTCGTGGGACAGCATACGGCCCGCCTCCGGCAACTCTATATAGACCACGTCGCCGAGTTCCTCCTGTGCGTGGTCGGTGATGCCGACGGTCGCGACGTCGCCGTCAATGCGCACCCACTCGTGCGACTTCGAGTACTTGAGTTCGTTCGGAATGCTGGACATGTCGGGTTGAAAAATGCCTTTCGGATCGGGAGATTTATTAGCTCATGGGCGCACGTTTATAACACGAATGCGACACGGGTTCGCGACGCAATTTGCTAATGTTGCGCGCGTTTGTAGAACGGCGTCGGGACGATATGCGCGGCGTGTGGGACATCGCGGATGACCACCTGTACGGCATTACCGGTCTCGGACTGGCCCGACAGGACGCGGGCGAGGGCGATCCCTTTGCCGAGCGTCGGGGAGAACGTCCCGCTGGTCACGTGCCCGACGCGTTCGCCGGACGCGTTTAGCACCGGGTAGCCGTCCCGCGGCACCGCGCGGCCGTCCATCGCAAGCCCGATTAGCACCCGGTCACGGGGCGCGGACTCCAGCGCGGCGAGTGTCGCCTGGCCGATAAACGCGGCGGGCTTGTTCGCTCTAACGACCCACGCGAGCCGCGCCGAGAACGGGTCGGTGCCCTCGTCCATCTCGTGCCCGTACAGCGGCAGGCACGCCTCGACGCGCAGGGTGTCGCGCGCGCCTAGGCCGCACGGCACCGCGCCGCGCTCCATCAGCACGATCCACAACATCTCCAAATCAATATTGCGGCAGAAAAGTTCCACCCCGTCTTCGCCGGTGTAGCCGGTGCGGGCGACCATGACCTGCACGTCCCCGAGGCACGTTTCCAGCACCCCGAAGCGCGGCAACACGGTCAGGTCGGCGTCGGACAGCGCGTCGCAGAGAGTCACCGCGTTCGGGCCTTGCACCGCGATCAGCCCGGTGTCGAACGTCTCGTCCTGGATCGTGAGGTGCCCGAAACCGGCCCGATGCGCGCCGATCCACGCCAGTGCTTTGATCCGGTTCGACGCGTTCACGACCACGATGAACTCCTCCTCGCCGAGCCGGTACACGATGATGTCGTCAATCACCCCGCCCGCGTCGGTGCAGAGGAGAGAATAGCGCGCCCGCCCCGGCGCGAGTTTTTCGATGTCGCTAACGGTCAGGCGGTCCAGGAACGCCCGCGCGTCGGCTCCGTACACGCGCAGGCGACCCATGTGCGAAACGTCGAACAGGCCCACGCTCTGGCGGACCGCGTTGACTTCGCCGATCACGCCGGTGGGGTACTGGACGGGCATCTCCCATCCGGCGAACGGCACGAGCTTCGCGCCGGAGCGGGCGTGCGCGGCGTACAGCGGCGTACGGAGCAGGGGGTGGGTGGCGTCTGACATTGTGCGAGTATTATACCGGGGATCGGCGCGGTGTCTAGTTATGGCGGGGCGGGGGCGTAGGGCGATTGCATCATAGTTCGGCCGCTTGTCCAACGAGCGAGCGGTTCCGGCGGGCCGCACGCGGCGGGCGCGGACCGCCCCACCACCCGCGCCCCGCGCCCCCACCCCAGAAATGTTATACTCTACGTAGCAACACCCTCCATAAGTCCAACACCACGAATACTCATGAGTCTCATCCGCCTTCACAACGTCTCCGTCCGCTTCGACGACCGCCTCATCCTGCGCGAGTCCTTCTTCAAACTGCTCAAAGGCGACCGAGTCGGCCTCATCGGGCGTAACGGCGGCGGGAAAACAACCCTCATCCGACTGATCCTCGCCGAAGCCGAACTCGGAACTGGCGAGCCGCTCCTGCCCGATACCGGCACCGTGGAGATAACGACCGGCGTGCGCGTCGGCTACTTCTCCCAGTTCTCTGAACTCGCCGATGACGACTCCGTGCAAACCGTCTGCGAGTCCGTGTTCGCGCCGATACGCGCGGTGGAGGCGGAACTCGAAACGCTGAGCGTTACCCTCTCCGACCCCGGCATCACCGACGCCGCGATGGACAACGGGCTTGCACTTCAGAGCGATCTGCTGGAGCGGATGGAGCTCGAAGGGGGCTGGGAGTACCCGACCCGTATCGAAACCGTTCTCAGCAAACTCGGCTTCGACGAGACGCACCGCTACCAGCCCCTGCGCGAACTGTCCGGGGGGTGGCGCAACCGCGCCGCGCTCGCCAAACTGTTGCTCGAAGACCCCGACGTGTTACTCCTCGACGAACCGACCAACTACCTGGATGTCGCGGGTGTCGCCTGGCTGGAGGAGTGGTTGCACTCGCTACGCGGGGCGTTCCTGGTCGTCTCGCACGACCGGGCGTTTCTCGACCGCGTCGCAACCCGCATCGTGGAGGTTGAGAACTACCACCTGCACGAGTATGCGGGCGATTACTCGGCGTACATCCGCGAAAAGCAGTTCCGCTACAAGACGCTGGCGAAGCAGTTCGAGCACGAGGAAGAGTTGCTGGCGTACGAATCGGAGGCGATTGACGACCGGCGCGAGACGGCGAAAGACCCCGACGGGGCGTTGCAACGCAAGCTAGCCGACGTCAAGAAGCGCGCCGAACCCAAGCCGGTAGACGTCATCCTGTCCGACATCTACGAGGGCCTGCACGTGCGCGAGAACCTGCTCCGCGTCGAGGGGATAGGCAAATCGTACGGGGCGCGGACGCTGTTCTCCGGCGTATCGTTCGAGTTGCATGGGAGCGACCGACTCGCCATTGTGGGATCAAACGGCTCCGGCAAATCAACGCTACTCCGGGTACTGACCGGCGCGGAGCCGCCGGACTCGGGCAAGGTGATCTGGGAAGGCGGCGTGATCCCGGCCTCGTTCAACGCCATTATGGACGCGCTAGACCCGAAGGATACGGTATCGCACGCGGTGAATGTCACCGGCATGGCGTTGAACGCGCCGCGCAAGCAGGTGCAACGGTTCCTGGAGATGCTACGCTTTTCGGAGTTGGATCAGAAACAGCGGATCGGCACGCTATCAGGGGGGCAACGGGCGCGGCTCGCGCTGGCGCAATGTCTGCTGTCGGGGTCGCCCGTGATCGTGCTGGATGAGCCGACGAACCACCTCGACGTGCCGAGCATCCAGGTCATGGAGCGCGCGCTGGCGCACTTTCCGGGGGCGGTACTCACAGTAAGCCACGACCGGTTCTTCCTCGACAAGGTGGCGACGCGGCTGCTTGTGTTCGAGGGGGGCGCGGTCAGCGACTTCCACGGGAACTGGAGCGCGTGGGAGAATGCTCGCGCGAAGCGGTGACATAGGGACGCGCGGAGAATCGTCGTGGGTGGGGGCAGGAACAAAAAGTAATCCGTTTCGCGGTTGGGGCGCGGGCCGACCGACACCCTCGCCGTGTGCCCCCGCCTTCAAAAACGGCTACAATACGCACATGACGATTCGATTCCGCGCCCTACAAATCTGGCCCCCCGTCACCGGCTCGTCGCGCACGGGGGTCCGCCTGTCTCCCAAGGTCCCTTACGACGCCGTTACGAAGCGGTTCGAGACCGAAACAGAACTGCTCCAAGCGTCCGACATCTGGATCGAGAGCGGGCACGACGAGGGCGACCGCCGTTTGGACGGACATATCAAGACCGGCGCGAAGCCGCCGCGCTTCCCCGGCGTTGTCGTGCGGCTATACGCGGGCGTTAGCTACAGCGTCCCCGGCGCGCCCCGCAAGCCGCTCGGCGCGCTCTGGTTCCACTGCAACACGTACGACGACTGGCAGGACAATTTGTACGCCATCGCGATGACGATGGAGCGGTTGCGCTCCATCGCGACGTTCGGCACGGTGCCGGAGGCGGCTATTTACGCGCTGTACGTGGACGAGACGCCACAGGCGTCAAGGCCGGGCGGGGACCCGGGTGGCGGCGACGCCGGGGGGGCGAAACGTCCGCGCGCCAAACCCCGCCCGGACAGGGAGCGGACGAGTTCCGCGAAGTCACCTTTCGCGCCGCCGCCCTGGAACCCGTCGAAGCAGGACGCCGCGCGGTTTCTGCTCCGCGAAGCGGGCGAGGACGACCATTTCCGGTTCGCGATCCAACTGGTTCGCGATCCGGCTGTGGCAAAGCGGGTGTTCATCCAGGCAACGAAGAACGCGCACCCGGATTTAGACGGCACGGACGCGCGGATGCGGGCGGTGAGTGACGCCTGGGCCGCGTTGGGCGGCGCGTAGGCAGCCACCGGCTAAAGTGCGCCGTCATGTCCCCCGAGCGCGGGCGCGGGCGGGTCCGGACTACCGGTTCCGGGACCGCGCGTGCATTCATCCGGTGTAGTCGCCCGGACTCACACTCGCTTGATCCGATTTTCGCGGCGGTGGATAACACCAACTTACGCCGCCCGCCTGACACCGAGCACTGACCTGAAACCGAGGAACCCTTATGTCGTTTTTTCGCAACATCGCGAGGATAGCATTGTGTCTCGCCGCACTCGGCGGTGTGTTCCAGGCACCGCGTCCGGTCATGGCGTAACACAACCCGGCGGCGAAGTACACGGGCAAGTTCATCGTCCGCGTCCCGGTCAATCAGGTCAAGTCCAAAGAACATGGCTAGGTTTATAGGATAGCGAAGGGCTTCCTGACGAACTTCGTTTACGATATGAAACTGAACCTGGTTCTGCCGCGCGACGTGACCGTGACCACCGACGAGAGCGAGGTCGTGAACGCCTACTACAGCGAAAAGACGCACAGCATCACGGTCAACTACGGCCTGTTCCTGTACGTCGTTAAGCAGACCCGCGCCGCGCGGCCAAAAGGCGAAAAAGCCGTGGCGGACGCCGAACTACGCGGGACGGGGCTGCTTGTGCTCGCGCTTTACCACGAGCTGGGGCACTGCCTGATTCGCGAACTTGACTTGCCGGTGCTGGGGCGCGAGGAGGACGACGCCGACCAGCTAGCGACCGTTATACTGACGAAGGGGGGCGACCCCACGGTGGAAAAGGCGTTGGTCGGCGCGGCACTCTACTTCGCCCAAGATGACGATCCCCACACGCCGTCGAGCCAGATCGCCTGGGCGGATGAGCACTCCCTCGGGCAACAACGCTTCTGTAACATCCTGTCGTGGCTCTATGGGAGCGACCCGAAGCGGTTGCGGTATCTCGTGGACAGCAAGGTGCTACCCGCGCGGCGGGCGGCGTGCAGGAATATAAGCGGATCGTCACGGTGTGGGTGGGCTACCTCAAGCCGTATCGAAAGCGTTGAGGTCTGCCTACCGCGTGATCGTCACTTTCGACAGCCCGCGCGGGTTGTCCGGGTCCAGCCCCCGCGCCACTGTCAGGTAATACGCGAGAAGTTGCGCGGGCAGTATGTCCACGAGCGGCGACAGCAACTCGCTCCCCGGCGACACGAGCGGGATGTCCGCCCCGGACTCGGGCGAGAAGCGGATCACGCGGGCACCGCGCCCGGTCAACTTTTCCGCTAGCTCCGCCATTCCGGGGGCGGACCGGCCCTCCGGCTCGAAGAGTAGGCACGGCGTGCGCCCCGCCACCGACGCGATCGGGCCGTGCAATAAATCGGCGGCGGAGAACGCCTGCGTAGTGGTCCCCGTCGTTTCCGCGATCTTGAGCGACGCCTCGATCGCCGTGGCGAGGTGCGGCCCGCGCGCCACTGTGACCATCTTCTCGGCGTGGAACAGCGTCTGCGCCAGCGTCCGCGCCAGCGGCTCCGCGAGCGAGAGCGCGGACGCGGTAGCCTCCGAAACCCGCGCCAGCGCGTCCGCGAACGCCGCGTCGCCGCTCCACGCGGCGGCGATCAGCGCGAACATGGCGAGGGTCGTTGTGTACGTTTTCGTCGCCGCGACCGCGCGTTCCGGCCCCGCGTGGCACAGGAGCAGATGCTCGGCGGTTCGCGCCAGTTTCGAGTCTTCCGTGTTCGTGATCGCCGCCGTGACCGCGCCCGCCTCCCGCGCCGCGCTCACGACTTCGCAAATATCCTCGCCCGCGCCCGATTGCGAGACGCCGATCACCAGTGCTTCGCGGTAATTGACCCGCGCCCCGTACAGCGTGTGGACGCTCGGCGCGGTCAACAACACGGGAATGCCGCACAGGATCTGGAGCAGGTACTTCGCGTAGATCGCCGCGTTGTCCGATGTCCCCCGCGCCGCCAGCGCGACGTAGCGAACATCCGCCGCCTTCACCGCGCGCACCAGCCCCTCGACGCCTGGCATGGCGTCATCCAGGACGCGGGCGATGGCGTCGGGCTGCTCGAATATCTCGCTATATAAAACAGAGCTCATCGAAAGGGTTTCCTTGTCGGCCGCGGGGCCGACTACAGGATAGCGATTCGCCTCGGGTTTTGCAAGGGTGATATTGTGTGTTTGGCTGGCGAGTAGGGGGAGCGTGTGCCCTTTTCCCACACGCTACTTGATCGGGATCGTGAACGAGAACTCGGAACCCACCCCTAGCTCCGATGCGACCGCCATCTCCCCCCCGTGCGCCTCGACCGCCATTTTGCAGAACGTCAGGCCCAGGCCGGTGCTATTCTTGCGCCCCGATTTGCGACCCTCGACCTGGCCGAACTTCTCGAATATCTTCCCGAACGCTTCTTTGGGAATCCCCTCGCCCGTGTCCGCGACGGAAAAGTAGAGCGTGCCGGGGCCGCCGAGGCGGGCGTGTACCGTCACCGTGCCGTTCTGCGGCGTGAACTTCAGCGCGTTCCCGAGCAGATTGATCAGCACCCGGCGCAGTTTATCGCTATCCGCCAGTGTCTCCGGCAAGCCGTCCGCGACGCTTCGGACCAGCGTGATCTGCTTCGCGTCCGCAAGGAAGGCGATCTGCCCGACCGCGGCGACCACCACGTCGCTTGGCCGCACGGGGCCGTACTCGAGCTTCATCGAGCCGTCTTCCATCTTGGAAACGTCGAGTAGGTCGTTCACCAAACGGAGCAACGTCTGCGCCCCGTTGATAGACACGGCGAGCATTTCCGTCTGCAAGTCGTCGAGTCCGCCCAGACTTTCCAGCGTCTGCAAACCGGATAGTACCGACGTTAGCGGGGTGCGAAGATCATGAACCACCATGTGCGTCATGTCGTCGCGCATCTTCTCGGCGCGCAATAATCTCTCGTAGTTGTCTTGTAACTTTTGCATCAGCGCGAGTTCGCGGTCGTGGGCACGTTTCGCCCGCAGACAGGCGTTCACGCGGGCGCGAAGCAGGGTGCCATTATACGGCTTGGCGAGGTAGTCTTCCGCGCCCATTTCCACGCACCGCGCCACCGCGTCAATGTCGCTAAGTGCCGACACCATGACCACGGGGATGTTGGACAGTGCCGGGTGGCTCTTGATGCGTTGCAATACCTCGTAGCCATCCATTTCCGGCATGACGACATCGAGTAGCACCAGATCGAAGGGGCTGTTCGCCATTTCCACCAGAGCGGATAGGCCGTCGGATACGCTCACCGTCTCATGACCGAGGCGGCTCAGGCGACGCGACAGCACGGAACGGTTCTCCTCGACGTCGTCCACGATCAGGATGCGCCCGTGTTCGGAACCGTCGAGTTTCGGCGAGCCAGCGGCGTCGCCCGCCAGTTCCTCCACGCTCGGCGGCGCGGTTACCGGCTCCGGCTCGGACTGCCACAGGGTCTCCGAGACGCGCTCGTCAATCAGGGTCAGAAGTTTTCGGGCGTTGGTATGGATCTTCTGCACGTCACGTGGGGTTTCCTGCCCCGCGTCCCGCGCATCCTCCATCAGTATCTCGGACAGGCCCAAGATAACCCCGACCGGGTTTCGCAGGTCGTGCCGAAGGCGGGATACGCCCGCCTGTATTGAGTCGTTCTCTTGTTGCGTTGCCATAAAACCGTTCCCTAGTTCGGGCGGGGGGGCCGCCTAGTCGCCTTTCGCGCCGGAGCGCACTAGTGCCCGCACTTCCTGTAGCAGGGTCTCGCGGTTCCAAGATGACTTCTGCATCACCCGTTCCACGTGCCCGTTCAGGCGTCTCTGATCCTCGGCCGTCAGGTCTTTCGCGGTCATCACTACGATGGGGATGGCGCGATAGCGCGGGTCCGCCCGCAATGTCTCCGCGAACTCGAAACCGTCCATCTCGGGCATCATTAAATCCAGCAGGATCAGTCGCGGGACGTAGCCGCCCGCGATGATGTCCCAGCCCACGCGCCCGTTCTCCGCCGTCTCGACGTGCCACCCTTCGCGCGTCAGTAGTTCGCGCATCAGGTTGCGCGAATTGGGATCGTCCTCTACCACCAGCGCGTGACAGCCTTCCAAATTTTCCGCGTCGCACCGGAAGCGGTTCAACACGGCGAGCAGGCGCTCTTTGTCTACCGGCTTGCTCATGTAATCGGACGCGCCCAGGGCGTACCCGAGGTTCTTGTCCTCGATCATGGACAGCATGATCACGGGGATGTCCACCGTGCGGGAATCATTCTTGAGCGATTGCAACACCGCCCAGCCGTCGCAACCGGGCATCATCACATCCAGCGTGATCGCGACCGGATGCATCGCCCGCGCTTTGGCCAGCCCGTCCTCGCCATTCGCGGCTTCCTCGACGTGGAACCCGTCGCGCGACAGAAGCCGATTCAACAGGTCGCGCGCCGCCGGGTCGTCGTCAATCACGAGCACGATCTCGCCACGCGGCGCGGTGGGCACCTGCCCCTCCGCAAGCGTGGGAAACGCCGTCTGCGTGATGGCTTTGGGATCAGCGACCACGGCGGGCAGGGTGATCGTGAATGTGGTGCCGACGCTCGGGGTGCTTTCGACGCTTACGTCTCCGCCCATCATCTGCGCGAACCGGCGCGTGATCGCGAGGCCGAGGCCCGTGCCGCCGTACTTGCGCGTGGTGGACGCGTCGGCTTGCGTGAACGCCTCGAAGAGCCGCCCGAGTTGCGCCTCGTTCATGCCGATGCCGGTGTCCTTGATCGCGAAATGGATCAGGTCGCCGGATGGAGACGTGGCGCGGGAGACGGCGAGCGTGATCGCGCCGTTCTCGGTGAACTTGGCCGCGTTCGAGACGAGATTGAAAAGAGACTGACGGATCTTGGTCAGGTCGGCGACGATATTCCCGGCGTCCGGCGCGACATCCACGACCAGCGTGTTGTTTTTCTTTTTAATTAGCGTGTCAACCGTGGCCGCGACATCGGTCGCCATGTCCTTGAGCGAGATTGTTTCCAGGTACAACTCCATCTTGCCCGCCTCGATCTTCGACAGGTCCAGGATGTCGTTGATGAGTGACAGAAGGTGCTTGCCCGCGCCGCTGATCCGCCGCAGATCCTGCTCGAAGTGGTCCATGCCCTCCTCTTCGGCCTCCTCCAAAAGCATTTCCGAGTAGCCGATGATCGCGTTTAGCGGCGTGCGCAGTTCGTGGCTCATGTTCGCTAGGAACATGGATTTGGTACGGTTCGCGGTCTCCGCCGCGTCGCGGGCACCGATCAATTCGGCCTCGAACGCTTTGCGCTCGGAAATATCGTGTAGCACGATCACGCTCCCGCTGACCGCCTCGCGCCCGTCCTGCTCCCCACGGAGGGGCGCGGCGGAAAGAGCCAGAGGCAACACCTCGCCGTTCCGCGTCAACTGCGTTTCGCTGATCGTGACCGGTTGGTTCGTCGCCACCGCGATCAGAGCCGGATGGCGGTCCATGCCTTCGGGGAGGGGGATCGGCAACACGCTCTCGACGGGCTGGTTCGCGACCTGTTTCGCCTCGCGCCCCAGGATCGCTTCCGCGGCGCGGTTGATGGACGTGATGGTGCCGCGCCGGTCTGTCGTCAGCACCCCGTCGCCGATAGAGCGTAGCGTAGTGGAGAGCCATTCCTCGCGCTGACGCAGCACGGCGGATTGGGTACGGATGGTGCTGTTCGCCTCGGTGTAGGAGTCGGAGAGTTGCTGGAGCTGGCGGCGCGACAGGTAGGATAACGCCCCGCCGCCGACCAGCGACCCCAGGAGTGCCACCAGAATCGCGGCGGCCGCCTCGCGCCGGGTGCGCTGGTTTCGGATTTTGGCGAGCATCTCCTCCTGCTCGATGAACTGGGCAAAGATGACCCGTAGCGTGTCCATGTTCGTCTTGCCTTCCAGGGTGATCTGGATCTTAACGCCGTTCTTGGTTTGTTCTATCTGGTCCACGCTCATCGCGCCGAGTTTGTCATAGATGGGTTGAATACCTTCGAGGATTTTCTCTTGCGGCTCGTTGTCTGCGACTAGCGTTTTGAGGGTGCCAAACGCGCCGTCGAACTTCGACAGGGAGTCGTTGTACGGCTCCAGGTAGACGGGGTTGCCGGTCAAGACATAGCCGCGCCGCCCGGTCTCTTGATCCAGCAGGAGCTTGACACACTCATGCGCTTGCGCCAGCACGACGGCGGAGTGTTGCGCCCAGTCAGCCGCTTTGAGAAGACTATTAACCTGGGATACGAGGAAAAGTGCGATTATAGCAAGCAAAAGGAGCGGCAACAGGGTGGCACGCCCCAGCAGGACGCGGAAGGTTTTCTCCTCGACGCGGGCGGCCATGGCTTTCGTAGTGTCTTTAGTGGCGATCATAATAACGGTGTTCGGGCGCGTGGCGGGTGTGGCCGCGTCGCGCCTGAGGGCTTCCGTTCCTCTTGTACCCGGAATCGGGGGATATCTCACCCGCGTCGGGAGCGGCGCGGGGGGATGCGGTTCCTCTCCCGCCCGCGGATCGCGCGGGTTCGTATGTGGTACCCGTCCGCTCTCTACCGCAAGCGCATCGCCCGCCCTCGCCGCAACCGCCCCCGCAACCATCCCGCCAACCCCACCCCCCCGCCGATTAGTAGCAACACCGCCGCCGGTTGCAGGATCGCGAACGCGTGCTGGTCAACGCCCGACGCCGCCAACCCCGCCACCAGTTTCTTGTCCGATATAGCGTTCGCGCTGTTCAGAGCGTCGAACGTACTGTTCGGTACGCCCGCCAGCACGCCCAGATCCTGCACCGTCCCCTGTCCGTCCGCGTTGTAGACCCACGCGCGTGCCCCCGACTGCGTTCCGACCGCCGCCCCGGACCCGTTAACGCCCAGCGTGCGCGTTCGTGCTGAAGAACGCCGCGCCGCCGAGCGCGGTGGTCAGGTCTTTGAACGTGCTCGTCGCGAAGTCGAACAGAAAGTGATTCCCCATGGGAGTGCCTTCTCTTCGCGCGTACCGGGTCGGCGGTTCAGTGTACGGCGTGGTTCTCCGTGACCGGAGATGTGTCGCGCGTAGGGGCCATCCCGCCGTGGCATGATATTTGCTATGGTATCTGTCTTAGTCTGTTGTCCTCTCCAGCCGGACCATACACTAAAAAAGGAAATCTCGAAGACTCATGCGCGTAATTCTAAAACCCGGCGGTGCCGCCCTGTTCGCCTTGTTACTAATCTCACTGATCGGTGTCATATCCGTGCGGATGAAACGGAACGCCGTGCCGACTCCCGCTGCCCCAGGGGCGGCCGCCCCCGTGCCGACTCCCGCTGCCCCAGGGGCGGCCGCCCCCATGCCGACTCCCGCTACCACGGGGACGGCCGCCCCCGCGACTGACGCGCCCGGAACCGAGATACTCAAGGACGGTATGGAACAGTTCACGCCGTTCAAGCCTACCCCCACCCAGCGCGCGCGGATAACGGGCGACGTCGCGGTCGGGAT
>JAYUUO010000104.1:0-4419 GCA_043754515.1 Armatimonadota bacterium
TACCGTTTCGTCGTTGTTCATTTCAACACACCTAACTATCTTGCTTCCTTATTTGAGTCGTCTTCGCTTGGGATACCTAGTGTTAAATAGCGAGTCCCAGGGAGTCATTTGTCCGCCTTTAAGTTCGCATTCGGTGGCTTGAGTTAGTATACGAATGCCATCAAGCACAGTTCCGAGTGCGCTATAGAGTGCATCAGTCACGATCGCGTTCACGATGGGGTCAGATCGCCATTGTTTTAGTTGCTCAGACTTCGTACTATGAATAACGTCCCCGTATAGCACTACTTCATAGACTACGCCGTAGGTAATTATCGTTCCATGGTAGTTGAGTACCGTAGACAGTGACAGGCGTTCATTAATGTATCTCTGCACCCCACTCCAATGTTTTAACCATTCTTGCGAAAGCCCATCGTCACTTAACCAAGCACAAACTTGCGGTGATCTTCGGATCAACCAAGAGTCAGAGTAAAGACAAATATTTTCGTTTCGCTGGGTGAAATAGCGGAGGTTTGCCGCTAGAGCTGTAATTGCTTCTTCATCGGGCGCATTCTGGTCGAACGCCACTGTCATACCCGTTTCGCTATTGAAATTAATAGAAAGGTTTGTTTGAATTCCGCTCTGGTTGTAATGCTTTGCGAAGTTGTACGATGCGATTCTTTCACCTCTCTCGACGATCAATCCTAACTGCTGCCTTGTTGCTGATTGCATAATGAACCCCTGGAATATACTACCGTATCGTTTGAATGGTACCAAAAGCGAAAAGCGTGAGCCACATATAAAATGTTCTCAAGTGTCTGGAAAAC
Source organism: Armatimonadota bacterium (assembly GCA_043754515.1). GTDB lineage: Bacteria > Armatimonadota > Armatimonadia > Armatimonadales > Armatimonadaceae > JACMIU01. The sequence goes on from JAYUUO010000104.1 coordinate 804, forward strand.
ATTCTAATTTTCTTAAGGAGAGTGGGAGCCTAAGACGCTGGTAATCTGGTCGCACGAGGGCAACCGAATCACTTTCGTGTCGCACTTGGTCGCGACAGGCCCGATCGACCCGGGAAATCTGCGGTCCCCCGGCAACATCATAACGCCTACCAGGTCGGCGTCGGAACACTCGGTAGATTTCCGGCGACGATTTTTCCGCCGCCAATGATGAGTTGGTCACAGGAGCGGTCAGGCGTCGCTCCGGACGCGCTCTACTGGGATCTACTCGGCTAGACGCCCACGGACGACGGGATATTGCTACGCCTCCACCGCGACAGCATGGGCTCCCGCAACCCATCCGTCTGGCGCTTCGGCTTCGATGGAAAGTGCAAACTTGTTGAGGAGGCTACTACCGCGCCTGACACCCCGTCGTCAGCTAGCGGGCAGTCACGCCCCCCGGTGAGTAGCAACTCGCCAGGCACGGATACTTACGGCAGAAACTCGGTGTCCACGAGCCGCCAGTTATCGTCGGTCGGCCCGTGTAGCAGGTCGGTCTCGAATCGGCGGGTGACGGACGTACCGCGCTCCCCCCGCCAGGCGACCGTGCCGCGCACCCGGTACCGACCGCGCTTGAGCGGCATGACGGCCAGGTCGCCGACCTTCTCGTCGGCGGCCTCTGTGGGCAAAAGACTCCTGCGCACAAACCCGCGCGACTGCGCCGAGGCTACCACGGCGGCCTCCCTATCCCACTTAGCGCGAATGCGGTGCATCTCCGCGCCGACGAGCGCGTGCGCGGCATTTCGCGCCGCTACGCCGTCGTCTGGGTCGGCGATTCGCCTCGCGATGAAGAAGTAGGCGCAGACGAGCACTGGGATAAGAAGCGGCAGGAAGGCGGGCGCGGCGTTGCCTCCGGGGCGGATTTTGGTCGCAATAATTTTCATCGCCGTCTAGTCGCTGGAGGGTCTACCAGGTCACACGAAAAAGCGTCGTTTCCGATCCAGGACATTCGATTGTAGCACGGTTTCCCTGCCGAGACGAGTGTGTTGAAACCCTGGAGTGGTCATCCGAGAGTTTCAGCGGGACAACTCGCGACGTGTACACAAGAGGTTGTTCTTTGCTATAATAGGCATGGAAAAACTATGCCCAATCCATCCCGCCCCGCCATCGCTGTCACCCTATGCGCCACCCTCGGCTTTACCGCCTTTATCGGTGCCGTCACCGTTTCCCGCGCCCACCGCCTCGCTGATGCCGTCACGGCGCGCCGGGAGGAGAATATGCTGGTTAACGGCAAGGCGATCACCCCGGTCGCGGAGTCGCACGTCGGGGTGGGGAGTTTCCCTTTCCGCATGGCGACTTCGCCGGACGGACGTTTCGCGCTAACGAGCGATATCGGGGCACGCGCTTACATCACCGCCGTCGAGTTACGCACAGGCAAAGTGACTGGGAAGGCACGCTTCATCGCGCCGCCACGTGCCCCGGGTGGGACAGTGCCGCGACGCGACAACGGCCTTTATTACGGAGTAGCGTTCGGCGCGGCGACGGGTGGCGCGACGCCTGTTTACGTATCGCGCGGCTCGGAGGATTCGATCAGCGTGTTGTCGCTCGGTTCTGACGGGACGTTAACCGACACGGGCCGTGTCATTAACTATCCGCCGCGTAGCGTGCCCATCGGTACCGACGGCAAGCCGGTATCCATTGCGCCGCTGAACCCGGCGGGACTAGCGGTTTCCGCAGACGGACAGTTCCTGTACTCCGTGGACAACACGGGATTGCCGGGCGCGGATATGGGGAGCCAGTTGCACGTATTCAACGCGACGACCGGCGAACAGATCGCCACGCTCCCCACTCCCGGTTACCCGTACGCCGTCACGCGCCGCGAGAACACGCTCTACATCACGAGCGAAGCGGCGGGCACGGTGTGCGTGGTAGATGTGTCCACCCCCACCGCGCCGAAGATCACCCACACGCTACAGACCGGTGCCGATCCCGCGTACCTGCTCATGAACCGTGATGGGTCGCGCCTCTATGTTTCTAACGCCGCCAGCGACACAGTAACTGAAATCGCCACCGCGACGAACACCGTTGAGAAAACGATCCTGCTCCGCCCGCCGGTCGCGCGGGGCCTTCCCGGTTGCACGCCGCTCGGCATGACGCTCTCGCCGGACGGCTCACGTCTCTTCGTCGCGCTGGGAGACATGAACGCGGTCGCGGTCGTTGCCACGGCTACGGGCGTCACCGAGGGCTACATTCCCACCGGCTGGTGCCCGTCCGACGTCGCGACGGATGGTGAAAACCTGCTCATCGCCTGCGCACGTGGGGTTCAGACGCGTAACCCGAACGGCAAGGCGGTCCCAGTCGCGCAAACCGACTTTCCGAGCCGCGCCCAGTACATCTATAACATCATGGACGGCACCGTTTCGCGCGTCGTACTGGCGTCCGTGCTCCCGAACCTGCCACGCCTGACCGCGCAGGTGCTCGAGAATAACGCGTTGCGGCGCGACGGCGACCTGTTGCAGATGGCTCGAACCTCGCTCAAGAATCCTGGCATCGAGCATGTCATCTATGTCATCAAGGAGAACCGGACATACGATCAGGTGCTCGGCGATATAAAAGGCGGCAACGGCGACCCGTCTCTGGTGCTTTTCGGGCGCGATGTGACGCCGAATCAGCATGCCCTCGCGCAGCGGTTCGCGCTTCTGGATAACTTTTACTGTTGCGCGGAAGTATCGGGCGACGGCTGGAACTGGTCCACGGCAGGGATGGCCAGCCACTTCGTCTCGCGCAACGTTCCGTACAGCTACTCGCACAACCGCCCTTACGATTTCGAGGGCACGAACAACAACGTTCCGGTCGAGCGGCAAGGGAAGACCGATGTCGCACGTGCGCCGGGCGGGTACATCTGGGACGCGGCTCGAAAAGCGGGCGTGTCACTCCGCAACTACGGGTTTTTCGTGACGTTCGATGGGGCGGAGCCACGAACACCCGAAGGACGCGCCGCGCCCGGCGAGGGTAAGCAGGTCGCGCTTGTGAATGCCCTCGCGCCGAACACCGACCCCGACTTCCGCGAGTTCGATATGAACTATCCTGACGGCGACGCCGCGCAAAAATCAGGGATCACGCCGCCGCAACGCCAGGTCGCGCGCTTCGGTGCGTTCAAGGCACCGTCCCGCATGAGCGAGTTTCTGCGCGAATATAACGGCTTCGTGCAAAGCAAGACGATGCCGGGGCTGTGTCTGCTCCGGCTCCCCCGCGATCATACATCGGGCACTACCCCGGGCGTATCGTCGGCACGGGCTATGGTCGCCGACAACGACTACGCGGTTGGGCAACTCGTTGAAGCCATCTCACGGTCGCCCTATTGGAAGAAGACCGCGATCTTCATAGTCGAGGACGACGCGCAGAACGGTTACGACCACGTGGACGCGCACCGATCCATCGCGTTCGTGATCAGCCCGTTCGTGAAGCGCGGCCAGCACGACAGCCGCTTCTATAATACGGACTCGACCCTGCATACGATGGAGAATCTGCTGGGGATGGATCCGATGACCCAGTATGATGCCATCGCGCCGACAATCAACGTGTTTACTGGCAAGCCGGACAACGCGGACGTCTACACCGCGATCCTGCCCGACGCGAA
>JAYUUO010000105.1:0-4393 GCA_043754515.1 Armatimonadota bacterium
TTGCCTGTCCAGGCTACTTCGTAGCCGGACGTCGGGTACCCGCTTGCGGGTGGGACGGACAGATCCGGGCATCCGAAACCGCCAACCGCGTAACTCCTAAAGTAATCAAATGTCATATCCGTACCCAAAAATCCTTCTGCCCCGAAAAAGCGGAGTGTCCGCACAAAAAACGAAAGAACCGGCGGCGGCGAAAGCCGTGAAGAATATCGCCCCCTCATTCGACCACATAGTCCAGGAATAAGGAGGGAAGGCGACCCGCGTGGTTTCATATTCGGTTATAGAGCGAATTAAACACGCGTTCGTCGCGGAGTGCTACGGAAGGACGATTCTTGGTTGGGGAGCCGGTGAGGAGACGGCATCGGGCCGCGCGGCCTATGGCTCGCTCATCCGCGGCGACTGCCGACGGATAAAGAGCGAGAGGAGCGGCAGGAAAATCCCGGCGGTCATCAGGAAGGCGGTACCGGATTCGGGGACAGCGAAGACCCCCCCCAGCACGTACTGCACTTCGTTATTTTCCAGCGCGAGGCGGCGAGCCTTCGACTGGTCGTCATATGTATCGTCGAGGAAGCCGTTCAGCACCGTGCGCCCGTTATTCCCGATCACAATGCTCGCGTCGCCGGTCTCCGTGAACGTCCCCGCCGCCGTGCCTCCGGCGCGAACCGTCATGTCCGCCGAGTAGCTAGCGTAGCCGCCTGGATTGCCAAAGGAGTCGAAGCCGGGGTTCGCGAGCGTGATCGGGGACGACACGCCGCTCCAGAAAGTCGAGCCGTTCGACCCCAGAGTCACGCTCTCTTGCCCGGTGTATTGCGCGCCAAACGCGCCCGCCAGCGCGGCGTTCCCCGACACGTCCCCGGCTATCGCCTTACCGCCGCCGCCGACCCAGTTGATCAGGGCGGTTTCCGCGTCCGGTCGGGCGGAGAGTTGCGGCGACAGGATTACCAGGTCCCACCCGCCCTGATTCACCTTGGTAACGAAGTCCGCCTCGTCCGCCGCGTTCGTCGGCGTGATGCCGAGGCCCGAAAGCACCTGCGGCAGAATGTTGCCGGATGGGTTGAGCGCGCCGTCGGAATAGTACAGCACTGATTGCGCCCGCGCGTTCGGGGCGGCGCACGCCGCGAACAGCGCGGCGGCGAACAGGGCGACAATGAGCGACGGGGCGGCGCGGCGGCGCGGCGTGGGCGTGAGGGTAGGCATGGTATTTCCTTAAGACGGGCGGGGTCGGATGGGCGCGCTCTTCGCGCTTCGCTTGATTATAGAGCGACATACCTATCGAACGCAACCGAAATCGCTTTCTGCTTCGCAACAACGATGCAGAAAGCGATTTCTGTTGCGCTTCCACTTGCGGAAAAGGATTTTAAGTGGTAAATTGTCAGCAACGACTTGGCGGTGACGCCAGGACATTCTTACGAACAGAGAGGTTTGTCGGCTATGATACTATCCGCCGTCCCGTCACCGATTTCGCGCCGCGTCTTCGCGGGCTTCCCCGCCGCCCTCGCCATGCTCTTTGGCGCGGCCCTCCTCGGCACGGGAGTACCCGCGCACGCGCAATCCGCGAACCTGCTGACGAACAACCCGTCCTTCGAGGTTAGCCCGTTCGGGTTCGCTGGACACGGGGTTACGACAGTCCCCGGTTGGGATCTGGAGTGCTACAGTTTCGGCGGCTTCGGCATGCGGTCGGCGGGCGGGGGCGAACAGCCGACCGACGGCAACTGGCTTTTTTACATGGGCACCGGGGCGCGGGCGACTACGGCGGCGGATAGCCGTGCCGACGTGACGCCGGGACGCTCTTACCGGTTCGCCTTCGACACCACCGCGACCGACACCGACCCGACCCAGTCGCTCGGCACCACGCCCTACATTCTGTTCTATGATTCATCCGGCAACCTGCTAAAGGGTGCCCCCGACATGGACGTGCAGATCGCGGACGCCACCCAGTCGTCCTACGCCGCCGCATGGCAGACGTTTTCCATTACCGCCGTCGCGCCCCCCGGCGCGGCGAAAGCCGGTGTGCAAATCACTACGGAGCGCGGCGGCTACCCGAACGAGGACAAGCGGCAGACGCGCCTCGACAACGTGCGCCTGACGCTAGTCGCGGAGACGCGGAACTTCCTGACCGCCCGTCGCTTCCCGCGCGCCCTGCAACCCGGCAAACCTGTCAGCGTGACGGTACGGTATGCTGCGGCGCAAAACGCGGACGTGTACGTGCGGCTCCTGCGCGGCAATCTGCTGGTCGGGCAGGTTCTGCGTTCCGTCGGCACCGGGCGCGGCACGCTTGATGTGCCGGTGCCGCTCCCCCCCACGCTCCCCGTGGGCACCAACTATACATGGGAAGTCCGCCTGCAAACGGCAGGTGGCGGCACCATCCTGACCCGCCAGTCCGCCGCCGGGGTGTTCGTGGACAACACGGCCAGGACCGGGAACGTGATCGCGCCGGATGACTCGAACCTCGTCTACACGGGGCGTTGGGACCGCCGCGACTCGAAGACACCGACCAGCTACTGGCCACAGTCGCAGTTACAAGCCCGCTTTAGTGGCACCTCCGTCTCCCTGCGGACATCGAAACCGGGCTTCGAGGCGCAGGACCTGATAGTGGTCGTTGACGGCGACGATTCGACGCCGACGCATGTCACGGTGCCGGCTGGCTCCGCGACGGTGACGCTTGCATCAGGGCTCGCGGACGGGGTTCACGGCATTACGGTTCTCCAGAACGGCGAGATCAACAGCGGGGCATGGCAAGTGCTCGGGCTACAGACCGACCCGGGGCGTGGCCTACTCAAGCCGGAGCCGCTCCCGACACGCCGTGTCGAGATCTACGGCGACTCGATCTCCGTGGGCGGCGTGCCCGACGCCGCCGTGGCAAGCCCGAACCCCGACAACGACGGTGACTACCGTAGCAACACGTACCACGCGTTCGGCGCGTTCGCCGCGCGGGCATTGGGCGCGGACTACCGGAGCGTTGCCAAAGGCGGCATGGGCGTCGCGGGCGGCTTCGTGCCCTACACCATGCTCGACGTGTATGACAAGTGGACATTCGACGGCTATACGCCGTCGAACGCGGCGACGTGGGATTTTACTTCCTGGCAACCTGATGTTGTTATAATAGCCATCGGGCACAACGACCAGTTCGGTAGCAACGCGAACTTCCTGCCGAACTATGTGACTCTGGTACGGAATCTGCGAACGAAGTACCCGAGCGCGGACATCTTCTGCACCAACACTTCGATGACGCAGAACTCTCGCTTCTTTCTCCACGCCTTCGCTTCGGTTCAGAAAGCGGCCGATCTCGCGAACGATCCGAAGATACATTTCCAGTTGTTCCGTCCATTCCAGAACCACAGCGGGCACCCGCGGCTTAACGATCATCAGCAGATGGCGAGCGGCAACGCGACCTGGAACGGCTTGACGGACTGGATCGGGGACACGATAGGCTGGTAGCGGCGCGGCCCGCGAGCGGGGGGAGGACAACGAATGTCGCCCCCACACCAATGGATGGGAGAGAAATCCTATGAAAGTCGTTTTGAAACCGGGAGGGTTGTTCCTTCTCGCGATTGTTTTGTGCTTGCTGTCCTTCTTCGCATGGCGGCAACCGAAACAGGGCGTGGCGGAGGCGGGAGGCGCCCCGCCGCGGGTGAGGGCACCCACCCCGGCGATAGCGACGTATACGCCGCGCGCCGCCGGGAGTATCGTGCCGAACGGCGACATGAGCAAGACCGGCGCGGACGGCGTGCCCGAAGGCTGGAGCGTTCTCTGGACCGGGCGCGGTAGCCTGAGACTGGGTGGAGACGCAGCGGTTTTTCATTCCGGCCCGAGGTCGCTATGGGTGGACACCGGCGGGGGTGATGCGAAAGGGCAGGTGGGAACGACACTCCTGACTAAGGCAGGAGAAAAATACCGGGTGACGGGCTTTTTACGCGTGGTGGGCAGAGGCTTTTTCTCCATCGCAGTCCAGTATTACGACTCTGCGTCGAAGCCCGTGGGGTTCGAGCATTTGTTGCAATCCGACCTGAAGGGTGGCTGGATGTCATGCGATAAACAAATCACGGTACCGGCGGGGGCAACGCGGTTCGCCCTTCTGCTCTACGTAGATGGTGCCGGGAAGGGGTGGCTGGACGATGTTTCGGTGGTTCCGGCGCACTAGAAAAGGAGGCACTAAACCCGCTTCATTCGGGGGCGGATATTTCAACGACGGGCGGGGGCTACGAGGTCGCCGACTCACATCCACGGGAGGAATGCATGTTTTTACGAAGTTCGTTTCATTTCGCGGTCGCCATGACCGCTGCTTGTGTGGGCGTCGGGGTGTTCGCAGGTACGGCACGCGCGGCCACGCTATTTAGCATCGCGTCGGCGGACGCGGGCATCTCGCAGAATGTCGCTGCGGCGGGCGTTGATGGGG
>JAYUUO010000106.1:0-4365 GCA_043754515.1 Armatimonadota bacterium
TCGGGTTGCGATGGACGCGTGCGTTCGACCGCGCGGCGGTGAAGCACCTCCGTGTCTTGTGTAACCCGCCGTCCCCGTGGTGGCAACAACGGAACCGGCGTCAGGTGCTAACTCCGTTGCAAAGCCGGGGTGATTTGGGATTTGACTACGGCGCGGAGACGTACCGGTTCGGGCAGAGGATCGGTAGCGAGGGAGCAGTCGCGGTAGTGGATCGGCTAAACGCCGCCCTGCACCGCTGACGTACCGCCTACTTTTCCGGCGCGAGGCAGTATTGGTCATTACTTGACGACTCATAACTAAAGCCGCCTTCATCAGGCACTCGATTGTCGGATGCCCTGATCGGGTTATGCAACCTCCTAGTCAAGATCAGTGGATATTGCTTGAGGTGCCTCCGCGAATCTATTTCGCTAGGTCAAATCATCATAGGCTACAAATGTCAACGACTCTGGAAAAGCGAAACTGCTTGTTCCAGCACTAAGTCGTCACAGAAATTAGCAACTCTTACTATAGCCTTAAACAATTTGTCATGCCTTTCTCTCACATTTTTGCAATGATTGCTTGGTTCTATCTTCAGTATTCTCGCGAGACCACCTAACGTCTCACTCGACAGGAGCGTCTTGTTCTCAAGCGTAACATTATTTAGTAGTCTTACTATTGCCTCATCTATAACTGCTTGGAACTGTTGAGTCTTCCGATCCAACATGATTTGATCATCGTCTCTATACTCAACCAGGACAGAGATTAACTCTGGATTCTCGATGTGTTGTAGACATGTATTGATGCTACTGTGTCCAAAAGACATAAGCAACCGTTCTCTAGAGGGTAGTCCGTCGATCATCTTTTTCACGACCTTCCGTCTATGTAAACGTCGCAGATAGACACCATTGATAAAGTAATCTACGACACTGACGAAAAGGGACAAGAGGAAAACAGTAGCAACCCCGTGTGTATCCTCCCTATATTGATCAGGACAGACAAACCTCCACGTCAGCAATGGAAAGAATGATATTACCATTCCTCTATAGAAACGTATTATCAAATGTAAACTCTCACTATTACGGACATGAGGTTTGTTAATGCTTGCCCCAGCGACATGCAACATTACTTCCAGTTCCCCTTTGTTGATCAGGCAAGCATTTCCCGACGTGCATACTGCCTTTCCGTATGACACATGAGCACCCATCGCTGACCCCGTTTCGCTACAAAAAATGGGTGTACTCCCTTGCCTGTTAGACATATCATCCATACAGGCATTTGTGTATACTAACATGCCTTGGCCCCTGCCATTCCTATCACTGAGGCCAGAAGGGAGGTGATTACTGGTTTCACATCATCTTCATTTGCTGTACCTCCTATTATACAACTCACTGCCGCTCCGACGGCAGCAACAAGAGCACCACACCACCAGTTGTATGGTTTGCAGGGATTGTACACTTTGTGGCACACTGCGTTTCCCACCTGGTCAAGAACTGCGCCAACCCAGCATCCGGCGGAGAAGAGCGCGTTCGCGTCGTTTAACCGATTGTTGGAAACCTGCCTGAAATCTTCCCGGCTCAGTTGCGTTAGTTTCGTCGCCATGCGTGGCTACCGGCTACGGCCCGGCATCACAAGCCCGATGATCGCCAGCACGATGCCGACCACGATCGCCCAGCCCGCCAGCGGGAGGAGCAGGTGCCCGATGGTCACGGCGATGTAAACCGCCGCCCCCAGCACCGCGATGGAAACGCCGAGTTGCGTCATCCCGTTCTTCTGTTGTTGCATCATCTGTCTCCTTTAACACCGTTTAGACGTATGAACGCGGCCGCGGTTGCGCCGCGAACCGCCGCTACGCCACGGCCGAACTAAAGCACCGCCGCCAGTAGGGCTTGTTGAACATGCAGGCGGTTCTCCGCCTGGTCGAACACCACTGAGAACGGGCCGTCCATCGCCTCGTCGGAGATCTCCTGACCCCGGTGCGCGGGCAGGCAGTGCATGATGAGCACATCTTCCTTCGCCTCGCGCATCAGCTCGCGGTTGATCTGGAATGAGGAGAACTCCTGCATCCGGCGCTCCGACTCCGATTCCTGCCCCATCGAAGTCCAGGCGTCGGTGTACAGAATATCGGCGTCGTCCGCGGCGGAAAGCGCGTCGTTCGTGATCTCGAAGCGGGTGCCGTGCGCCGCCGCCATGGCCTCGGCTTGCGCGATAATGTCCGACTGCGGCTCGTATCCGGGGGGACAGGCGAGCGTGAAGTGTGTCCCGAGGCGCGGGGCGAGTAGCATGAGCGACTGCGCGACGTTGTTCCCGTCGCCGACGAACACGAGTTTCATACCCGCCGTTTCCGAGCGGTGCTCCAGAATCGTGTAAAAATCAGCGAGTGCCTGACACGGATGCTCGCGGTCGGTCAGCGCGTTGATGACCGGGATGGTGGAATGCTCCGCGAGTTCCTGCACCGTGCTATGGGAGTGGGTGCGCGCCGCCACCGCGTCCACCCAGCGCGACAGGCACTTCGCGACATCGCGCGGGGTCTCGCGGGTGCCGAGGCCGACCTCCGTGTGCGGCATATAGACGTGCGTCCCGCCGAGGCGCGTCATCGCGACCGAGAACGTCGCGCGGGTGCGGAGCGACGGCTTCTCGAAGATCATCGCCAGCGTCTTGTTGCGCCCGTTGTCCGGGTTGCGCCCCATTTTAATGTCGCGCGTCAGGTCGAATAGGGCACGCACCTCCTCCGTGGTCATGTCGTTCACGGAAAGCACGTGCCGCCCCTTCATGAAGCCGGGCTTCGCGGGGATGCGCGGCAGTTTGGGCGTGGAGCCGATGAACGCGGGCGGGGTCGGCTCGCCGCGCGCCTCGGCGGTTTTCGCCTCATCACCGGCCTGGATCATCGCCGCCGCTGCCCGCTCGTAGTTCAAGCCCATGAACTGGAGGGATATGTAGCCGCCCGCGTCCTCGCGATTATCCGTACCGTTCTCGGCGGTGCGCAAGATCGCCAGCAGCAGATGCTCGGTGCCGACGTAGTCGTCGTTGGTCATTTCCGTCTCGCGCCGCGCCTGCTCGACCACCTTTTTGGCGACGGGGGAGAGCTGGGAGGACGCCACCCGCGTCCCCGCCGACTCGGGCTTGAGCGAGACGGAGATGGCTTCGCGCACCTGGAGTGGGGACAGGTTGAGGCGGTCAAGGAGACGCAACACGCCGGTGTCCTCGCCGTGTGTCAGGCCGAGGAGTAGGTGCTCGGGCTCGACATAAAGCTCGCCCCGGCGCATCGCCTCGACCTGCGCCCATAACATCGCCTTGCGCCCGTTGCGCGTGAACTGAATCGCCATGTCGTTTGTCTTGCCCTCGCCACCCGCCGCTTATCCGGGGAGGGTGGGTCATTTCGCGGATTTATTGGTTGGTTATTCTACAGCATACCACCCGGTACTCGCTTATCGCCTTGATAGGGCGGTAGTGCGATTGCACCATAGATTGACGGCTTGTCGGGTGCGTGGTTATGAGTGAGCCGCATCCGGCGGGGCGCATCCACGCGGGCGGCGGGCCGGTGTTCGGCGGGCCGGTGTTCGGCGGGCGGCGAGCGGTTCATTTCGAGATGCAACCGACCACCTTCCGGTCGCCGCCACCCGGTCATTGCTCCTGTCGAACTATACCCGGGTCAATAACTCGCGATAGCCGATGTACTCGTTCTTCCACTCGCCGTACACCCCGGTCAGTCCGCAACCTGGGCAACGGCACCCGATATAGAGCCAGCGAACGTCGTTGCTATCCGTGTAAAGCGAAACGCCGACCGTGATCTCGAACACGTTCGCGTCGCATAGGCAGGTCACTTCCTCTGGCTCGGCCCCGTCCATGTACTCGTCGCTGTCCCCCATGGGATGCGTAGCGGCGCACTTCACGCAGGTGCGCACTTGCTACCCCAGCGTCGTCGTCCAGGTCGAGACGGAAACAAACACCGCCGCAGACACAGACGGCGTCGGCGAACTGTGTCGCGACGTAGGCGTTCTCGACGCTGAAGCGCGTAACCGCGTCACGAATATCGAACTGGTTGTCGCCATACCAGTATTCGCCGCGCTTGCCTAATGCCATGCGCTACCCAGCTGCCATCTCGGCGGTGATCGCCTCCCGGAGCAGTCCCATCGCCTCGTCTACTTGCGCCCGCGTCAGGATCAGTGGGGGAAGGAAGCGCAGCACCGTGTCGCTGGTCGCGTTGATGACGAGGCCGTGGTCGAGCAGGGCGCGTTTTACGATCAGTTTGGCGATTGGCTTATGCAGGGCGACGCCGAGCATCAGCCCAATCCCGCGTACTTCGGCGATTAGATCGGGGAACGTGTCGCCGAGTTCGGCGAGGCGGTCGCGTAGGTACGCACCGGTCTCGCGAGCGTTTCGCGTCAA
>JAYUUO010000107.1:0-13248 GCA_043754515.1 Armatimonadota bacterium
CGCCGAGCGGCGACATCGTACTCGCGGGCCGGACTAAAACCGACACGCTCCTGAGCAAGCGCGCCGTGTGGGAGAAGGTCGCCGCAAACGTCGAGTCACGTCATATGCCTCCCGCCGGTTCGCCCGCCCCCACGGACGCCGAGCGTGGTAGGCTGACGGCATATGTCGAGTCGAGCCTGTCGAAAGCGGACTGCAAGTTAAACGACCCCGGGCGGGTGACGATGCGCCGACTGAACCGCGCCGAATACGACAACACGGTGCGTGACCTGACCGGGCTGGAGCTGCGCCTGTCGGACGACTTCCCGTCGGACGACGTCGGCTACGGCTTCGATAACATCGGCGACGTTCTCTCCCTGTCACCGATCCTGATGGAGAAGTATCTGGCGGCGGCGGGGAAGATCGCGCGGAGCCTGGTCAAGGCACCGGAAGACACGGTAGCGGGGCACACATGGGTGGGGTCGAAGCTAGCCTCCTTCGGCGGGTTCGACACGCCGCTGAGCGAGGGGCGTATTCTCTTCAGCGAGGGCGCGGTCGAGGTGCCTGCCAATTTCCCGCTCCCGGCACGCTACAAGATTCGTGTCAAAGCCTGGCAACAGAAAGCCGGCCCAGACGCCGCCGAACTGCTGATCAAGGTGGGCGGTAAGGACGTCCAGCGTTTTCCTATCAAGGCGACCGACTCGCGTGAGGCGAAGGCGGTGGAGGCGGAGACGTTCGTGATGGCGGGGGATTATCCGGTCGCCGCGGCGTTTACGAACGACTACTACAGGAAGGATGACCCGAACCCCGCGCTGAACGGCGACCGCAATCTCATCATCGAGAGTATCGAAGTGGCGGGTCCGCTGAACGTTTCCGCCGACGCGCTGTCTAAATTAGCGCGGGCGTCCCCGGCGCAGTCCCGCCTTTTCGCGCCGGGCCAGGGCGCGAAGGACGACGCGGATCGGGCGCGTAAGATACTCAAATCTTTCGCCCGCCGCGCCTACCGACGTCCGCCGACCGACACCGAAGTCGGGAAACTCGTGGCCTTGTACGGGATCGCTCGCAAGAACGGCGAGAGTTTCGAGCGCGGCATCCAGCTCGGTGTTCAAGCGACCCTGGTCTCCCCGAACTTCCTATACCGCGCCGAACGCGAGACCGGCAAGACCCGCGAACTCGGCGATTTCGAGTTGGCGTCACGACTATCCTACTTCCTGTGGGCTTCGACGCCGGACGAGACGCTACTCAAACTCGCCGAATCGGGCACGCTCCGCAAGCCAGAGGTTCTGGTGGCGCAGGCGAAGCGGATGCTCAAAGACCCCCGCTCCGTCGGTCTGACCGATAACTTCGCCGGGCAGTGGCTCCAATTACGCAAACTCGACCGCGTCACGCCCGACCCGGCGCAGTTCCCTGGTTGGGACGAACCGCTCCGTGCCGCGATGCGCGAGGAGACGCGCCGCTACTTCGACACCGTGGTGCGCGAGGACCACAGCGTCCTGGAGTTCCTAGACTCCGACTGGACGTTTCTGAACGGCAGACTCGCGAAGCATTACGGCAACAGCACGGTCACGGGCGACCAGTTCGTCCGCGTCAAGCTGAGCGGCGGACGGCGCGGCGGCGTTCTTACCCAGGCGAGCGTGTTAACGCTGACATCGAACCCCACCCGCACCTCGCCGGTGAAGCGCGGCAGGTGGGTGCTGGACAACCTGCTCAACACGCCGCCCCCGCCCCCGCCGCCCGGCGTCGGACAGTTGCCCGACGACAAGCACGATAAGGCACCACTCACGGGTACACTGCGTCAGCGGCTGGAGAAGCATCGCTCCGACCCCGCATGCGCCTCGTGCCACAGCCGCATGGACCCCATCGGGTTCGGCCTCGAAAACTTCGATGCCATCGGGGCGTGGCGTAAGATGGATGGCGACGCGGCGATTGACGCTACCGGTATGCTCCCCGACGGCAGATCGTTCGTGGGTCCGAAGCAGTTACGGCAGGTGTTGCTCGCGAAGAAGGGTATGTTCGCGAAAGCGATCACGGAGAAACTTCTGACGTACGCCATCGGGCGCGGGACCGAGCCGACGGATCACTGCGATGTCGCGGGAATGGCCGACACCCTGGCTGCTAAAGGGTATCGCTTCTCGGCACTGGTCGAGCAGATCGTGCTCAGCGACGCGTTTCGGAAGCGGCGCACCGCCCCCGGCGATGTCGCGCCGCTGAAGCGAGTCGCGCGGGCGGATGACGCGCACGGAAACACACGGAGTAAACCGTGATTAAGCCCGCCGCTGTCGATTCCTTACCGAGCCAATCTCCGCTCCCGCTACACCGCCGGGTCGGGTTGCTCTCCCTCGGCGGTCTCCTGGTAGGCGTGGGATGGCTCGCCGCTACGGTGCTACCGAACCTGCGGACGCTGGAGGTGGCGCACGCTATTCCGTCGGCTAAGACGCAAGACGCGCAGATGGCGAGCACGCCCGGCGGATGGCTGAACATGCTCCCGGTTTGGAAGGGTAAGTCGGCGACACCCGCACGCACTCCGTCCCCGGTCGCGGACGCCACGCCAGCGGTCAGCATGACGGAGGTGGCGTTCGTGAACGCGCCCACCGGCAGTGCGCTCCAGATGATGCTGGCGTCGGGCCGGTTGATCGCGACCAGCGACCCGGCGATCAAAGGCACGGTTTCCTTCTCCTGCGTCGGAAACCCGAAACCGTTTTGGGAAGCCATCAGCCGCGTGAGCGGGGCGGGAGGGTCACCGAAGGTTAGAGTCGTGCCGGTTTGGGACGCGTACTACGTGGTACCGAGCGGCGTAGGCATCATGAGCCAACTCAGCCCGCGGCGAGCCGCCGCCGCGCAGGTGCCGGTGCCGATGAGCGAGGCGAGGGTGACACACCGGATGGCGGGGTACGTCTCCGTAATGTCGGGTGACAACGCGCCGCCGATCCGCATCGCGCTCCTGGAAACCCGTATTCCCGGCGTGCCGCCGCGCTGGCGGATGGTGCGGATGGGCGACCCGGTCACCCACCGTTCGGCGGGCAACACCCGCCGAAACGTCCTCGCGGATACGACCGGGGCACCCGTCGTGTCGGAGGTAACCGCCCGCCACCTGATTCTGACGGGAGCGGGAGACAAATCGCTGGAAGTGCCGTTGCGCGACACGGGGGTGCCCGACGTCTTCGGGTTCGCGGCGTCTGATGAAGCACCGAGGCCCTTCTCGCCCGCCCCGCCGGGCTGGATGCAGTACCCGTTCGGGAGAATGACGCGGGATCGTAACCAGGACAACTGATCCGCCCGCGATAGGAAGATAATTGAACTATGACGACACCGAAAATATCTCGACGGTTACTGTTACGTGGCGCGGGCATGACGCTCGCGTTGCCGCTCCTGGAGGCGATGCTACCTCTGTCCGCGCGGGCGCAAACCGGTGGCGCGCGCGCCACCGCCCCCGTTCGGATGGCGTTCCTGTTCGTCCCGAACGGCATGCACATGCCTGATTGGACCCCGGCCGCCGAGGGGAAGAACTTCGCGCTCCCGTATTTGATGGAGCCGCTCGCGCCGTTTCGCGATTCGCTGAACGTATTTACGGGGCTGACCCAGCACAACGCGTCCGCGCTCGGCGACGGCGGCGGCGACCACGCCCGCTCCGCCTCGGCGTGGCTCACCGGATGCCACCCGGTCAAAACGAGCGGGGCGAACATCAAAGCGGGCATCAGCGCGGATCAGATCGCCGCGCAATTCATCGGTAAGAACACCCGGTTTCCATCGCTCGAACTCGGTTGCGAGCGGGGCGGCCTCGCGGGCGACTGCGATAGCGGCTATTCCTGTGCCTACTCCAACAGCATTTCGTGGCGCGGCGAGTCAACGCCGGTCGCGAAGGAGACAGACCCACGACTGGTGTTCGACCGCCTGTTCGGGTTGGACGGGGATGGCTCCGGGCGGATCGGCACGAACGACAAGAGCCGCGCACTTTATGAGGCGAGCGTGCTGGACTTCGTGATGGACGACGCCCGCTCCCTCGCGCGGCAACTCGGCGGTCACGACCGGCAGAAGCTCGACGAGTACCTGACGGGGGTGCGCGAACTGGAGCGACGCTTGCGAATGGTCTCGCATCAGGACGGCGCGGGCGGCGTGAAGCGGACCGAACTCGCGGTCGCGCGCCCCGACGCCATGCCGCAGGAGTACGAAGACCATATCCGGTTAATGGGCGACATGATGGTGCTGGCGTTCCAGGCGGATTTGACACGCGTCTGCACCTTCATGTTCGCGAACGAAGGCAGTAACCGCTCGTACCGCAAGATCGGGATCGCCGAAGGGCACCACGAACTCTCGCACCACGGCCACTCACCCGAAAAACAGGCGAAGGTTCGGCGGATCAACCGCTTTCACATGGAGCAACTCGCCTACATCGCCAAACGCTTGCAGTCCGTCAAGGAGGGCAACTCAACGATGCTAGACAACACGCTCCTCGTTTATGGCGGCGGCATCAGCGACGGAGACGCGCACAACCATAATAACCTACCGGTGATACTGCTGGGCAAGGGCGGCAACAGGATACACGGCAACCGCCATGTCAAGTACGAGGACGGCACCCCGATGACCAACCTATTCGTCAGCCTGTTCGACAAGATGGGCGTTCCGGTGGAGAAGATCGGTGATAGCTCGGGCAAGCTGACGCAGGTGGTGTGATACGCCGGTGAGGGTTCATCAAGAAGCGATAGACGCGGTTTTAGCGCGAATTAACACCCTGCCGCTTCAGCGGCAGGGTATACCGACCGTCGCGCTCGTCGCGTTCAACTTCGCGGACGCCCCGGTGTCGCCTTGCCGGGCGCGCTTTACGGCTTCTTTCCCTACACGTGCCACGAAACCCGTGTCGTTGCGCGACGATAACGGCAACCTCGTCCCGTCCCGGATTGTTGACGAGTCATTTGACCCGGACGCGACTGGCTTGTGTCCTGGATACATACTATGGACGTTGACGCTTGAGTTCGCGCTGGCTGACGGCTTGCCCCCCGCATCGGCGCGGGCCTTCGCGGCGACGTACGAGGCGTCGCCCGAGGCGGTCCCGCCCGATGATTCTTTATCGCTACGGGCGGATGTGAGGGTTTGCGAGACGACGTGTCACGCGGGGGATCTGCCGACGCGGTTCGAGTGGGCGGACGGACTCGTCTGACAGCTCGACTAGTGAATCTGGTCGCGCTCGATCACGCCTGCGTAAACAGTATGCGCCTCGCCGGTTAATATCAGAGGACTTTCTCCCCTGCCGGGGTTCATGCTGTAGATGACATTTAGCTTCCCCCCGCGGGAGTGTACGCTAGCAAAATGACTCAAGTCGTCCGGGCAAACGGGCCAACTCATCGGTTCGATCTTGTTCTGCAATGCCGCGAGAGCGACGACGGCACATGCCCCGGTGCCACACCCCAGTGTCTCGCCAGCACCCCGCTCCCAAATCCGCACGGCGAGATCGGAGTTCGCGGGATCACGTTTCGTCAACTTCGCCCATAGAACGGAGGTGCGTTCCGGGAAAAGTAGGTGGTTTTCGATCAGGGGCGAGAGGGCGAAGAACCGGTCATCGTCCGGCAACGCATCTACCCATATCACGGTATGGGTGGACCCGGTGTTAACCGCGGAGATAGTGATCTTGCCGAATCCGTCAACAGGAAGAGGGTAATCAACGATTTCGGCGCGGTCGGTCACGAGCATGGGTATGTCGGAAGGCGCGAACAGCGGCGTGCCCATATCGGCGTTGATCATCCCCCTACGTTCCAATAATTCCACGCTCACGCCGCGAACCCCGACCAGGGTTTCTACACGACCACGCTGCTCGCAACTCGCCGGTATGCGATCGCCCGCCGGGGGGCGCATCGACGCAGTCACTCTCTCCTCGCCCCGGAGCAAGTCACGCTCCCAAGCCCAGCGCACGACACATCGCAGGCCGTTACCGCACATATCCTCGGTGCCGTCCGGGTTGAACATGCGCATCCGAACATCGGCGACTTCCGACGGCATCACGACCAGCAAACCGTCCCCGCCGATCCCTTTGTGCCGGTCACAAAGACGAATCGCCTCCCGCGCCCAGTCGGTGTCGAACCCCCATACCGCTGCCTCAACAACTACGAAGTCGTTGCCGACCGCCTGCATCTTCGTAAACGGAAGGGTCACAACTCCTCCCAGCGCAGTTCGGCGGTCCGCGTCAGTTTGTCGAACCACGCGCCTGACGGGTCCACCAGGGGGAACCACCATGCCGACGGGCGGTAATCCGTGTGCGGCAGGGCATGCAGAGTGCGGAGCGAGTTCGCGACGAGTTCGGCTTTCGCCCATTCCGCCCCGGACTCGACGCGGCGCAAGGTGTCACGCGCGGCGGTCACTTCGTCGCTACGCTCCAGCGCGAGCCGCGACTGCTTCAAGTCACGTACTGTCGCCAGCGCGTAGCGCACGCTCCCGCGCCGAATTTCGATCTCCGCTTCATAGGTTACGAACCGCTCGGACTGAAGCGACACGATTTCGGATTCCAGAATCGCCACCTCGGCAGGGTCTTCCGTCGCCGCGAGCCGTTCGCGCACCGGTTGCACGCGGGCGCGGAAGTCGTCTCCCTTTTCCCGTTCGAGCCGCAGTGCCTCAATCTTCAGTTGACGCACCTGATCATAAAGGGTGTAAATACGCCCCTGAATCGCCTGTGCCTTTTCCTTGATCGTGAGAAGCCTCATCCGCGCGGCTTCGTACTCGCGCGTTTTGGCTTCCCAATCGCCCTCCTGCTCCTCGGCGAGGTAGGCGAGCAGATCGCGCGGCGAGCGTAGTTCGCCCAGCGTTTTAAGGTCGCGCTCGGCGAACGCGACGGCGCGACGCCAGCAGAGGGCGAAGTCCTCAAACCCGATAGAGGCGCGCCCCAGCGTTTGGCGCAGGTACGGCGGCAGGTTCAGGGCGTCTCCCAAGTCGCCGGGTGCAACGGGCACCGCCGCCAGCGCGTCCCACGTCGCGTACTTGACCCGCAGAATGGGATGGACAACCGGAACCGGCAAGTTGCGGCGGCGCATTTCGTCCAGCATGCTCGCGGTACGGTCGCTGTAGCTACTCGCGCCCTCGTGAAAGACGAATACATATTCGGCGGCGAGCATCGGTAGCAGGGCGACCGCCTTGCCGATCAGCGCGATGTCGCTCCCGAGTTCGGCTTGGAGCAGTTTCGCCAACTCCTCGACACTGGTTGGGGCGCAGAACTTGCCCGCCGGACAAACCGTTAGCGGCTCCGGCGAAAGGAGGATGCGCACCGCGCCGTCGGGCGTGATCGAAAGCGTACCGCGCCCCTGGCCGGGAATTACGACATCGAAGGGCAACGCGCCCTCACCGAAGGTGTCCAACGTGTAGGCACCGGAGCCGCCGACTGCCAGATCATAGGCATTGAGTGCCGGTTTACGCGTCGCGGGGTTCAGAAACAGGTCAACGAACGCGAACCGGGGCAGACACGCGGTGTTCGTGTTAAACCGGAGCAGTTTCATCGTCGAGGACACGCCAAGGTGCTCCGACTTCGCGCCGAGCAGTAGTTCATAGAAGCGTGGGAGCAGATCGCGGTACAGATCGGAGAGCGATGCAACCGGGTTCGCGACCGCGAAGTTCGTCACCCAGCCGCGTATCGTCTCCCCCAGCCGACGGGCGTTCGCGGCACGTTCCACGTTCTTTAACAGTTTCGCGCTCGCCGCGAATGTCTGCTCCATCTGCGCGTTCAGCGCGGGCAGTATCTCGGACAGCGTCACGTCGGCGGCGATCTTCTTGTCCCAGCGCGTGTAGATAATCCCCGTCCAGCCCCACGCGGTGGTCATATCAGACAGAAGCGGGTCCCTATCCGCCGCCACCGACATCGCCTTTGCCAGCGAAACCGCGCCGCGCTTCTCGATCTCGTGGCGAGTGGGAACATCCTCGCTACCGAAAAACGCGCTCATCTCCCCGGCGGCGGACCACAACCCGCGCGTTCTCGCGTCGTCGTGCGGCACGACCGCGTAGGCGGATTCGCCCGCGCTAGAAGGGTGTCCCGGTAGTTTCGCGAAATAATCGGTGTCGTGCGCGGCGATCACCATTTCGGTGTCCGGCGCGATCTGATCCAGCAACCGGCGTATCGAGGCTTTCGTCGGTTCATCCCAGAGAGCGGTTTGCCCCAGCGCCAGAAGCGGTGTACCGGGAAATCGCGCGGCGAGATCGGTTAGAATGGTTCGCGCGGAGGGGCTACAGTGGCTTTCGCCGGACGCTACGGGGATGGCGTTGTTATTTGACATGAAAGATCGTTTCGGGATGCAACGGGGCTGACGTGACGCGATAGTGAAACACGGCTACGGGACCGTCGCGGACAGTATACCCCGGTTCTCTCCCCGCTATTCGTGGACAACAGGCGGGTCGTCAAAGTTCCCCATAGACTATTCCGCCGTTCTGACAGGCCACTTGATTCGTTCCTCGCCCAGCGCGATCAGCCGCTCCTTGAGGGTGTCGAGCCGCACCAGTCGGCGATAGATCCCCCCGCTCCGCGTCATGTAGTGCAGGTCCACCAACAGACGGCGCAACGTCGCGAAGTCTGGATGGAATACCGACAGGAGCGCGTTGACTTCCTTCTCCGGGTAGATGCGCTCCACGACGAACGACTGCTCGACCATATGATCCAGTAGCACGGTGAGATGATTGCGGCGGCGCATCGGGATATGCGTCAGCCGTCCGTCCGGCATGTAGGAGGCCATCACCTTCTCCTCGAACGACAACTTCGGGCCGCGTGTCACCCCATCCGGTAGCGCGAACCCGTCAGGGAGGCGGGTCGCGTCATCGGCGCGGACGGCTTGTAGGTTCGCCCCGGCTAGATCCGCACCGTCAAGATTCGCCCCGGCGATGTTGGCACCGCGCAGATCGGCACCCGAGAGGTTCGCCCCAGTCAGGTTCGTGCCCGCGAAGTTCGCGCCGCGCATGTCATACCCGGCGAAATCGCGTCCGCCCAGATCCTGCCCCACGAAGTCAACGCCGCGCTGGTTTTTCGTTTCGTCCATGGGTGTTATTTAAACTGCCGCGATTCCTACTCACAAATCGCCGAGCGCGACCGGTTCGAGCGCGACGCCATTCACCGTCGGGGTACCGCCTCCGTTCGTGAGCGTATTGTCCACCTTGTACCGACCGCCGGTGCTCGGGTCAGACCACGTCCCTTTGTCGCGCATGTAATCGCTCCACGCCTCGCTGACCTTCGTGTTAACCGCCGCGTTGCTCTGCCCACCGCTCGTAATGATCTCCGACATTCCGCGTAGCGAAGCCGCCGCCGCCATCAGCCGCTCTTTGAAGACCGCCGGATTGATGCTGTAGGTTCCCCACGCCTGGAGCATCGCCGGAAACTGCGTCCGATAGTGGGCGGGAGAGGAGTTGATATAGGACTGATAAAAAAGTGCCTGGTTCACATCGGTCGGCATAATGGCGAACAGGCCGAAGCCCTCTATCGTCTTGTCTTTCACCGTGAGTTGGTAGCGAATAAACGCCGCGCGGCCGTTCTGCCAGTCGCGCACCGGCTGCGTGTCAATGATCTTCATGACGATCCGGGTCCCGGCCTTCTCGCCTATAAAGCGAACGTAATCAACCGTCGCCCGCACCGGATCGTCGAAGTCAACGGCGGCGGTGCCGGGGAACATACCCGCCGCCTCGTGACGCGTGCAGATTGCAGCGGCACCGAGTGCCATTACCGCGCCGTTGGGTCCGACTATATCGAGGGTGCCTTTGTAGGCACCGGTGATCAGAAACCCGGACGGGAGGCTGATCCGCGCGCTACCGTCGGGCGCAGTGTGACTGGTGAGTTTGACCAGCCCGCCCGCCCACCGCCGCGCGCCGCCCCCGCCGCCCGAAGTCTTCTTCGACCGCATTCCGCCGAACGATTTTGCGAACGTTCGGGCGTCATCGAACATCAGCGTGCCCTGCCCCGCCCCACCTTTCATTGTCACCGCGACTATCCCACGCACGGGAACGCCTCTCAATCGCGCGATAAACGCGGCTTGCAGGTTCTGGTCGTCCGGGTCGGCGAAGGCGCGCGTGACGGTGATCGGCTTGTCGAAGTACTCGCCCAACATCATTTTGAGCGCGGTCAGCATCTTCCGCGCCGACGCGGTCCCGCCCATACGCGAAGTCAGAATGCGCCCCTTCCCGGCGGACGGCACCTCCAGCATCCCACGGGGCGCGGGCTTCCTCGGGAGTTGGGCGAGCGACGGCACCGTCGCGCAAAGTGTCAGGGGTGCCAAAAGAAAGAAACAGGATAGTGTTTTCAATTCGGTCTTCCTTGGGGGGCCGGACGCGGCGAGTTCGTTTTCGTTGCCGCGCTCCGAGCATGAATGATGCTGGAAGGATTCTACCATCTGATTGGCCGATTTAGACAGTTTCTAGATGGTGGGTTTTGGTGGGGGGAGTTGGGGGGTTATGCTGGGGTGCAGGCGACCGGCGGGTACGGGTGGTGAACCGTTCCTACCGGCGAGCGGGTATCCGGTGCTTCACGCGGGTCTTGCTTCGGGCATGGGCGCGGGGCATGTCGACGTGTGTGTGTTGTCGCGGTGCGTGTGGTCTGTCGGCGTGTGTGTTGTCGCGGTGCGTGGTCTGTCGGCGCGTGGGGCGGTCTGTCGAGCGTGCCCCCACCCCCTAACCCCCTCCCCCGCTACGCAGGAGAGGGGGGACAGGACGGGCAGGTGTTTCTTTCATTGGTTCTTGGCTTGTTCGACCTGCGGGACCGACTGACGAGTCGGCTCGTTTGCCCCACGGCTTGTCGGCAAGCGGCTCGCCCTGGGTAGGGTAGCAACAACAAAAGAAACACCTGCCCGTCCTGTCCCCCCTCTCCTGCGTAGCGGGGGAGGGGGTTAGGGGGTGGGGGCACGCTCGACAGACCACCCCACGCGCCGACAGACCACGCACCGCGACAACACACACGCCGACAGACCACACGCCCAGCCTACAAAAGCCGACCCGGAAGCGGCGGGTGCGACAAATCTCGCCGGTTCAACCCGTTCCCGCCCCCCTCCGGCAACGCCGCCTGACGCCGCGACGACGCCGACAGCGACTCCACCAGGTTTTGTAATCGCTCCGCGAGCCGAGTGAAGCGCGGCGTAACCAGGCGGTTGTTGATCGCCGTTTTCAGCGCGTACTTCGACCCGATGATCACCGCCATCCTTTTGGCCCGCGTCAGAGCCGTGTAAAGGAGGTTGCGCTGGAGCATCATGTAATGCTGGTTCGCCATCAGGATAATCGCGGCGGGATACTCGCTACCCTGCGAGTTATGGCAGACGAACCCGCCCCCCGCGACGAAGGAGTGCTCCCCTTCCACCGTGATGTCGTACATGACTCCCATCTCCCCCGTTTGTACAACGGACACGACAGGGTCGTGAAAGTAATTGTCCGCGAGCGTAAGTCGTGTTGCTCCGGACGGTGAACACGCGTTTAGTCGCAACAACTCGGCGCAGTCCCGGAGGTGGCGGTACGATAATCGTAATGTCCCACCGCGCACGGATCGGAGAAAGCCGCCGACCTTGATACCGAGCGGGGAGTGGCTAAGGGTGACACCGCTATCGCGTAAAGTCGCTTGCATGACGGCGGCGAGTCGGTTGCCATGCGGGAGCGTGTCATCGTTGGTTTTACCAGCCCGCTGCTTCGCCAATACCGCTGTGAGGCGATCCTGTTTGTGCGGCACGGTGAAGCCGACTTGCTCCGCGAACGCCGCGAGCGATGTCCCCCCGACAGCGACGCACCATGCCCGATCGGTCCATTGTCTGCGCCGTGAGACGATGCCCAGCGAGAGGAGCATCATCTGCACCTCTCGTCCCAACGTTTCCGACGCGGTGACGAAGCGCATCTGGCGATTCGATCCAGTGCCCGCGCTTCCATCTGTGTCGAAAAGCCCGCGCAGGAACGCCGCCCTGCAAGCAAGTGACCCCGCCCAGAGCACCGCCGGGATGGACTTCGCATCGGCGACCACGTATTCCAGGCCGATCTCCAGAAGCCAGCGGCGGAATGAGCGGGAGACAACATACAACCGTCGCGCGGGACCATGCCCTCCATCATAGTGACAGACTCGCAAGCCGTAGCTCGTCAGGATAGACTCGACACGTGCCAGGATGACCGGGTCGGCGTTCGTAAACTCCACGGTCCCGTCCTTGCGATCCCGATAGGAGCCGTCGCCGATTATAGCACCGAGCAAGTAGCAAAGATGCTCGGTGAGTATTGATGGGACAGGCGGAGGAAGGGCGCGGCGCCCGGGGAGTTGCGGAGCGGGTGGCAACGCGACATCGGCTTCCGTGCCCGACGGCTTCCGGTTCAAGCACAAGAAATCGCCCGCCCGTAATTCTCCCGCTGTGCGCCAAGTGCTGGACGGGGCGTCGGGGTTTTGTACCAGAAGCGGGTGTTCCTCAGAAACGTCTATCTGGTACCCGGCCTTCGTCGTCACACGCCAGACTGGCTTCGCGCCCGTCTCCCACTTCGCGGTGACCGAGCCGAACGCCCCGTTATTGCGTCCTGTCGCGACGCATTCGCCGACACGTAAATCTTTGATCGACACAAGTCCCTGAGTCGTCCACACCTTCTCATAAGCGGCGATGCATTTATGCGTAGTTAAAGCATAAGCAAGCATCAATTCGTCCACGTCCGAGAACTCGTACTCCACGGTCTGTTCGGGGTACTTGACGGAAAGCGTCTGCTCCTCCGGGTCAATGCTGAGGATGTTCCCGACGTCGCCGTTGAAGACGTTTTTGTCGTAGTTGTTGCGCCGTTGCATCACGCGGTCGCCGACGCGGAATGTCACCGGACCGCGTATATGCTCGGGCTTCATCGGCGACGGCGGGTTGAGAACGCCCTGCAAAATCTCGTTCAGGTTCTTGCCGCCGAGCGAGCCGCGCTGCATCGGGGTTAGCACCGTAATCTCGTCCGGCTTGAACCCCATGCGCGGGAGCGACAGCGCGACCACCCCTTTGATCTTCTCGATGGCCTCCTCCGGCTCGCTGATCTCGATGAACACGCAGTCCGCGCCGTTCTTCGCCTCCGAGGGCGGGAGCAGTTCGGGGATTTTGCCCTTGTTAATCGCGTGCGCGTTGGTGATGATCTTGCTCTGCGCCGCCTGCCGGAACACCTGCGTCAGCCGCGCCACCGGCACGCGCCCACTGGTAATCAGATCGTGCAACACGTTCCCCGGCCCCACGGACGGTAACTGGTCCACGTCGCCGACGAAGATCACCTGCGCCCCGTCCGGCACCGCGCGCAGGGTTTTGTGCGTCAGGTTCAGGTCGAGCATGGAGGACTCGTCAATCACGA
>JAYUUO010000108.1:0-13043 GCA_043754515.1 Armatimonadota bacterium
ATTCGCGTCGTCCCCGAGCGACATCTACGGCCTGGGCGCGCGGACGGCGTCCACCGTGGTCGGGGGTGACTACTACTTCGGCACGGCGGACGCGACGGACGCGACGGTAATCCAGCAGGGTTTCCGGCAGGTGGGCGCTACGTCGGCGACGAGCGGCGACGCGTTCACGACGAGTACCACCGGTAGCGTGAACCTCCGGTCATATCTCAATGCACAGTACGCGACCGGGGCGAATGCGGGCAAGTTCGTGTTCTTACGCATCAACACAACCACTACGGACACGTTCTTCAAGTACCAGAACTACTTCTCAGGGGACCAGGGTGGTGCTACGGTGCCGAAGGTGAACTACACCACATCGGTGGTGGTAGTGCCCGAGGCGGGGACGCTCGGCTTGCTATGCCTGCCCGCGCTGATCGGCGGGATTACGTTGGCTCGCCGCAGAAACTAACCTCTCGCGGGACCTCCCCCCCCCCCTAACTCCCCTCTCTAGCGCGGGGAGGGGGGGTAGGGGGGATGCGATCTCGGGATAGACAGGGGAGGTACCGAGGCGGCTACCTTTAGGGAGAGACCCCAAGCGCCCCCCCGACGCGGTATAACGAAACCCGTGGCCACCGACAGCAACGCTCCCGACAGCGACACCCCTGAACTCATCACGATCCGGACGCGAAGTGCTACCGAAACACAGGCGGTCGCGGCGCGGCTTGCCCCCCTCTTGCGCCCTAGCGATGTGCTCACCCTATCCGGCGACCTCGGCGCGGGCAAGACGACGTTCACGCGCGGACTGGTCGCCGCCCTCGGCGTGCCGGAGAACGCCGTCACTTCGCCGACTTTCGCACTGCTCCACGAGTACCGGGGCGGTAAGTACCCGGTCTACCATGCAGACGCTTACCGCCTTTCCCACCCCGCCGACGCCGACGAAATCGGCTTAATGGAAGTGGTCGTCACCGGCGACGGGATCACGGTGGTCGAGTGGGCGGAGCATATCCTCGCTGCGCTTCCCTCCGAACGCCTGGAAATCGCGCTGGACGACACGGGCGGGGAGGAGCGGACGCTCCGAATCGTGGGACGCGGGGCGCGGTGGGAGAACTTCAACCGGGAGTGGCACGGCGCGTGCTAATCCTCGCCCTGGACACGTCCGGCGACACCTGCTCCGTCGCGGTCTCGGACGGATTGGTCTGCCGCGCCGAATACGCATTCCGTCACGAGCGACGCTTAATCGAGCGCCTCCCCGGCGTGATCGGGTTCGTGTTGCGCGACGCCGGGGTGACGCTCGCGGACATCGAAGCGTTCGCGACGGGCCTGGGACCCGGCTCCTTCACCGGGGTTCGCGTCGGGGTGACGATGGCGAAGGTGTGGGCGATGACGCTCGATAAACCGGTGGTTGGCGTCTCGTCTCTAGACGGACTGGCGGAACCGCTCGCGTTCACCGGACTACCGCTCGCGTGCGTCGCGCCGACACGCCACTCCGAGTCCGTCGCCGCGTTCTATGCCGGGGGGAGCATCACCCCGCTCGCCACCCCATCCGTGGTCGCGAACGATGCCATAGCCGCGATGGGGCGCGAGATGGTCGGCAACCCGAGGGGCGCGTTTCTGATCGTCGGCGAAATCGCCGCGAAGATTCTAGCCGCGTCGCCCCCCGGCTCGGCGACGGGCGCGGCACTGGCAGTCGGCGCGCCGAGGGCGTCCGTGATCGCCCGGCTAGCGTTCCTCCGGCTGGAGCGCGGCGAGTTCGATGACACCGACTCGCTCGTCCCGCTGTATGTCACGCCGCCTCCGGGAACGTCGTCTGCCTAGCACTGTCGGCGCGGCCGTGTCACACGAAAGACTTCAGCCAGGCGGGTTCCGGCGCGGCGCAATCCATTTCTAGCACCACCGTGGTCCCGCCGGGACCCGTGAGCAGGTAGATGCGGTCGCACGTTTGTAGCATCAGGGAGAAGCCGTGCCCGAGCGTTCCCGCCGACGATACGCCTTTCTCCAGAACCCGGGGCAGTGCTTCCTCGGAGATCCCGCCACCGCCATCCCGTATCCAGATCTGGATGACGCCGCGCTCCGTATCGGCGCGGATCGTGCCCGCGCCGCCGCCGCCGTGCGTCGCCGCGTTCATCGTCGCCTCCCCGACCGCCGTCTCGATGTCCTGCGCCCGCTGAACCGCGAACCCCATTAGAGCCGTGATCGCGTTGAGTTGCTTGCGGAAGGGGCGCAGGGCGGGCACCGTTAGCTCCGCCGGGTCGGACGCGGGCGCGAGCGGCGCGGGCAGATCCGCCTCCGATAGACACAGGCGGAACTTGCCCTCGGTCAGGCTGAACACCACCTCGCGCATGAACCGCCGTTGCCGCGATAGTGCCGCCGCGCGGTCCGTCTCGCCCAATTTGCGGTCCGTAATATCCTGTGACGTGGCGATGATGCCAATGATGGCACCACTTATGGCGTCACGGTAGGGGCTTTTCGCCGCCATGAAGTAGTGGGGCATGCCGTCCGCGTCCGGTACCGTCTCCTCGGTAACGAGCGGTTGCCCCGCCTCCATCACGGCGAGATCGTTCGCCAGCACCGCCCGCGCCGCGTCGTCTGGCATTATGTCGCCGTCGAAGAATCCGACGATTTTAAGGACCGGCTTGCCGACCGTGCGGGCGACCGCTTCGTTCGCAAACAGGTAGCGCCCCTCCCTGTCCTTCACGAACACCGCGTCCCCCGTGCCGTAGGCGATGGCGGAAAGCAGGTTCAGGTTCTCGGCCAGCAGTGCCTCGCTCCTTCGACGGGCGGTGATGTCGCGCGCGTAGACGGCGACCCCTCCCGGCACACCGGCATTATCGGCGGAGAAGAGTCGGATTTCGAGCCAGACGTTCGCGGACACAAAGTGGTAGTCGAACTGGGTCGGCACGTGCTCGCGCATCGTGTGTTGCATCCGATCGTGGAGCGGCGTGGCCAGTTCAAGCGGGAACACGTCCCACAAGTTTTTGCCGATCACCTCCGCGCGCGGGCGGCCGAGTAGCCGCTCCGCCTCGGAGTTGAAGTAGACGTAATGCCAGGTCGCGTCAATGACCACGAGCGCGTCGCCGCTCTCCTCGACGAGTTTCTCGAAGTTCAGCGGGGTATTCAGTCCGTTCATGCACCCACCTCCGCCACACCGATAAGGAACGCGACGTCGTCGCGCACGCCGCCGCTACCGAAGCGGTCCACGCCCTCCATCAGCCGGTCCGCGATGGCGCGCGGGTCGCGTAGGGGTGGGGTGTTCGGGAAGGCGGTGGGTGCCGGGGCATCCGAACAACATTCGTAGAAGATATCGCGCACGCCTTCCACCTTCAGCATCTCTTTGCGGGTCGGCCCGACCTCCGTCAATCCGTCCGTGAAGAACGCCAGTATATCGCCGGTTCCTATTGTAACCACCTGCTCGCTGAACACGCCTCCTATAAATCCCCCGAGCACGGGGCCGGTCGCCGATAGCATCTCCACGGTTCCCGATGCCGCCCGGAACACCAGCCCCGGCTCCTGGCCGCAGTTGACGTAGGTCAGCGAACGCGCCGCCGCGTCCCAGATAGCGACGATCATCGTGGCGAACCCTGTGAGCAGTTCGTAGGTAGCGAGGACGCCACTCAGGGTTTCCACGGCGCGGGCGAGCGCGTGCCCTTCCTTGAAGTCGGCGGTGTGCAGGGCGTAGCGCAGTTGATAGCGCACCAGTGCCACCTGACTCGCGGCCTTGAGGCCCTTACCCGACAGGTCGGCGACCACAAGCACGGCCCGCCCATCACCCAGCGCGAACACGTCGAAGAAATCGCCGCCGACGCCCGCCTCCTCCAGCGCGGGGCGGTAGAATGAGGCGAGGTCGAGGCCCGTCACCTCGGGCGGTGTCGCGGGTTGGAGGGCTTTCTGGAGTTGGTCGGCAATGTTTCGCTCGCGTTTCTGGGCACCGGCGAACTCCAGGGCCGACCGGGTCAGCGTCGCCACATTTTCTAGTAACCGCACTTCCTCGTCCGTCCAGTCGCGCGGCTCGGCCGTCATGATGCCTAAAGCGAGTTGGTCCTCCCCGATCATGATGGGCACATGAACCACCCCGCGCGCGTTCAGTTCGAGGAGCGGCGCGCCGCTTTCAGGCGGGAGTGACGCGACGTCGCCCACCCGGTAGGTGCGCCCCGCCCGGAAATCGGGGTCATATCCGATCGAGCCGGTGTTCATCCGGTACACGCGCTGGTCGAACGCGGCGGTGCCCTCCCGGTGCCACTCGGGTGCCACCAGTGCGATATCCTCCGTGTAGTTATAGCGGACGAAGTAGCAACGATCCACCGGCAGGCTCTGCCCGAGCGTGGTGACCACCGACTTCAAGATATCATCCGTGTCGAGCAGAGAGCGGACCGCCGCGCCGACCTCGTTGAGCAGGTGCTCCCGCTCGGAATGCTGGCGCGTCTCGCTCTCCAGCCGCGCGTTCTCGACCGCGAGCCAGGTCTGTTCCGCGACGGTGGTCAGAAACGCCGTCTCGTCGCCCGTCCACTCGCGCGGCTCGGCGCAGTGGAGCGTGACGCCGGCGACCCATCTGTCATCTTTAAGGATCGGCACGCACAGGAGAGAGCGCACCCCGGACGCACGCAGAAAGTCCAGATACTCGGGCGCGAGGTTCGCGTCGCTTTCAAGGTCGGTGCTCATCACCACCCGGCCCCCCCGCAGGCCCGTGATCAGGTACGGGTCGAACACCGAGAGCGGATAAACGCCCCCCATGCTCGGGAAGTCGCCGCGCGTGAAATCGCGGCGCACCGTCGCCGTCCCCGCGCCCTCGTCTATGTCCGCGTAGACAAAACGTTGCACGCCCACGTACTCGGTGACGCTCCTCGCCGTCTCGTACAGCACGTCGGAAGGATTGGGCAAGCCGCGAACACGCGCCGTGAACTCCGACAGGAACTGCTCCCGCTTCCACGCCTCGTGCCGCGCGGTCACGTCGCGCGATACCGCCAGAAGCTGTTCCGGTTCGCCGTCCGCGCTCAGGAGCGGCACTACCACCACGTCCCACCAGCGCGGCTCGCCCTTGAATGTCGGACAGAAGCCCTGGAACTGCCCGCGCCCGCCCGCCCGTGCCGTAGTGAGCGCCATTTCGACGGCTTTCAGTGCCACTTCGTCGCGCCAAAAAGTTCTCCAGTCCAGGCCGCAGATGTCCGCGAAGTCATCTATCTGCAGGATGTCCAGCCCGCCCTCGTTCAAGGTCATTACGCGCCCGTCCAGACTCAGAGTCTTGATGCAGTCGGGGCTACTCTCGACGAGGCGGAGCAGTAGCTCGCCCTGCTCGCGCAACTCTTCCTGCGCGCGCTTCTGCTCCTCAATGTCGGTCGCGCTACCGACCCAGCGGATCACCGAGCCGCCGTCCGAGTCGCGGATCGGGACGGAGCGGGCGAGATGCCAACGCCATTCGCCGTCCGCGCGGCGCAGTCGGTAGTCCACTTCGCAGGGGGTGCCCGCCCTGATCGCCGCGACCCACGCCGCCGTTGCGCGACCGACGTCCTCCGGGTGGATGACGGTCTGCCAGCCCCAGTCCCGCGTCTCCTCAAGCGTCAGTCCCGAATATTCGTACCAGCGGCGGTTGTAGTAGTCAACGCTACCATCCGCCGCCGCCGCCCAGACGATTTGCGGCATGACGTCCGCCTGCGCGCGGAGCCGCTCCGCGCCCTCCCGCGCCCCTTCTTCCAGCCGTCTGCGGTCAGTCACGTCGCGGTAGACAATATGGATCCCGCCTTCGTTCTCGTCGGGGTACACATTGATCGCCAGCCAGACATCGTACGCGCCCGGCACGAAGTAGTGATACTCGAACTGCTCGGGCACGCGTTCGCGCTGGACGCGCCGGTACGTCTCCTCGACGATGGTGCCCACCGAAGCCGGCCACTCCTCCCAATGAGTGCGCCCCAAAAACGCGTCCACGGGCTTGTTATTGATGCGCCCCGCCTCGACGTTCGCGTAGAGGATACGGAAGTCGGCGTCGAGAATCAGATGACCGTCCCGCACGGTGTCGAGGAGCCGGGCGGCGCGGCGCGAACGCGCGGCGTCGGTGGCCTCGTCGGCGGCGATGGCGGGGTGAGTCCTGCCTGAGGACTGCCCGCCCTCGGATTTGCTGATTGTGATGCTGTCGGAGTCGCTCTCCATCCCCGGAAACCCCGTCTGTATTTGCCCATCCATTCGGGTGTCATCCTATTCTTTTAAGTTCTAACGGATACGTGAAAGATCGGTTCGCCACGACGCCGTCGCGCCGCTAATGGCCGTCATGGGCTTCTCTACCTGAGCAAGCGAAAGAAACTCTCAATAATCTTCGTTATTCCTACGCGATTATAACACATGGGGGGCGTGGATCGAACGTTTCCTGCTGTCGTGACCTCTCTCCCCCTCCGGGCTGTTGCGAGGCACGCGCCGGAAAAACGGTACACTACCCCGCCGTGCCGTCTCCTACTCCTCTCCTCCGCGCCGTGAACATCTGTGTCCGGTACCGCAAAAACGGCCCCTTCGCCGTACATAACGTCAACTTCGAGGTCGCGCCGGGCGAGTGCGTGGCGATCCTGGGACCGAACGGCGCGGGCAAATCTACCCTGCTCCGCGCCGTCGCCGGACTCCCCGAGGGGATTGTGGGGGGCGAAACCCGGTTCGGGGACGTCGCGGTCGGACGGCTTTCGGCGCGTCAGCTCGCCCGCCTACGCTCGTTCGTGCCGCAGGACAACCCCATGCCGTTCGCGTTCTCCGTGCACGAGGCGGTCTCGCTCGGGGCGGAATCCGCCGGGCGCGTAAACGATTCGCTGGCGCGGCTCGATCTGCTCGCGTTCGCCGACCGCTCCGTTCTATCGCTCTCGGGCGGGGAGCGGCAACGCGTCGCGCTCGCCCGCGCCTTCGCGCAGGACGCCCCGCTGATCCTGCTCGACGAGCCGACGGCGCATCAGGATCTTCGCTACGCCGGTCGGGTGCTGGGTGAGGCGCACGGCTTCGTACGTGAGGATCCAGCGCGGCGCGGCGTGGTCGCCGTGCTGCACGATCTCAACGTAGCGCGTGATTGGGCGGACAAGGTGCTGCTCCTGCGGGGCGGCAACCTTTTCGCGGCGGGCGTGCCAGAGAAAGTGTTGACGGCGGAAATATTGAGCGAAGTATACGGCACATCGGTCACGATAAGTCCCTATATTCGCGCTGAAGGGGCATGATCTAAGCCCCGACGCCGGGCCCGACCCGCGTTCCCCGACGCCAGGGCCTCAACCCGAGTCCCGACCGGGAGATTCAATCCGCGTCCCCGCTGCCGGACCCCGACCCGCGTCCCCCGACGAATCGCGCAACTCCTGTCTCTTAATATTTAACATGCTCTTAACATTCCAGTGGTTTTGACGTGCTACAATTGCTTTCAGGGCGGTGGTTAACAGTTGTTGGCCTTCTCACAAACCCCGCATGACAAATTATTTGCCCGTTTGACACGCAAGGACGTCTTCCTCACGATGAACTACATCACCTATACTCGCCGCGCCGCCCTGATCGCCGTGGCACTCGCTACCCTCCCGCTCCTCGCCGGTTGCCCCCCGCCCCAGGCGAAAAATGATGGCGGTGCCCCCGCCACCGGGAGCACGACCACAACCGGGGGAGGCACGACCGGCTCTAGCACTAAGGACGCCCTGACGATCAAGGGTTCCGAGACCCTGCTCCCACTCGCCAAGGAGTGGACCGCGGAGTTCGCCAAAGCGAACCCCGGCGCGAACATCACCGTCTCTGGCGGCGGGTCGGGCCAGGGGATCGCCGCGCTGATAGCGGGCACGACCGACATCGCCGACGCGTCGCGCAAGATCGAGGGCAAAGAGACCGGTATGGCCAAAGCGAAGGGCATTACTGTTAAAGAGGTTGCGGTCGCGAAAGACGGCATCACGATCATCGTGAACCCGAAGAACCCGATCAAATCGCTCACGCTCCAGCAACTCGCCGACATCTACACCGGCAAGACCAAGAACTGGAAGGAGGTCGGCGGCGCGGACCAGAAGATCGTCGCCTCCGGGCGCGATTCCTCGTCCGGCACCTACTCTTACTTCAAAGAGGAAGTGCTGAAGAAAGTGGATTACCGCGCCGACATGATCTCGAATGGTGCCAACCCGCCGATCGCCACCAACGTCGCGCAGAACGCGGGCGGTATCGGCTACCTGGGCGTTTCCTTCGCGGGCGAGTACACCCGGAAGGGCGTGGTTAAAGAGGTGCCTATCTCGTTCGCGGCGGGCCAGCCCGCGATCCTGCCGACTGCGGAGAACGTCCACTCCGGCAAGTACCCGATCTCGCGCTCCCTATATAATTACGTCTCGGGCGAGCCGACCGGCACCGCGAAGGCGTACCTCGACTTCGTGACTGGCGAAGCGGGCCAGAAGATTGTCGAGAAGCAAGGCTACATCACGCTGAAGTAGGAAGGCACCACCCGGATGCGGGGAGCTACGGCGGGTCCGCGCTCCCCGCTGTTCAACGACACCGGGACGATTATCATGGCAGTAACAACCGCGAGCACCCACAAATCTTCCGGCGCGAGTGGGGCACTGACCTCGCGCCGGGCACCGCTCGCCGTGTTCGGCGAGAAGTTGATCACGGGCTGGATCTACGCCTGTGGGTTGCTGTCCATCGTGCTCGTGCTTCTGATATTGCTTTTCATCGCCAAAGAAGCGTTCCCGCTCTTCGGCGAGTACAACTTCGGCAAGTTCCTGACTGAAACCCGCTGGAACCCGACCTCCGACGTGCCGCGCTTCGGGCTGGTCCCGCTCCTGCTGTCGTCGCTCCTGGTCACGCTGGGCGCGGTCGCGGTGGCGATCCCGCTAGGACTTGCGACCGCTATCTACCTCGCGGAGATCGCCCCGGCGCGGGTGCGCGACATCGTGAAGCCCGCCGTGGAGCTGCTCGCGGCGATCCCTTCGGTGGTGCTCGGCTTCTTCGGATTCACCGTACTCGCCCCCGCGCTCGCGCACACGTTCAAGTTGGACACGGGGACGACCATGATTGCCGGTTCGATCACGCTGGCGTTCATGGCGATCCCGACCATCGCGACGATCTCCGAGGACGCCCTGTCAGCCGTCGGGCGGGAACTGAAACAGGGTAGCCTCGCGCTCGGGGCGACGCGCTGGGAGACTATTCGGCGCGTTTCCGTCCCGGCGGCGTTCTCCGGGATCATCGCGGCGGTGATGCTCGGCGTCGGGCGCGCCATCGGCGAAACGATGGTGGTGCTGATGGTCACCGGGAACGGCGTCGGGGCGTCCCTAACAACGATGATGAACAATCCGGTCAAAGGGTTTACGAACCTGTTCCCCGCGTACGGCGAGGTGTGCCGCACGATCACGGCGACCATCGCGGCGGAGATGGGCGAGGCCCCGACCGGCACCGCGCATTACCACGCGCTGTTCATGCTGGGCATCGTGCTATTCATTATCACTTTTATAATCAACTTGGTGGCCAGTTACGCGCTCCGAAAAGGGCAGTTGCAACAATGAGTGTTCCGTCCAGGCTCATGCGCTCGCAGGAAACCTCCGCGCGGCTCGGGTTCGAGAAGTTCATGTTCGCCCTGATGGGACTCGGCGCGCTCTGTGTCGTGGTGCCGATGCTGTTCATTTTCGGGAGTCTGCTTTGGGGTGGCCTCGGCAAGTTGTTCACACCCGGCTTTCTGACGCTCCCGCCCGCCGACGGGGATACGGCGGGCGGCATCGGGCCGCAGATCGCGGGAACGTTCGCGCTGATGATCGGCACGATCATCCTCGCCCTGCCGCTCGGCATTTCGGCGGCAGTCTATCTGACCGAGTACGCAAGCCGGGGTCCGGTGACGCGGGTAATCCGAATGGCGATTATCAACCTCGCCGGGGTGCCGTCCATCGTTCACGGCCTGTTCGGGCTGGGGCTTTTCGTCTACTTCCTGGGCGCGTGGCTCGACTACTTCGGCGGGTTCACGAAGCGGCACGTCTGGCAAGGCTCGACCCTGCTCTGGGGCGCGGCGACGCTCGCGGTGCTGGTGCTCCCGGTGATCATCACGACCACCGAGGAGGCACTCAAAACCGTGCCGCGCTCGTTCCGCGAAGGGGCCGCGGGTCTCGGCGCGACGAAGTGGCAGACGATCTGGAAGGTGGTATTGCCCGCCGCCCTGCCCGGCATTCTGACTGGCGCGATCCTGGCCATCGGGCGCGCGGCGGGCGAGACGGCTCCGATCATTCTCACGGCGGTGGTTGCGGCTAAAACACGCTATTCGATAATCCCGGCTTTGTACGAGCCGGTACTCGCGCTACCATACCACCTTTATTACCTAGTCACGCAGGTGGTGGGCGCGACGCCCGCGCTCCAGTACGGCACGGCGTTGACGTTGCTCCTGATCGTGTTCGCGGTCAACTTGGTGGCGATTACGATACGGGCGCGGCTCCGCAAGGCGCGTAAATGGTGACCCGCCGATCCCGCCGGGCACACGACGGACAGACAGACAGGGGAGACAGACTATGACGAGCAATAATAAAACCAGGGAAGCGCCGGGGGCGGCGTTACGTAACGGTGTCGGGGTGGCCAGCGGCACGAACGCCGGGTCGGTGACGCTCGGCAAAGGGAGCGAATACCCCGACGCGCCGGGCACGATCCCGGTACGTATCGAGACGAAAAACGTTGACTTCCACTACAGCGACGGCACGCACGCGCTGAAGAAGATCAGCATGCCG
This sequence comes from Armatimonadota bacterium, assembly GCA_043754515.1. GTDB lineage: Bacteria > Armatimonadota > Armatimonadia > Armatimonadales > Armatimonadaceae > JACMIU01. The sequence goes on from JAYUUO010000108.1 coordinate 10,653, forward strand.
CTCTATGACCGGCGCATTACGGCACTGATCGGGCCGTCCGGTTGCGGCAAGTCCACCTTTCTGCGTTGCTTGAACCGCATGAACGAGGAGGTTGACCCCGGCTCGCGCGTGGACGGTCTGGTCGCGCTGGACGGAGTGGATATTTACAGCGCGGACGTTGACAAGCCGGAACTGCGCAAGCGGGTTGGGATGGTATTCCAGAAGCCGAACCCGTTCGGGATGAGCATCTACGACAACGTCGCGTTCGGGCCGCGACTTCACGGGAGTGGTAATAGAGAGGCGTTGGACGCGCTGGTGGAGCAGTGTTTACGACAGGCGTCCTTATGGGACGAGGTGAAGGACAAACTGAAGGCGTCGGCGTTCGCGCTGTCCGGCGGCCAGATGCAACGACTTTGCATCGCCCGCACTCTGGCGACGCGCCCCGAGGTGGTGCTGATGGACGAGCCGACATCCGCGCTCGACCCGGCGTCCACGCAAAAGATAGAGGAACTGATGGACTCGCTCCGGCGCGAGTACACGATCGTGATCGTGACGCACAACATGCTACAGGCGAAGCGCATCAGCGATAACACAGGCTTCTTTTACAAGGGAGACCTGATCGAGTTCGGGCAGACGGATCAGGTGTTTATGAGACCGGAACATAAGCAGACCGAAGATTATATCAAGGGAAAGTTCGGATGATCCCTTCCGCGCGGCGGGGGGGACGGGAGACACAATGTCGCTTACACTAAATGGTTTACATTCGCTGAACGGGTCGCACGTGCCCTCCGACCTCGCGGGACTGAAATATACGGGAGATGAGGCGGCGGACTCGTCGCGGGCGGACTCGCTGGTCGAACTGCGCCGACGCATGCTGGAAATGGGCGCGGCGACCGAGGAATTGGTACGCGATTCGCTCCGCGCTCTGACGGAGCAGGACGGGTCGCTCGCGGCGACGATCATGCCGCGCGACGACGTAGTGGACCGGATGGACATCGAGATTGAGGCGATGTGCTTGCGTCTCCTCGCCCTACCGCGCCCGTCTCCCGGTGACCTGCGCGTGATCAGTGCCGCGCTGAAGGTGATCACCGACATCGAGCGTATCGGCGACCACGCCGTGGACATCGCCAAGATCAGCCAGCGCATGGGGCGCGAGATGTACTACAAGCCGCTCGTGGATATCCCGCGCCTCGGCGAGATGACCCGGCAGATGCTCCATGACGCCCTGGAAGCGTTCGTCTACCGCGACCTAGCCCGCGTGGAGCGGGTGATCGCCGGGGATGACAACGTGGACGCGCTGTACGCCCGGATGCGAAAGGAGTTGCAACTGATCATGCAGGAGGACCCGTCGTCCGTGTTGCAAGCCTCGTATCTGCTGTTCGTCGCGCACTACCTGGAGCGGATCTGCGACCACTGCACCAATATAGCCGAGCGGGTGGCTTTTATGGAGACGGGCGAAGTGAAACACGCATCCACGAAAAAGGCACCCAAAGACTTGCCCCCGCTCCCGCCCGTGCGCGCGTCCTCGAGCGGGGACTGATGGCGATGCGCCCGTCGTACGCTTAAACGGTCGGGAGGTGTTGCATTTCGGGCGTCGGCGGCGCGGCGGGCGTGACGTTCGCCTCCGCTACTATCTGGACAGGCTCCGGCGGCGTCAACTCCGTGATCACCGGCTCTGCGGGATCCGCCGGGTCGCCGACGTTATGCCGGGCGATCTCGGTCGCGCCGTACTTCTCCAAAAGGATCATCGCTTCGCCAGCCGGTTCGTGACGCGAGTTAACGGAGACTAACGTGTCGCCTCGGCTGATCGCCCCCGCGTAGATGTTTGCCCTGTCGGCGGGCACGCCCTGGTCTACCAGGTAGCCGACCACGCCGCCGAGTGCCGCGCCCGCCGCGCCGGTAGCCGCCGCCGCGCCGAACGCGGCCCAGAGCGGCCCCGCCGCGAGGATAGGCCCTACGCCGGGGACGGTCAGCATGACGGCACCAGCGAGGACGCCGAGCGCGATCCCGACCGCGCCGCCTTTCAAGGCTCCGGCGGTCGCGTCCTGGGGCGTCGTCACCGTGATACCACGTGAGCCGCCCTCCTCGATCTCGGGTAAACCCTTCCCGTCGGAGCGGCGCACCACGGAGATCTCGTCGTCGCGCACCCCGTGATCCTTCAAAGCCGAGATTGCTCGCTCCGCGTACTCCGCGTTGCTAAAAATGCCATAAACCTGTTCGTACCGCATAATGGTGCCTCCTGATTCGGCAAGCCTGCTAATGAATGTCGTTTTATCAGTTACCCACGCGGCGCGTACCGCAAACAAGTTGCCTGCGGGACGGGTAGATCGCGTGTAGGGCGATTGCGTCGTAGTTTGGCCGATTATCCAACGAGCGGGCGCGGGTACGGACGGCGGGTCGGTGGGTGTGGGC
>JAYUUO010000109.1:0-13038 GCA_043754515.1 Armatimonadota bacterium
GGATCGGGCCGGACAACCCAGTACGCTTATGACAAGTTAGGGCGGCTCTCGACGGTCACGGACGCGGGAACCAACGCCACGACCTACGGCTACGACGAACTGGGTCACAAGACGAGCCAGACCGACGCGAACAACCACGTGACGAAGTTCGAGTACGACAACCGCGGACGGATGATTCGCACCGTTCGACCCGGCGGGCAGACGAGTTCCGTCACGTACCGCTTGGACGGGCGCGTCGCGTCGCGCACCGACTACAACGGGCACGCCACGACATTCGCCTATGACGAACCGACCGGGCGGCTCCTCTCCCGCACCGGCTACGACGGGTCCACCGTCGCCTACGCCTACTGGCAGGACGGCAGCAAGCGCAGTGCCACCAAGAACGGGCGCGCCGTGACGTGGTACCACGACCTGCGCGGCAGGCCCACGCGGGTCGTCACGCCCTCCGGGATCGCGCTCGACTACACCTTCGACGAGAACGGCAACAAAACCAGCCTCTCTACACCGACGGGAACCGTGCAATGGCAGTACGATGTCCTCAACCGGCTGACCATGATCATCCACCCCGACGGCAAGAAGACCACCTACGCTTACAACGCGGTCGGGCTTCGCACCGGGTTGGTGCGGGCGAACGGGGTTTCTACCACCTACGGCTACGACAAAGGGGAGCGGCTCGTCGGCGTCAACAACTCCGTCGGCGCGTCCTTCGCCTATGACCTCGACCCGGACGGTCGGCGCACCGCGCAGACCGACAGTTTGAACGGCACGACGGCCTACACCTACGACGCTTTGGGCAGACTAGTCACGGAGAGCAACCCCCAGACCGGGAGCCGTTCCTACGCGTATGACGGCGTCGGCAACCGGACGCGGCTGACGGGCGCGGGGCACACCACGCTCTACCAGTACGACAGCGACGACCGGCTGCAAGCACTATTCCAGGACTTCAGTCCACTTCCCAGCGCGTCCTACGCTTACGACGGGAACGGCAACCTGACCGGTGTCACCCGCGCCGACGGCACGGGCCAGACCCTGCTAGCGGTACCCCGCCCCGAAACGGTTCACCGTTCGCCGTGACACCCGCGCCTCGACGGTACCCACCGCGCTGGCCTCCTAGCCGCTCACCTAACCCGCCAGTAAGTCTTGCAACGCGCCGTCAATCTCGGGGAACCGGTAGGCGAACCCGAGCGACGCGGCCACGGTCGGTGCGACGCGCTGGCTGTACAGCAGGGCGTACGCGAAATCTCCCACCACCGCCTTGAGCGCGAACTCCGGCACCGACAGCACCGCCGGCTTGTGGTAGACCCGCCCGATCGCGTGCGCCAGTTCCGCGCTGGTGACCGGGTTCGGCGCGACTGCGTTAAACACCCCACGTACCCCCGGCTCCGTCGCCGCCCAGATTAGCATCGAGACCAGATCGTCCCGGTGGACCCACGGCACCCACTGCCGCCCGCTCCCGAGCGGGCCGCCAAGTCCTATTTTGAAGGGCGAGATCGGCGAGCCGGGGGGGTAGAGCAGACTCTGGAGCGGGCCACCCCCTTGCCCCAGCACGATCCCTATGCGCGGCGTGACGACGCGACTCGGCGTTGTCGCGCGGTGTGCCTCGGCCTCCCACGCGACGCACACCTCAGCGAGGAAATCATCGCCGGGCGGGTCGGTCTCGGTGATGATGTCGTCGTGCCGGTCGCCGTAGTAGCCGACCGCCGACGCGCTGACCAGCACGCCGGTCGGTTGTGCGTCCACAATCCGCCGCGTGCTATTGACGCGCGATTCCAGCACCTTCGTCTTGAACGCGGACGTCCAACGCTGGCCCGCAATCGGCTCGCCCGCGAGGTGAAATACCGTGTCCGCGTCCCGCGCCGCCTCCTGCCACTCGCCGTCGCCGCTCCAATCGAGGCAACGCACCGCGTCACCCAGCGTCTCCCGCGCCCGCGCCGGATCGCGAGACAGGGCGGTAACCGTGTGGTGTTGCGCGAGAAGACGCGCGGTCAATGCCGTGCCGATAAAGCCGGTCGCCCCGGTGATAACAGTTTTCATAGTGATGATAGTAGCAGGTTTCGCCCCGATCATGGGCCGTTCTTGTACTAACGGCGCGTGCCGCGTCGGGTTCCCGCCCCATCACCCGCGGTGCCGAGAGGCGGGGGGCGATCCGCCCATAGCCCGGCAGAGAACTCAGTCACTGCTCGGGGGGAACTCGGCGCGGGCGGCTTCGGGAACCGCCTCCCGGTTACCGTTCGTCTGCCAGAGCGCGTACGCGGCGAGATAGAACCGTTGCGCGGCGTCGGCGTCCGCGAACGCCTCGCGCGGGATTGCAAAGCAACCCGCCATGACCGGACTCATGATGAAAAAGATGTCGCCCCCGCCCCGGATTTCGATCCTGCCGAACCGCGCCCACTTGCACTTTCGTGTGACCCACATCTGGTCGTCCGGTATTCCTGCCGGGGTTAGTCGCGTCGTGCGCCGCTTCCCGAACAACCCCACGAGGCCCACCAATGGCGAGATGAAGATCGTCGCAATAGGCACCGGAACGCTCAAGATAAAGGAGAAGAGCAGGCTCGACCCGATGAAGGCGTACGCCAGCAGGATCAGCCCGTACCAGGGAACAGTCGCGTAGTACCCGCGAAACGAGGGGGTAAATGCGACCGTCAAGGCCCCGACCAGACCCATCAGGAGTGATAATAATCCGAAGGAGGGGATGGCCCGCCAGAAGATGTAAAGGTTGATACGAAGGAAGGCGACGGCGGTCATCCGGTAGCGTGCCGTTAGAAGAACGTCGTCCGTGGGCGTGGTCGCCGCCCACGACTGCGCGGCGGGCGCGGCAGTTCCAGGCTTGTCGAGCCACGGCAGGGGCGGCGTGTCGGGGTCGGGCGGGTCGGGCGACAACATCGGTGTTTGAATAACGTTTGCGGGCGATCAAACGTTACGCGCTTACGGCGGCTTACCGTCGCCCGGTTCGGCACTGGGTGGGTCGGCGGGGTTAGTCCGTCAACGGGCGGTTCGGCAACGGGGGCGAAGCGGGCGCGTACCGCGTCCGGCACGAGGCTCATGTCGCCGCGCGACCGCCACAGGACACGGGCGGCGTCCGCAAACTGTTTGGCCGCCTCCGGGTCGGCGAACGCCTTCCCTGGGATGGTGATTGGTGGCTTCCGATAGCGACCCATAAGAACGACCTCGCCCTCTCGGATCTCGCGCACATCCTTCCATAGTAATGTCACGGCGAACTCGAACCGCAGTTCGGCACCGCGAGCGGAAAGCGTGATGTAGAACCGCTTCTGTCTGGACTTTCGCTCCGCCAGTCGCGTGATCCCATAGAGCAGCAACCACATCCCCAGAAACATCCCAAGGGAGAGTAGAATAGCGTGGCGCACCGAGGCCGACACGATGTCATTCCACGAGGCCGCGATTTGTTGGGCGATACGTGGGGAGGATCGTGCCGCGAAAAGCGCGATGATGATAAGGGACGATCCGGGGAAGAGTCCGACAGCCACCAGAGCGCATGCAAAGCCGCGCTAGTTGCGGCGGAACGGCGAAGTAAGGCTCGCGTAAAAGTCGGCTTTCACGAATGGGTAGGAGATGACAAGCGTGTCCGCCGATGAGGACCATGTCTGGCGACTCGCCGCGCCGAGTTCGGTGCTCATCCAGGGGAGCGGGGCGGGTTCGTCTCCGGGTGGTGGCTTCATGCCTCACCCCCCGCCCCGCACCCGAAAGACAGTAACCGAGCCATTCCGATGCGCCACCTCCAGAAACGACGGGAACCCGTCCCCGCTCCAGTCCACCCCGCTGAAGTACGGCAAGCCCGTTCGCTCGTTGATCAGCGCGTTGCCCTGCGCGTCTGTCAAGCCCGACTTTACCGCGTGCGCGTACAGGACATAGCGGATCGTCGGGTTTGCGGCGAGAAAGGCGCGCCGTTCGTCGTCCATGGTCGCGTCGCGGAAGAAGCGCGTCTGCTCCTTCAGTTTCTCCGCGAAACTCGCCGTCTCGCTCCAGTGGGCGCAGTACGCCGTCGCGGGGGAGTAGACAGGGACGTACACGCCGAGGTACGGCAGGAGCGCGGCGGCACCGTATTGTTGTGCCGTCGTGTCGGGACAGACCAGCACTGCCTCGCCCGGCTTCGCGTTGGTGCCGAGGTAGTGTAGCGCGTCCGCTTCGCCCTCAAGTAGGTACGGCCGGTTCTGCGTCCCTGACAGGTTACGCGGCAGATTCGCGGCGTCGCGCGTCAGAAATCGCAGGTTAGACGGCATGGTTACCAGCACCGCGAACAGGGCGGCGAGCGCGGGGAGCGAGCCGGAAAGCCTTCCGGTAACGGCGGCGAGCGTCGCGCCCCCGGCGATGCAGAGCGGCAGGTGCGCCCCCATCAGGAGTTTGCGCTGGAACGACACGGGCGTGTACGCGATCACGACCGCGACCACCGCCCAGACCAGTAGCAGGCGCAGGGCGTCCGGCGCGAACCGGCGTTTCGCGCCGGGGAGTAGCGGCGCGGCGACGGTGAGCAGGAACGGCAGTCCGAACCCCGCGAGTACCCAGACGAGCGACGGGGACAGCGTGGACGTGGCGAAAACGCGGGCGTTGAACACGGCCTCGTTACGAATCGCCCAGAACTGGTACCCGGCGGTCGGGAGCATGGCAAGCCCGATGACAGCCAGCCGCCCGTAGCCGGGAAGGTCGAGGCGACGCGCGCCGATGTCGGTCAGTACCCGGTACGTACACGCGACGGCGAAAAGCTGCAATATGTCGTAGGAGTGGAAGTTGCCGAGCAAGAACCCGGCCACGCACGCGGGGAGCAGGTCGCGCGACTTGCCGCTTAGCTCCGCGCGGTAGAACGACGCGACGAACACCGCCATCAGCGCGAGCGCGGACGAGAACAGCGGCGAGTAATAGAGCGTCAGGAATGTGATCGCCTCCGGTTGCCAGCGGTCAATCGGCTGCTCGTAGGCGAAGCGCGGGGCGAAGTCGGAGCCGAACCCGAACCCGGACGCGAAGCACAGGAGCGCGAACGCGAGCATTCGGGCGCGGTCGTCGGCAAGCAGCGTGACCACGAGCCGCCACAACGCCCACAGGAGTAGCCCGCCGAAGATGACGCGCGCCCCGGCATAGACCACCGGCGCGGCGAGGTGCGTCATGCGCCCGATGGTGCCGAGCAGAAAGAAGAACAGGTTGACCAGAAGCCCGCGCTGGGTCTCGGTCGTGAAATGGTTAGTAAAAAAGAAGTGGCCGTCCGCCGCCTGCCGGATCCAGGCTAGGTAGACCGCGCCGTCATCCTGATTGTAGGTCAGTCCCGTAAAGGTCGCGCCACGCGGCCCGCCGAAAAGCCCGAGCAGATACGGCAGGTTGGCACAAAGTAGCGCGGCGGCGGCGAGCAGAACCGCCCGGCGTGTCGTCGCTGTGTCCGCCTCTTTCGTCGGCGCATCCACGTCTTTTATAGGCTGGGCACGATCCGGTGTCGGTCCGGCACGATCCGGTGTCGGTTCGGCGCGGTCCGGCATCGGTCCGGCGCGGTCCGGCACGGGGGAAATTCGGTCTGGAATCACGCCCTATAGTACCGCGTTGGCGGCGGGGGCGGGGGGGCACCCGGTCTCTTTCGCCACGCAAAAACTTGTGACGAACCCTTCCCGTTCGCGTCTCGCGAACGGGAACGGTTCATTGTCCGCTCGCCCGACCCCAGACCCCGAATGGCCGCCCGCCACCCCACGTGAGCCCCCGCGTGTCCGACCCTCCGCGCCCGCCTCCCACCGCCGGGCGAAACCCACGCGGAGGATTCATGCGGACATACGGAGTCTAGAGTACACAGAGGCAATAGCCATCGGGTATACTGGGAACGCGGACGTGTTCGGTTAGGCGACGCGGTACCGTTTTGCACTGTGTTTTTACCGTTCTTGACGCCCGTTCCCGCGTTCGCGATGTCGCCCGCCCCGCGCCGGCGCGCCGCCACGAACCGTTCCGCCGATGATCGCCTGTTGTTCCGCGCCGGTGCCCGCTTCCCCCGCCCGCAGTGGGAGGAAGGACCGCCCGAAGCGGCGGCGGGCGAGAAACCGCTGACCCCGACCGAACGCGCGATCTACATCGGGTTCGCTATCTGGGTCGGCATGACGTTCCTCGCGTTGTTCGCGGTGGTCGTCTTCATGCACACGCCGGGGAGCGCGAACTAGGCCTTGCGAGCGTGAGCCAGATCGGGCGCGGCTACCGGGCGGATTCCGCATCAATGTCAGGAAATATTTCTATGAAGAACTACAAAGTCGGTGTCGCCTCGCTCGTCCATGACCACGTTTGGGGCGAACTCGAACACTGGAAGGCGTTACCGAACGTCGAAGTCGTCGCTTGCGGCGACGTGAACCAGACGCTCCGGGAGCGGTTCGCCCGGAAGTTCCCCGCCGCCCGCGTCTACAACTCGTGGCGCGAGATGCTGACCGCCGAATCCGGCACTCTGGACATCGTGCAATGCGCCGCCGAGAACAGCAACCACGCCGATATTATCGAAGCGTGCGCGGCGAGCGGTCTGCATGTCGTCTGTGAAAAGCCGATGGCGGCGACCCACGCGCAGGCGAAGCGCATGGCGGACGCGGCGGCGCGGCACGACATCCGCCTCCTGATCAACTGGCCCGTGGCGTGGGACCCGGCCTACCGGGAGTGGGAGCGGCGCATTCTGTCGGGCGAGATCGGCGACGTCCGGTATGTTCGGTACCGCTCCGCGCACAACGGCCCGCGCGAGATCGGTTGCGACCCGCACTTCGTCGAGTGGCTGTACGACGCCGAAAAGAACGGCGCGGGGGCGTATATGGACTACTGTTGCTACGGCGCGGCGATGTGCGCCCGACTTCTAGGGCGGGCGCGTCAGGTCACGGCGTTGCGCGGCGTGTTCGCCAAAGACTACCCGCTCCCCGATGACGCCGCCGTGCTAACCCTGCGGTACGCGCACGCGCTCGGCGTCGCGGAAGCGTCCTGGATACAGCCGTCCGCCATTCTCGGGCCGAACCCGGTCGCGTACGGCTCGCAAGGGAGCATAGGCGTGTCGGGGGGCGCGGTGGTGTCGCAACGGGAAGGGGACGAGACGCGCAGTATTCCGGCCCCGGCCACGGTCGCGCCGTACCGCTCCGCGCCGGAATATATGATCCACTGTCTGGAGACGGGCGCGGCGATCGAGGGGATCTGCTCGCCGGAAACGTCGCTGATCGCGCAGGAGTCGCTGACGGCGGGGCTGATCGCGGCGGACACCGGCGCGGCGCAGACGCTGGAGAGTTGACGATGACGCTATTTCGGGTCGCTCTCATGGCGGTATCTTTGCTCGGTTTGGTGGCGTTCATCGCGGCGTCCCCCGGCCCTGTCGCACTCGCCGCGCCGCCCGCCGCTACCCGGAGCGGCGACGATGAGAACGGCACGCAGGTGGCGCGGATTCGGGCACGCTACAACGCCGTGCAAGTCCGGGTCGCGGCGACGAAGCCCGGCCCAGACGGCGCGCCGGCGACCACAGGCTACCTTTGTGACGAACTACGGCTGAACGTGACCGATCACGTGTACCCGGCGGTCGGCAACCTCCGGGAGCAACGCCGCTATTTTTACGAGGTGCCGTCGGGCGAAAGCCCGCTAAGCCTAAAGTGCCTGGTGTTCCTGACTATCCACAAAGAGGAGGCGAGCGCGATTGAGGACGAAGAGTACCTGCTCTCGGACACGGGATCGCTCCTGTTCTACTTCAATCGGCGCGGCAACAGCGGGGAGCGGACGGCGACGGAGATACGGATCTATTACCGGGACGGCGCGGTACTGCGGTTCGCGCGGGGCGGAGCCGCGAAAACGGTGCTGAGCGCGGACGACAAACAGGCGGCTACAAGGACACTGTCGAGCGCGAAGGCGTTGGGGCGGGCGTTCGCGCTGGCGCATTGAGTGAGTTTAAGTGGCTCGCCAGGATCGGGGCGGCGTGTATTCGTACCCCTCTCCCCCTGCCGCCCGCTGTGGTTGCCACACGGCGGAGAGGGGTAACGACTACGCATAGGGCCAGGAGGTAGCGACAACGAGCGACCTGCCCCCACAACCACGTCACCCGCCTCAACTGTATGCGCACCGTGTACTCTCCCGGAAACGTCCGCACCCGCCCCGCCCCCACTCGAAAGCAAACTCCCCGAACGTGGTATCGTGAAGCCCAACATGCCCGAGATAACGCCTCCCCCCCCCGCCCCTAACGCCGTTCGCGTCCTGATCCTGCACGGGCCGAATCTGAACCTGCTCGGACTGCGCGAGCCGGGCGTGTACGGGACGCAAACTCTCGCCGACATTGACGCGCGGATACGCGAGTATGCGCCCACGGTCGGCGTGGCCATCGTGGACTGCCTCCAATCGAACCACGAAGGCGCGCTGATTGACGCCATCCACGCCGCTCGCGACACGGCGGACGCCATCGTGATAAACCCCGGCGCGTACACGCACTACTCCCACGCTATCGCGGACGCAATTCGCGCCGTCTCGGACCGCATAGTCACGGTCGAGGTGCATCTATCGAATGTCCACGCCCGCGAGGAGTTCCGCCGCGTTTCGGTAATCGCGCCCGCCGCGACCGGGCAGATAGCCGGATTCGGGGTGGCGTCCTACCTTCTCGGCGTGTCCGCCGCGTTCGCCATGGTGACCAAAAATTGAGCCGTCCATTCGGGACATATAAATGCATAATCGCGTGATTTTTTCTCCAAAACCAGCGATTCGATTTCTGATCTAGTACATTGAAATCCGGCTCGATCAGGATCCCCGGAGTAAAAGCGATGCTCATTCAGTTCACCGTTAGCAACTATCTGTCTTTCGACGAAGAGACCACGCTCAGCATGGTCGCGGACGCCAGCGATCAACAGCACCCAGATCACCTGTCGCGCAATGCGGGGAAGAAGACGGTGGTGCGCGGAGCCGTCATCTACGGCGCGAACGCGGCGGGAAAATCGAACCTCATCAAAGCGTTAGCATTCGCCCAAAACCGAGTGTTACGCGGCAGCCACGGTGATCAGGCGATTCCTGTGGTCCCATTCCGATTGAATCCGGCGAACCGGGACCGTCCGAGCGGCTTCGAGTTCATTATCCACCACAAGGGAGTCGCTTACTCCTACGGATTTCGAGCCGACACTCACTGCATCACAGAGGAATGGCTAACGGCGACGTCCGGCACCGCGCGCTCCCGAGAAGCCACGCTTTTCGAGCGCACGACAACCAGCGAAGGCAAAGTGGTCATCACTATCGGGGCAAAGTTTTATGAGGGGGACAAGTCGAAGCAGTTTTTGGAATTTGTCGCCGAGGGTACGCGCAAGAATCAACTCTTCCTGACAGAAGCATTTGATCGGAACGTCGGCGCGGCGCGGCCTGTGTTCGAGTGGTTCCGGGAGGTACTTCTCCTGATTCATGCCGAGCCCAAGCATAAGGATCTGAAAGTCAATACTCTATTTAATGCAAAACTCACCTGTTTCGTCGGTGACTTCCTGCGTGAGGCGGGTACCGGCATTGATGAAATTCGAGCGATCATGTCGCCCGTGAACCTTGATGTGTTGTTTGCCGACATACAGGAAGAGGAACGGGAGCAACTAAGTCAGGCTATTGCCGAGCTGACTCCGAATAGGGTCAGCTGGTTCCCTGCACCGAACGGAGAGCGATGGCTGTTGACACGAGACGAAGATGGCGAAGTTGTCCGCCTTCAGTTTCGCACCATCCATCGCTCCGATGACGGACAGGAAGTGGGGTTTCGTTTGGACGAGGAGTCCGATGGAACGCAACGGCTGATTCACCTGGTTCCGCTCCTGTTCGCGATGAATTATCATAATAAAGTGGTAATCGTGGATGAGCTAGACCGCCATCTGCACCCGCTCCTCTGCCGTCGCTTCGTTGAGGCGGCACTGCGGTGCTGTGGCGACGCAAGTGGTAGCCAGATTATCTTCACCACACACGACACGAATCTACTCGATCTAGAACTTCTGCGACGCGACGAGATATGGTTCGTAGAGAAGGAGAAACGCGGCGCGTCCCGGATATATTCGCTGCCGGAGTTTAAAACCCGCCCCGACCTGAAGATCAGCAAGGGCTACCTCAACGGGCGGTTCGGCGCGATCCCGTTCATCGGGGACATCTGTAAGTTGCGCTGGACGGAAGAAGGGTCTGAGTTTGCTCCGGCAACGGTTTAGAGACACATCATGCCGATCAAACGGACCAAATTGATCAACCGCGCTGTGAATGTCAGAGATGCGCGGCTATACGTGGTTGCCACCGAGGGCGAGAAGACCGAGGCGCAGTACCTGGAATTGTTCGGTAGCTCCCGCGTCCGTGTCGTGACACTGGCCACCGGGGGTGACGGACGTTCCGCACCGCGTCACGTTCTGGACCGTTTGAGCCTCTTTTAAAGAGTCGCATGATCTCAATGGCGATAACGAAATGTGGCTCATGATTGACGTAGACAGCCAACGATCCTACACATTGATTGATGTGTGTCGAGATGCCCAGCAAATCAACGTTCACCTTGCCATCAGCAACCCGTGCTTTGAGTTCTGGCTCTGCCTGCATATCGCCGAGGCTTCGGACGTGGTAACCCACGCAACGAATTGCCACACGCTCGAGAAGCGGCTGAGGGAGTTGTTGGGTAGCTACAACAAAGCGCGCATCGAATCCGGTCGGTTCAGGCCACATATAGAACCCGCGATCCAGCGTGCCAGAGCATTTCACATCAACCTGGAGGAGCAATGGCCGTCGTCCTCGGGCACTCACGTCTACAAACTCGTGGAGCGATTGATACAGTCCGGCATTCGAGCCGGGTAATTCCGGGGCGAGTTGTCGGTGTTGATAAACAAACCGCGCGTGCATACCGCGTTCGCGAGGGTCGGTGGTATCATCCGCGTTAGATACCTTTCCAAGGAAAACCTATGACCGACTTTACTTACCCCCACCGCATCGCCGCCCTACGCGCTCGTCTCGCCGAGAGCAAAGAGGGCGACCCCGCCGTCACCGCCCTGATCGTCTCGGACCTGGAGAACTGCCGCTACCTGAGCGGGTTCACCGGGTCGAACGCGCTGGTGATCCTCTCCGGGGCGCAGGCGCTCTTCTTCACCGACGGGCGTTACGCGCTCCAGGTGGCGACCGAGGTACCCGGCTTCGAGCGGCTGATCATGCCGCAGGGCACCGATCTCGCCAAAGCCGCCGCCGAGGAGATCCGCAAGCAGGCTTTCCCCGACGCCGGTTTCGAGGAGGCACACCTGACCGTGAAAGCGTTTAACGCTCTGCGTACCGCACTGGACGGCGAGAGCGGCGACGGGAAGCATATCCGTCTCGTCGGCAAGAACGGCATGGTGGAGTGGGTACGCGCGATCAAGGACGCGGACGAAATCGCCCGCATCCGCCGCGCCGTCGCGCTTGCCGACCGCTGTTTCGACTACGTGCGCACTGCCGCGAAGCCGGGCCTGACCGAGATCGAACTCGCGTGGAAGATGGAGGTATTTATGCGCGAGAACGGGGCGCGGCACCTGGCCTTCGACAGCATCGTCGGCTCCGGCACTAACTCGGCGTTGATCCACGGTCGCCCGTCGGACCGTGTGATCGGCTCGTCCGGCAAACCCGAGTTCCTGCTCCTCGACTTCGGCGCGGAAATGGACGGCTACTGCTCCGACATCACGCGCACGCTGGTCATCGGCGGCGAGCCGACCGCGCGACACGTCGCGCTTTATGAGGCCGTGTTACGCGCACAACGGGCGGCGATCGCGGCGGTGCGTCCCGGTGCCATCGGAAAGGACGTCCACGCGGTCTCGGTCAAGTCGCTCGAAGCGGACGGCTTTGGCGCGTATTTCCCGCACGGCACGGGGCACCAGTTAGGGCGGGTGGTACACGACGGGCGCGCATTGGGCCTGATTGACGAGGTGGAACTGCGCCCCGGTATGGTGGTGACGGTGGAGCCGGGCGCGTATATAGAGGGCTTCGGCGGCGTGCGGATCGAGGACGTCGTGCTGGTGACCGAGGCGGGTAACGAGATCCTGACGCGGTCGCCGAAAGAGCTGATCGTTTGTTGAATGCATCCAGTGTAGGCATGCCTTGAAGAGGAGTACTATTTTAAAAGTCGTAATCCTCCCGTCGAACAGGGCGAGCGCATCTAAATTGTTGTCCGCCAACGTTTGATCGGTCATGCGGGTAAATCCGCGACCTTCACGAACGAATCCCATGAACCCGATATTTCTCGTAGGTCTCGGAAGATGGCCCGGAAGACGACGCGTTGTCCTTGGAACGTCACCGTCGCGTGGAGGACGGTGAATGCAGGCGGACCGCGCGGGCAATGGCCGACGCGTTCGGGATGCCGGGTGTTGCGGAGGAACTGCTACGTGTTCTGGGCGCGAGCGTGGACGAGTATTGGGATTCGATATCCTCCTCGCCACGAATCACGGCGTTGCGAATGGTGCTCCGGGTGCTGGGCATACCCGAGTTGTACTAGGACATCTCGCCGGGCGAAATACACGACGCTAGGTGGGCGTGTTTACCGCTGAGCGAGGGCGACGTAACCGACTTCGTCCGATTCTACCCCGGAGAATCTGCCCCCGATGATTTGGAACTTCCCGACCCATTCAATCGAGAGGTTGGATGGTTGTGATCGGTCTCCTGCGGTAAGGTTACCCGCGCCCTACCCCGTCACAGCCCGACTTTCCAAAGCATCCCCACCACCGCCGCGCCGACGATGATGGCGAACACCGGCACGCGCCGCGACGTCCCGAGTGCCGCCGCGACCAGCGCGATCACCACGGCGCGGGTGTTGATGCCGACGCCACGTAACACCGTCCATAGCACGACCACGAACACGCCAACCACAGCGAGCGACAGCCCGCGCACGAAACCCTCCACCGCCGGATGACCGCGCACGCGCCGGTACGCGCGTTCGACGAGCAGCACTAACAGCGGCGGCAGAATGATCGCGACCGTGGTAATCGCCGCGCCGCGTATCCCGTCCACCAGGTAGCCGAACGCGACCACCCACAGCCCCGCCGGACCGGGCGAGACCTGACCGACCGCGATACTCTCGGCGAACTGCGTGTCGGTCGCGTGCCCCGTCGGCAC
>JAYUUO010000110.1:0-12981 GCA_043754515.1 Armatimonadota bacterium
AGATTCCCAGACAGGGACTCGAACCCCGATAAACAGACCCAAATTCTGCTGTCCTGCCATTAGACGATCCGGGAGCGGTCGCGGAGGGGGCGGGAAAAAAGGTTCCACCACCGTAACCGCGACATGTTATCACACGTCGGAGTGCGTTTCAAGGATTTGTCGCCTCGGGAATGACGAAAATCGTGTGACAGGATGTCGTCAACACTGCGGCAGACTTCCAGTTCTTTAGGTCAGTCTTGTATTGTTATCTCCCACTTTTTGCAGAAGATCACAGAGTGCTTCTACGGCAGAAGACCGCACGTGGCTGTATCTGTCTCTGAGGGCGTTAAGCAGGGCGGAAAGCATTTCCGGCGTTGCTTGCTGGCTTTCACCTAATGCTTTCGCCGCAGAAGGCCGCGTAAGCCAGTTTTCGCTTTCGAGAGCGGCGAGTAGGACGGCAAGGAACTCCGGGGAGGATTGCCCCAGACGCGCTAACGCCCGCGCCGCATAATCGCGCATATTTCCGTCTCTGTTCTCAAGGGCGGCACGCAGAGCGGCGAGGACTTCTGGCGTGGCGAAACCGATCCGTGCTACCGCTTGCGCCGCGTTGCACCACATAGGGATGTTCCCCTCTTTGAGGGCACCGAGCAGGGTCGCGTAAACTTCCGGCGTGGCCTGACCTATATCGCCTAACGCTCCTGTCGCCTGAGATTGTACCTGCCAATGTTCATCCCCGACGGCACCGATCAAAGCCCGGATAACCTCCGGCGTTGCTTGTTCAAGTTGCTTGAGCGCGTTCACGGCGGAAAGGCGTACGTTCCAGTCTTTATCTTGAATCACGGCGATCAGGGCGGCGAGGACTTCCGGCGACGCTTGACCGAGGCGACTTAGCGACCTCGCCGCGTACTGTCGCACCTCGCTATCTTCGCCCTCGAGAGCAGAAAGCAACGTAGCGTAGACTTCCGGCGTTCCCCGCCCGATATCCCCCAACGCCTGCGTGGCACTACGCCGAACATAGTCATTTTCATCTTTGGTGGCATTCGTCAACGCCGTGAGAATTTCGGGCGTCACCTCGTTGCGTCGCCACAACGCATTCACGACATAATGTCGCACTTTCCAGCTCTCATCTCGGAGGGCGGATATCAAGACGGCGGGGAACTCCAGCGACGCTTGGCCGAGACGGTACAGAGCCGTTGTCACGCTTTGTTGCACCGAATGCGATTCGTCATTGAGGGCGGCGAACAGAGCAACAAATACTTCCGGCGTGGTCTGACCGCTCTTCCCCAATGCCTCCGCCGCATGGCTTCGCACAGAACTGTCTTTGTCTTTAAGTGTTTCGCGCAGGGCATCTCTCGCTCTCGGCGTAGCCTGACCGCTCCGCCACAATGCCGTCATCGCTTCGGACTGCGCCTCGCTGTCTTGGTAATGAAGGGTGGCGAGCAGGGCGTCAACGATCTGCGGTGAATCCTGGCTGAGATGCCCTAACGACTCCGTCGCGCAAGTTTGCACAAACCAATCTTCTCCTTTGAGGGCGGCGAGTAGGGCATTCAAGATTTCCGGCGTGACCTGCCTGATTTTCCCCAACGCCCTTGCCGCAGGAGCCTGAATGCCGCCACTTTTGCTTTGGAGGGCGTCGGTCAGGGCGTCGGCGACTACCGGTACGGATTGACCAAGAAGTCCTAATGTGTCCGCAACGGAAGCACGCGCATCATAGTCTCCTTCTTTGAGAGC
The DNA here is from genome assembly GCA_043754515.1 of Armatimonadota bacterium. GTDB lineage: Bacteria > Armatimonadota > Armatimonadia > Armatimonadales > Armatimonadaceae > JACMIU01. Next base: position 1,711 of record JAYUUO010000110.1, read on the forward strand.
GGCAAGGAGAGCGTCCAAGATCTCCGGCGTAGTCTGACCGATTTGCCCGAGTGCCACAGCCGCGTCCTTCCGCATCGGGTAATCGCCGGACTTGAGAGCGGTGAGCAGGGCGGCGGTAACTTCCGGACTAGCCTGCCCCGCATCACCTAACGCTTGCACCGTGCTACGCCGCACATTCCGGTCTTTATCTCCTAAGGCGGCGAGCAGGGCGTTCACGATCTCCGGCGTGACCGGCTTGATTCTTCCTAACGCCCTTGCCGCGCCCCGCCGCGTATCGCTGTTCCCATCGTTGAGGGAGGAGAGCAAAGCGGCAAAGACTTCCGGTTGTCGTTGCCCGCCCTGCCCCAACGCTCGCGCCGCATACTGTCGCACGTCCCAGTTTTCGTCTCCGAGCGCGGCAAGCAAGATGGCAGCGAACTCTGGCGACGCCGGGTTGAGACGTTCTAATGTCGCCCCCGCCGCAGACTGCGAGTACAAGTCCCCTACTTTGAGAGCGGCAAGAAGGGCGGCGAAAACCTCCGGCGCGACCCGTCCTATAGAACGCGCCGCACTCACCGCTTGCAACCGCTTCGCGTTGTCCGCGTTGTTGAGTCCGGTCAACAGGAAGGCGGTGGCTTCCGGCGCGAGTGGGGCGATACGGCCCAAAGCTTTAGCCGCAGTCTCCTGTTCTGCCTCGGAGGCCTCACGAAGCATCTCTACCAGCACGCCGATAAATTCGCGCGTCACGTCGTCGGCGGGCTTCAACGGAGTCGCGCCATCCAATGTGTCTCCGGGATTCGTCATTTATTGTGTCTATTCATCTCGCGTGCCAGCTATGCTCGCCCTTGCTTCTGCTACCCTTGCTCGACCCGCCGCCTTCTTTGGGTTTACCAAGGGTCAGGTGTCGCCGGTGGCCGGGGCACTCTCTGATCGTCGCCGTCCTTGTGCCCGTTATTCCCACCCATTAAACCAGAGCCGGGGACGCACCGCCGCCGGGCGTGGGCTGAACCCCATCCTTGTCCGAGAGTCGTGATCGAACCGGATAGTCCTGGACTCGATTTTCTGTTCTTTTTCCGACCCGAAATGTTCATGCCACTCCCCCGACACAGGCACGGCATCGCTCAAAATTGCTCGTTCCTACTTCCGCAGTAGGGTCGTGCTAACCGCCATCGGACGCAGATTGGTAGTCGCCTCCTTCATCCGCTCATCCGCGGTCTCCTTCATCCGCCGCCATTCGTCTTTCCACGCTTTGTCCAGTACCTCGTCCTCTGATAGCACGCGGAACTGAAAATAATGTTCTGTCATCTCGCTCTCGTCGTGCTCCCAACCCTTCAAAAGTTGCCACGGCACCGGGTTCAGACTGTTGAAGCAATCGGCCACGGCTCGCTTATAGGTTGTATTCAAGTTGCCATCTAGTTGCGCCCCTTTGGTCTCGACCATCAGAAACGCGGGCGCGGCTTCGCCATCGTGGCGCATCTGGATCACGAAGTCGGGGTAGAAGCGTCCGCGCCGCCAGCCCTGTATACCGAACTCGCCGCTGATGTTGCGATACCACCAGAAAACGCCGGTGTCGGAGTCCACCGTGTAGCCGAAGTCTCGTTCCAGACCGTTGAAATCATCGTCCGACTCGTAGTCGAACAGATGGCGTCGCGGCTCCTCGTCGTTGAAGCGTAGCTTGCTACGTCCGATAGCACGCCGCTTCTCTTCCGGCACCTCGTAGCGGCAGGGTTCGTGAAGCAGAGTAAACCCGATGCGGTCTTCAGCAAGAAGCGCGCGAAATCGGACTTCGGCAAGGCGGTTGGTCTCCGTCTCGATGAGCGCGGCGATCCTATCGCGCAGGGCGTACCGCGTCAGGGCGAGTTTCCCCGAAAGTTCCGGCTCGCGTCCGATGAGGCGCGGCAACACGCGGGCGATAACACGCATTCGCTCCTTCACGGAGTAGTGCGGCAGATCAACGTTCACGGCGAGCCATGCGGCCGTCGCTTCGTCGTTCTCAACCACCTCGTCGGGTATCGCTTCGTCTCGCAGCTCGTTCATAATCCGGTCAATATGGAGCAGAGTGTAACGGTCACGGGCGTTCCGCAACTCGTCGCCAAGTCGCCAGTCGTCCACGACCGAGAGGTCGAAATCGCGGTCATGGATGCCGGGGAGGAGGTGTCCATACCAGTTCATCTTCCGCCAGTCGGTGGTCGCGGGGTCGGCGCGATAGCAGAAGAATGGGAGCAGGATCTTGTGAGGGATCGGGGCGAGATATTTGTCTAGAAACTCGCGCTTGATGTGGGACGTTTTGTAGCCCTTCGCACCCGCGTTAGTGGCGTCGTTCTCCGTGTACACATAGTTATCAGCGTCGAACCCGGCGTCACCGAGCGATTTGCGGACGGCATCCACCGTCTTTTCCGTTTCTTTATGGCGGGCGAAAACGAAACACTGATCGAGAAGCTCGACGCCCGTTTTCGTCTGGTACGGCTGGCGCAACACCCGCCCGACCAACTGCGTAAGCGCGGACAGCGAGTTGCTGTTCAGGAGCGAAACAAGAAGGTAAGCGAACGGACAGTCCCACCCTTCTTTTAGAGCGTCGCGCGTGATGATCCACCGGATCGGGCAAGCCTCGTCCAGGAGGTCAACCCCTTTGAGCTCGTCGGTGTCGGAAGTTTTCACGGCGATCTGGTTCGCGGGGACGCCCAGGTTGATGGTCAGATACTTGCGGACATCCTCGCTGTGGATGTAGCGGATGTCGTCGCGCTGGTCTTTGCCGGTGCGTTCCGCTTGCACGACGGCTATGGGGCGGATGTACCGCCCGCCGGACTCCAGCGACTTATCCGCTGCTTGCTCGATCTCCTGCCGTTTGCGATGCGCGGCGTCGAGGCAACGGTGGCTGTCCCCGATCCCGTCGCCGAAAACGCCGATGGGCAGTTTGATCATCTCCTCGCGGAGCAGCTCACCCCCGGTGACGCGCACGAGCAGATTGGTTTGCTTCGGAGTGGCGGAGAGTTGGACAAGGAGTGCCGGGTTGAGTTGCGCGAGAGTCTTCCGGGCGTTCTCCGACGCGGCTTTCTGCTGTTCGTCCACGATGACTATGGGACGACATATCCGGACGAGGTTGGCCAGGGATGTTCGCGCGATCACGGAATCGCCGAGCGTGTCCAGATTGGAGACGCTTTCGCGCAGTTTGACGTGCCCTGCTTCGTCGTCTTCGGCGGGGAAGTGGGACGGCAAGACTCGCCCGTCTCGAAAGTATTTGAGGGACTCTTTCGTGTCGGGGCGATTGACACTCTGGAGCATGAGGATAAAGACGTTCAGATCGCGGCGCAAGCCGAGCGGGGTCAGGCCGCCGATTTGGTCTTTCTCCCAAACCTTGACGCGGGTCCCGACGCTCTCTTTTAACGCGCGGTAGTAGAGATGGTTCGGGTCACGCAGGGCGGCCACGGTCTGGTCGTAGATGCTCTGGGTGGGAACGAGCCAGAGGACAAGCCCGGCACCCTCGCGCTCGGGGAGCAGGAGGCGGAGCGCGGAACCGATTACCTGTGTGGCAAGCAGGGTCTTACCGCCGCCGGTGGGGACCAGTAGACAGACATTAGGCAGGTCGCGCCCATCCCCCGTCTCCATCTCGCCGTACTTGCCCATACTGACGGCAGTACCCTGACGAGCGCGGTTATTAGCGACGACTTTCCACGCGTCACTCGCGGCGTGACGGTTCGCGTCGTTGCTCTGCTCGCTCCGAAGCACGCTCAGATACTCGGCTACCTCTCCCATGACACGATCCTGATAACGCCGCAGGGTGACGGCGGAAGGAGTTTGATACGGCATAAAGCGGGTACTCCGATTAGCGCAGTTGAGCCGGAAGAAGACGCTCGCTAATATTTTTCTGGTGGTTTTTTTGCCACGCGGCTTTCTCCTCGGGGTCGAGCCACAGTTTCTCGGTGTAAGCGGTGATGGCTTTCGCGGGATCGGATTCGAGTAGCGCGAGCATATCGAGGTCGAGGGCGCGGCTGGCGTCGGGATCGGGAGAGTAGAGTAGATAAAGGGCGGTGTCGCCGACGCGACCAACGAACCCGGTCTCCGGGTCAGCGTTTGTCGCGTCGAAAGCGGAAAGCGTTTCGGTCTGCCACACATAGCCCGCGAGTTCGTGCCACGGAGCGCCGGACCGCAGAACGCCGTAGTAGCCTTTGAGCGGCTCGTCGGACAGGGCGCAGTAGGTGAAGGAGCCGCCGAGGGCGGGTACCTTCTCGCCGACACCCTCTATCACGCGCTTAATCCGCTCGCGGGTGATGTCGCGGGCGATGTTACGACCCGTGCGTTCGTCACCCTTGCTGTCGTATGGCATCTGGACAGTGATGAAGCGGCGGTTCCCGCCGTCTTCGGCGTTGAGCTGGAGAACGGCGTGCGCGGTCGTGCCGCTCCCGGCGAAGGAGTCCAGGATTATGTCGTCGCCAGATGCATGAAGTCGCAATATCTTCGCTATAACTTCATGGTCCTTAGGATTGTTGAATACCTTTTTTCCCATTATCTTGCGTAAATACTTGACGGAGGATTGAGACTGCTTGTAGAGAACGCTCGGCATTACTTGAAGTCCGATTCCTAAATCATCAGCATCATTCTCCGCGGGATTTTCCTCCTCAGCATCTTCCTCCTCGAATTCCTCTTCGGGGACGCCCTCGTACTCCTCCGGGACGACCATCAGATGTCGCTTTCGTAGAGGTGGCGCACTGTGATCCTCGCGAAAAACGACCAACTTCCGGTCAATATGCTTCTGCATGGTTTCGGGCGTCGAGAAGATCCATCCGCGCTCCGGCACCTTGCATGGCTGTTTCGTCACCGGATGTATTACATCATAACGCGGTCCCCCGCCGCCTGGCCACGAAATGTCACCGTCCCGCCAAGGGCCATACCCATCCACGTTTTTGTAGCGACTTAATTTCTTGGATGGGTGGGTTTTCGGAAGGCTACGAAACCACTCTTGTAAATCTGCCTCAATCGTCTCAAAGCCGCCTTTGGCTTCCGACCTCGCCTCCTTCCACCGTGCTATGATCTCCAACGCACCAGGCTTCTGCTCGCGCCAAACCGTTCCATTGACTTTCAACAACTCTTTCGATTTAGCGAACAAGAGGATGTACTCATGCCCAACCGAAACAAGTTTCGCATCGTTCTTCCTCCCCTTTTCCCAAACGAGCGAAGCTAGGAAATTGTCTTCGCCGAAAATCTCGTCTATCAACATCCGCAGGTGATGAACCTCATTATCATCAATAGATACGAAGATCACCCCGTCCTCGCGGAGTAGTTCGCGCAGAAGCATCAGGCGCGGGTACATCATGCAACACCACTTGTCGTGACGGTTAAAATCCTCGCCCTGGGGGCCGACTTCCTGACCCAGCCACTCCTTGAAAATCGCGCCGGAAACATTGTCGTTGTAAACCCAGTGCTCGTTGCCGGTGTTATAGGGCGGGTCTACATAGATACACTTCACCTTGCCCTGGAAATGGGGGAGCAAGGATTGGAGCGCGAGCATGTTATCGCCCTCTATGAGCAGGTTGCCCGACAGAGATGGGGCAACCCCATCTGGCAGCACAGACAACCCAGCGTCGGGAACGAGCGCGTAATAGGGTAGGTTCTCGTGGTGGCGTTCAATGAAGGCACGTCCCCTGAAGTTGAGCGTTGGCATTGTGTCCCTCATCTTACCATTCCCCGGATGCCGTTCCGGGAAGCCCGAAAGATAATCGAGGAAACATTAATATCGGGCCACGCGCTTGAAACTCGCCCCCCGCGCCGATATACTGCCTTGTCCCGCGCCGCCGACCGTATACGCGCCGCCGGTTCGCCACTTTCTCACGAGTTCGACCCAGTACACACCGCTATGAAACCCCGAATGCTCGCCGCCATCGTCGCGGCTCTCGCCCTTATCTGCCTGTTCGTCATTTTTCTGCCCATCGCCTTCCCGCGCCTGTTGGTGTCCCGGTACCTGCCGCGACCTAAACTTGGCCTCGACATCCAGGGCGGTGCCCGCGTCGTGCTCGAAGCGCAGATAGACAAACTCCCCGCGGGGAAGAAGTGGGACGCCGACGCGAAGTCCGCCGTGTTCCAGACCCTGGAGAACCGCGTCAACGCCAACGGAGTCTCCGAGCCGGTGATCCTGCCGAAGGGCGACAAGCAGTTTATCGTCGAACTGCCCGGCATCTCGAACCAGACCCAGCTACTCGACCAGCTCCAGAACACCGCGCAACTCGAGTTCTACTACAGCCCCGACTGGCAAACCAATCGCAACACTTACGGCCGCTACCAACTCCGCTCGGAGGGCGGCACCAACGGGCGGCGCGAGGAGTACCTGATCCATGACAAGCAGACCAACGTGGACTTCCGTGACCGCTTTCACATCAACCAGGCACTAAAGGAAATGGCGGATCGCGGCAAGACCAGCGGTGCCGAAACGCCGCTACCCGCGCCGCTCACCGACCTCGCCACGGCGGCGGGGCGCGCGACGCTCCCGCTCACGCCGGAAGACGCAACGGCACTGCCCGCGCTGGCAGACGAACTCAAGAACTTCGAGGCGTTCTTAGGCGCGGCGAAACTTCAGATGACCGGTAGCGACTTGCTCCCAGGTGGTGCGCACTCCGGGTTCGCGCAGTCGGGTACGACGCAGGCGATTGTGGAACTCGAGTTTAATGGCGAGGGCACGCGCAAGTTCGGTAACTTCACCAAAGACCACTCGCAGGAGATCCTGATGATCTTCCTGGACGGTCGCATCCTGATGACGCCGAACATCAACGAGCCGATCCTGAGTGGTAAGGCGCAGATCTCGCCGTTCGCGTCCGTCAAAGAGGCGAAGCAGCTCGCCGACTACCTGAACGGCGGCTCGCTCCCCGTCCCACTCAAGATCGTCCAGCAACAGAGCGTGGAAGCGACACTCGGTAAAGAGGCGGTGCGGGCGGGTCTGGTCGCGGGCCTCGTCGGTATCGCCGGTGTGATCCTGTATGTGATCGCGCTGTACCGGCTCCCTGGTGCCGTCGCGTGTTGCGCCCTGTTACTCTACACCCTGTTTACGTACACGATATTCCTGCTCGTGCCGGTGACATTCACACTGCCGGGGATAGCGGGTTTCATCCTGTCGGTCGGCATGGCGATTGACGCCAACATCCTGATTTTCGAGCGCACGAAAGAGGAACTAAAGGAAGGCAAGACGCTGATTCGCGCGGTGGAGAACGGGTTCAGCCGCGCCTTTTCCGCGATCTTCGACTCCAACCTGTGTACGGCCGTTACCTCGCTCCTCCTTTACAACTTCGGGACCGGCCCCGTGCGCGGTTTCGCGATGACCCTGCTCATCGGCGTCGCGGTTTCCATGTTCACGGCGATAACCGTCACGCGGTCGTTCCTGCTCCTGATGGTCGAGGGCGGCACGAAGGTCAGCGGCATGGCGCGGGCGTTCGAGGCGTGGGGTGCCACCGCGCTCTGGCGTCCCCAGATGTATACGGTCCAGCGGCGCGTGCTGTTCTATCTGCTGTCGGTCGCGGTGATCGTCCCTGGCATGATCGCGCTATTCGGCGGCGGGTTCAAGCCCGGCATCGAATTCACGGGCGGCTCGGAGATCACGCTCCAGTTCTCACAACCGGTGGCGCGCGAGGCGGTCGAGAAGGCGATGAAAGAGGCGGGCGGGGCGCAGACGGCGGACGCCGCGGCACAGATCGCGGGTAACAACACGGTCATCGTACGGCTCCCGAAGCGGGTAGGGCAGCCCGAACTGACGCAGGCCGACGCCCAGGTGCTGGTCGCGAAGATCGCCGCCGCGTTCCCGAACCAGAAGGTGACGCAGGAAGAGTTCTCGCTGATCGGCGGCTCGATCTCGAAGGAACTAACCACGAACGCGCTGTACTCCATCGGGCTGTCGTCGCTGTTCATCGTCACGTACCTGACGCTACGGTTCGCGGTCGGCGGGTTCCGCAACGGCATCAAATTCGGCGTCGCGGCGATTATCGCGATGCTCCACGACGTGCTCGTGCTCGGCGGCGTGTTCGCGATCCTGGGCTACTTCCTGAACTGGAAGGTGGACTCGTTGTTCGTGACGGCGGCACTGACCGTGATCGGCTTTTCGGTCCACGACACGATCATCATCTTCGACCGTATCCGCGAGAATCTGAAATTGCGCGGCGGGCGGGTCGAGTTCGGAGAGTTGGTGAACGAAAGCATCAACGAGACGTTCGCCCGCTCGGTCAACACGAGCATGACCGTGATCATCACGCTCACCGCTCTATTGATACTCGGCGGCGCGGTGATCCGCCCGCTTAATGCCGCGCTACTGATCGGGATCGTGTCGGGGACATACTCGAGCATCTTCAACGCCGCGCAGATCGTCGTGGACTGGCAACGGTTATTCGGCAAAAAGGGCGGCGTTTACTCGTCCGCGACCGAACGACTCGCCGCCCCCAAACCGTCCGCTCTTGACAAGCTAAAGCCGGGGGCCGCTTCCGGCACCGGCGCGAAAGCATACGGCACGCCCGACACGGGAGCGAAGACCTATAGCGCGCCGCCACTGACACCGACCCCGTCGCCCGCGTCACAGGCGGACCGGGCACCCGACATGCTCCCGCCGACACCACCCACTAGCCGCCCTCAACTCCCGACGGCTCCGGCGAAGCGCAAGCGGCGGATGTAGATCACCCCACGCAGGTAGCCAGTCTAATGCGCGGGCGGCACGGGTGTGTCATTACCACCAGCGGGCGGCGCGTCCGGAGCCGGGGCATTGCCCCCGCCCATGGGTTTCGTGCCCCCGCCCATCGGCATCTTACCGCCGCCCATTGGCATCTTGCCGCCGGTCGGTGCCGTCTTCCCCATACCGGACATGCTCATGTTGTTCGATGTACCGGCGACCTTGTGGATAGTGTCGGTGTGCGCCATCACATGACCCAGCGTTTCGGTCGCGTACGAGCGGACGTCGGAGTTCTTGCTGGTCGCGATCTCCTTCTGGAGGAGCGCGATGGTTAGGTGGTGGTCCTTGATCTGGCCGGTGATGTACTTGTTGTCGAACGGCTTATCATGCAAAGCGGCTAGCTGCTTGCCCATCATCTTGTGCTTCGCGTCCGGCTCGTGCGGCAGTTTGACATCGTACTTGCCCGCGAGCGCGTCTAGCTTGACCTGGTTGTCGCCGTGCTCTTTGATGATCGTGGTCGCGACGCCCTTCACTCTGTTGTCCTTCGAGTTCTTGAGCGCGATCTTGCTTGCCGCGATCTCGTTGTGGTTACCGTGCGAGAGGGTGACCATGAACACCTTGTCTTGAGCGGACAGTTTGCCCGCCGCTTGCGCTGCCGTGGTAGCCACGAATAGCATGGTGGTCGCGATGAGACCTGTTAAAATCCGTTTCCCTATTGTCATCTGATTTTTCCTCCTAATAGCCGCGCCACAAAGAAGACAGCCCACCGGCGTCGCGCGGCACGGGAATTATTACCCCATTCCCCCAGACCATATGGCAAGCAAACGTTGCCGACCTTATGGTCTGTTGAGCGCGGCGCGGTTGCGCGCGAAGAGGGCCTGCCACTCGGGGTCCAGCATGTCGTTGATCCAGAGGATGTCGGCGTTCTCGCCGTTGTCGCTGTAGTACGCCTTACGGATGGCGACATGAATGAACCCGTATTTCTCGTACAGTTTCTGAGCCGCTTCGTTGGTCTCGCGCACCTCAAGCGTCGCCCGCGTCGCGCCCATGCCCCACGAAGTTATTAGAAGTTCGGAGAGGAGTAGGTCCCCGACGCGGTTACCCCGGTAGGCGAGCGACACGCCGAGGATAGTGATATGTACCTCGTCCATCACGGTCCAGATGCCTCCGAACCCGACCACGCGCCCGTCATGGACCGCGACACGGTACGCCGCCGACTTGTTGGAAAGCTCCGTGACGTACGACTGCGGACTCCACGTTTCGACTTTACTGAACGACTCGCGCTGGATCTTGGCGACCGTCTCGATGTCGCTCGCCCACATCGGACGGACGATAACTGCGTCCAGCGGGACGCGAACCGGCCCGGTCAGTGGCTCGGTGAAGATCATGCCGCGCCACCATTAATAGGGGGCACGCTTTCGTTGGCGGCGGTCACGCCCTCATCGGCGGCGGGGATGCTGGCGTCGCCTTCGATCCAAAACGTGCCGTCGGCGGCGTATTCTTTCTTCCAGATCGGAACCTCGCTTTTGAGCGTGTCAATAGCGAAGCGGCAGGCGTCGAACGCGTCGGCGCGGTGTGCGGACGCGACGCAGATAACGACGCTGGTTTCGCCGACCGCGACGTAGCCGACGCGGTGCAGGATCGCGCACGCAAGCCCCCACCGCGCATGCACCTCGCCCACGATCTTCGCCATCCGCGACTCGGCGAGTGGTTGATAGGCGTCGTACTCAAGGCCGGTCACCGACCGACCACGTGCATGGTCACGCGTCACGCCGACGAACAGGACATACGCGCCGTCCGCGTGTGTCACCACGGCATCAATGGCGACCCGCGCGTCGAGCGGCTGTGAGGAGAGGAGAACCATTTCGGTAAAACCGTCCGTCCCCGCTACCCGCCGCTCATCGGCGGCAGGAACGCGACCTCGTCGCCGTCACGAAGCGGCGCGTCGCCGGTCGCGAACTCGCCGCGCACCGCGACGCGGGTACTATCGAGCAGACCGGTCAGGCGCGGGTTATGCGCCGCCAGTGCGTCCGCCGCGTCCGCCGCCGTCGCGCCGCGCGGCAGGGGAAGCGTCATCTCGCCGCGTGGGAGGGCGTCTTTGAAGTGTCCGAATAGAAGTACGCGGATCATGATCATGGTTTGCGAAGCGGGTCTGTAAGCCGGGTTCTGTGTTTGTGTGGTCATCTCTCTATGGTTCGTGTTGCCACGCGCCTTGAGCGGTCTACCGGGAGAATCGGCGGGCAACGTCATCTTCCCCCTCTGACCTTGCTACCGATGGGGTTTGCCGGGCAGGCGTGTCACCACGCCCCCGGTGCGCTCTTACCGCACCATTTCATCCTTACCGTAGGCGGGTGTCCCCCCACGGCGGTATCTTTCTGTTGCACTTTCCGTCGGGTCACCCCGCCTCGCCGTTAACGAGCATCGCGCCGTGCGTAGCCCGGACTTTCCTCGGAACGGTTCGTCGCGTTTCCGCGCCCCCGCCCCGCGACCACCCGACCCGCTTCGCTCCCGATTGTACCACGGACGTAGGAACCTCACCCTCTGGTCGGGGTGGCCAACTAGGGCGATTGCATCATAGTTAGGTGGTCATACTGCCAATAATGACTTTGTTCTCCGGCGCGGTATTCTCGGGAGATGTTATTGAAAAATGGCCTCGC
>JAYUUO010000111.1:0-4267 GCA_043754515.1 Armatimonadota bacterium
CCCCCCCCCAACCGGGCCCGCCGCGCCGTTCTTTCACGCTCGGCAGGAAATCTGACTAAGCGCGTTCGCGCTTCTCGCCCTGCGGCAAGGCGAGTCCTAATTCCAGCAACCTCCGTACCACGCGGCTTTCGCCGCCGACGAAACCGCTCGGGGCGGGCGTCTCCGTCTCGCGTTTCTTCCGGTCTTCCCGGATGGTGTACTTCCCGTCGAGAATATTGCGTGCCTCACGGATAATCTTCATACAATCACCCCCTCGTGCTTACAGCGGTGCTTTTTAGACGCTCGCGTGGGGCGGTTGGTTGCGCGGGATAGGCCGATTGTCGGTAGTGCCGCTCTATCGCGGGCAAGTTCGCGCTCAGACCACCGAACCCGTGCTCTCCAAGATGCCGCTCGAAATTATCCCGCGAGCGTGTGGTAGAACGCCCTAGGTAGATAAGCCCAGCGCCAAGAAGTGCCACATTCAGGAGTGACACGTATGTCAGGGATGGGATCCAACCGACGTGAAGTGACCAGATCGCCCAGGCGGGCATGTTCGGATGATATTGCAGGAAGTTCGAGACCAGTACCAGCCACTGGTTCCAAGCGGCGGTAAGTCCAGCCAGAAGGGCGACCATCAGGGCGAACCACGACTCAGGAGCGATGATCAGGAGGAGTGCCGCGCCAGACACCCAATACCGCTCGTGCATCTGCGTGCAGAGCGTGACGAACGCCCAGGCCGACATTGCCGCCGTCCACGCTAGCATACGGGGCGTCGTGCGCCGCCACAGGCAGGCGATCAGGTGCGCGAGCGCGAGGACGAAGAGGCTGATGCCGACGTCACGGTAGGTGAGTGGGCCGAGCGCGGGGCGGTCGTCGTTGTTCACGATGCTACCGGGGACATGACGCACGAACTCGTCCACGTAGTTCATCAGACTCCACAGGTTGAACGTGTTCAGAGTGCGCCACTTGTAGTAGTTCGCCGCGCCCGTGTACGACTTAATCATCGGCACGGTCGCGCCCGCCAGCAGGTAGGGAAGGGAGACTGTGAGGATCACCGCGCAACCCGCCAGCACCGCGCGCCAGAGTACCCGCCCGCCGTATCGCTTGTAGGTGTAAACTAACAAGATGGGGGCGATCACGACGGCTTGTAGTTTGATGGTGAGGGCGAGACCGAGCGCGATCCCGGCGAGTACGGGTCTGCCTCGCATACACAACAGCACCGCGCCTAACATGGGAAGTGCCAGGAGTGCGTCCGCCTGCCCCCACAGCGTGGCGTTCACGAAAAGCGGCAGTGACAGCGTATACAGGAGCGCGAAGCGGCGGGCGTAGGTTTCGTCGTAGAGCCGCCGCAGGATGGAGTAGCCGACCAATGCCCCGGCGAGATGCGCTAGAATGTTGGGTATCTTGGTCAGCATCAGCGACACCGCGCCCATCTGCTCGCCGTGCAGGGTGCGGCGGACCGCTTCCTGCGCGGTCAGCAGATACAGCACGAGTGGCGGATAGTTGCAGTCGGAGCGGGTAAGATAGATGCGCCAGGGGGCGACGCCGTCCGACGCACGGCTCCAGGGGAGCCAGCACGACTCCACGTCGAACGGGAACCAGATAATCGGCGCGATGATCAGACAGAGTACGAAAACCGCGGTGACCAGCGAGAACGGGTTCGGCGCGGGGAGCCATACGTGTGAGTGGGGCGCGGGACGGTCCGTGGGCGGCGTGGTCATGATGAGCATATTATTCGGCAGGGCACCGGGCGTTTCCTGCCCCCCGTACTGGAGGATCGTTCGATGAGCGAATTAGTCACCCCCGACAATCTGTCGGACTTCGAGCGCGAAACACAGGTCGTGCCGGATGAGAGCGGGACAGACCCCGCTACCCTGCGCCTCTTCTACCACCCGCCCGGTACCGTGCGGCTCACGGTAGGTGATGACCATTCCTACCACAGCGTGAAGGTGTTTCAGTCCGCGCCGCTCTCGCTTCCCAGCCAATACCTATCGCTCCAGAGCGGCAGGGGTGAGGAGATCGTGATGATCCGCCACCTCGGGGACCTATCGGCGGACTCACGAACGGTGGCTAAGGAGGAGTTAATGCGCCGTTACCTGACGGCGCGGGTCGAAGCCGTCGCCGAGGTGCGCACCGAGTTCAGCATCACGTACTGGCATGTCCGGACCGACAAAGGTGAGCGTGACTTCGTGGTACAGAGCATGGCGGAGTCGTGCCTTTGGCTGTCGGACGATCACCTCCTGCTCACGGACACGGACGGCAACCGCTTCGAGATAGTCAGCCGCGCCGCGCTGGACGCGGCCAGCAGGGCGCAACTCGACTCCGTTCTGTGAACCGGCACAATGGTTCGTGATTCGTTCCGTCAAGTTGCGGTTAATGAGTTAGGAGGTAAACGGATCGGGCGTGACGAATAGAGTGTGGAATCCTGACCCGTGATTACCCCCGTATTCCTGCACGGAGAGCCGAATGATAAACGAAACCAGCCGCAAGACACCCTTCTTTGTTGTCCTACTATCGCTTCTGACGGCGTGGATAGTGGGCGTGGCGGTGCTTCGCGTGCGGCCTATACCGCTAGACTCATTACTAGTCAATCGCGCTTGGCAGGCACCGTTTTATTTTCAGGCATCGTTCGCGTTGCTACTGATTCTCGTCGTAGTTGGGAACGCGATCTCGGAGCGACTTCGGACGCGCCGATCATCTGGTGATCGGGACGCGTCGCTGTTTCGGACGTTATTCGCGTCGGAGGTGGTATGGACGACACTGGTCATTGTGACGTTCTACTGTCTGCGCTGGCAGTCTCTAGCGGGGTTCGAGCAGAACCCCGATGAGAGTCAGAGCATCAACGCGGCGCGTACGCTACTCGTTGACCCCCGCTTCTGGGTGAGTGTGGATATGGGGACGCACGGGCCGGTCGTGTCCTTCGCGCAGACGATCCTCCCCATGCTCGGGATAAAGATAGACTACGCTGGGTCGCGGTTACTTGGTGCTTCAATGATGATAGGCGTGATATTCTGCGCCTACACTGTCCTCCGCCGGATCGCTACCGTGGCGAACGCACGACTCGCCCTTTTGCCACTCATCTTCTGCCTGGGCACCTCGTTACCCGCGACTGACTATAGTGCTTCCTTCAACGACTTTACCGCGTATAACGGCGAGCACCCTATTCTGCTTCTGATGGCACTGAGCGGTAGCCTTATGACCACCGCGTTCTTGCGCGTGAAAGAGGAACAGGATGAACCGGTTCCTTTAAGACAATCAGCGGCGTGCCTCCTTTCGGCGGGTTTTTTTACGGGGTTAATCGGCTGGGCGAAGCTACAAGGCGTGCCCCTGGCTTTCTGCTTGCTTGGCATCGCCAGCGTCGTGCTGTTCCGCGCCATCCGCCGCGCGAAAAAGAGCGACCTCCCGGAAAGCCGTCCGTTCACGAAAGTCGTGTGGCTTGGTGTCGGTTTCGCATTGCCTAACGTCTTGATCCTGTCCCTGGTGGCGTCCTATAATGGCCTGGGGTTGCTGTGGGCATCTTACATACAATGGAACTTAGTGTATGCGTCGCGGCAGAAGACGGAGATCGTGCTGAAGAGGTTACCGGAACTGATTAATTGGGGGATAAAGACGCAACTTCTCGGGACCACTTTCTCCCGTTGGTTTTTCCTATCTGGGGTGATAGGCATCGTCCTCTTTTTGGTTTGGGGCCTTCAGAAGCGCAAATTTTGTGGTAAGGGTATTTTCCTACCAGTGACGTTGGTTATACTAACCGGGTGGGTTTGCGTTCTGCGGCCGGGAAATCAGTACGAACACTACGTCTTACTTGTCTTGATCCCCTCCGCGTTATTGGTATCGCTTGTCTGGGCGGTGATCCTTGAACTCGGTTCAGATCCTGGTGTCACCACGCCCCCCAAGCTATGGCCTGGACGACAATCGTTACCTATTGTCCTCGCTATATATATCTTCACTCCGGCACTTCTCTCAGTCGGCAGACTCTGGATGCAAGATCGCCGGTTGTCAGCTAACCCCGGTTCCCAGTATCGATATTACTCACCGGCGTACGCCACGGATATCACGACCCTCAGAAGACTCACGCACCCGAACGACTACGTGGCTATTTGGGGATGGGAGGCCTCCTTATACAATGGGTCGGACACGCTCACCGCGACCCGATCTTCGGTCGTTCTGCGCGAAGCCTCGACGTTCCTGCCGATGCAACGACACTTTCTGGAATTGTACCTTTCGGATCTTGACAGACATAATCCGGTTGTCTTCATTGACTCGGTGCGCCCCAGTTCGCTACTCT
>JAYUUO010000112.1:0-40706 GCA_043754515.1 Armatimonadota bacterium
GCTTTGAGGGCCGATGGGTACTGTTTCCGGGTGCTTTTCATCATGGTTATCCACCTTAATAGAACCCGATTTTCTGTCTAAAATTATGGGACCATTATACCTCCACTGGCTCCGGGTTAGGGGGGTGGGAGTCCGAACGAGGCGGCTCCAGGCGTGGGAGTCCGACCAGCGCGGCAAACCCTCACCGCCCGGACTCCCCCGACTCCTTACCGCTCCTCGATCCGCAACAGAAGCTCCGCGCTCCCCCAGGAATCGTCCGCCACCACCGCGCCGCCACCCCCGAGTGCCGCGCCCCGCCCCCGGTCGGCTTGATTCAACCTCCCCGTGATCCGTGCCACAATCGCGCGGGCGAGGGCGGCGGGGTCGGCGTTCTGCTTTTTCGCTTCGGCGGCGGTCGCGGGGAGCGTGATGCCGAGCGGGACGCGGGTGGCGATCACTTTCACCGTATCCAATCCAGCGGGCGCGGTCACGTCCACGGGCACCGGGAATGGCTGGCCCGCCCTGACCGGCTGATCGGCAAGTCCGGTAATCGCGCCGTCCGCGCCGACGTCAATGATTGTCACATAAGCGTCGCGCTCCGCCGTGACGACATACTCGGTCTTGTCGCCGATACGCGCGCTCTGGAAGCCCGCGACCCCGCCCCCGACGAGCGTCACCCGGAGCGCGTCACTACTCGGGTTCACTAGGTCCGCCAGCAAACGCCCCGCCTGCAAGCGGTTGAGTAGGCCGGGAATCGCAGACGCGGCGACCGGCGGTAACGCGACCGCGCCCCGGTACGGCGTGACGGTGCCGTTCCTGGCGTCGAGCGAAACGTCCGCGCCGGTGCCCGTCTCCACGATCCGCGCGAACGGTAGGGCGGCGACCGTTGCGCGAATCCGGCCCGCTTCCGCGCCAGTCAGGGCGACGCGCAAGGTGGCGTCCTCCTGTCCGTGCGCGATCTCGACATACGTCGTGCCGATTAAGACCGGGCCACGTACCACCGTGGCGGCCGCGATCAGCCCGGTCGTCGCGGTGACGCGGAGCAGGGGACGTTTGGCATCCGCCCCTGGCGTCGGTGCCCCGGAACGCTCGACCCACTCCTTCGTCCCGGTGCCGCCGAGCACGCTACCGGGCAGGAGCGCGGCACCACCGAGGGCGCGGATCGTCGCCGTCGTCCCGCTGACGGAGACGACTTCCGCCACCGCCGCCCGCCCGGTATTCGTAGCGGGCGGATCATCGTCGGCGAAGAACCGCGCCGTGTCCACGCCCGGCCCCGACACCTGCGGCTCTTGCGCGTCATCGCCGTACTTCTGGCGCAGGGCGTCGCGGACACGGCGCACGACCTCGATATAGGTTAGGCGGTTGGCGGCGTCGGCACGCAGTTCGCGAACGAGATAGAACGTCATCGCGCCCATCGTCGCCTGCTTCTCGGCTTCGTCGGCGGAAATGCCGAGTGGGAACGGCAGGAACGGGTCTTCGTGCGCCTTCTGATCGTTGCGGGCCGCGCCGATATACCGCTCCTGATGGGTACGGGTCGCTACATTGCCAGAGAATGTAGCGGCTACCCCGTCGCGGCGGGCGGGCGTGGTGCCGCCGAACGCGGACGCGGGAAGCGAGCGTTTGCGCCCACCGAGTATGTCGCGGCTACTGGCTCCCGAATGGCAGGCGTCCACGATTACGGTCACCCGGTCGGTTTTGAGGCGATCAATGCGTGCCCCTATCTCGTAGCCGAAGACCAGTTGCGACCTTGTCAACGCGTCGTAGGGGCACAACGCGCCGTCGCTTTCGGGCGAGTTCGGCTTTTCGAGTAACACGCCGTGCCCACTATAGTAGAACAGCACCGAGTCGCCTGGCTTCGCCCGCTCGATCAGCCATTCCCACCCTGCGAGGATCTTCGCCCTGGTCGCGTCGCTGTCGAGCAGGACGCGGACGTTTTGCGCGGGCACGCCGTACTTGCCGACCAGCAGACTTCGCATCGCGGCGGTGTCGTTGGGTGCGCCGAACAGGACATTCTCCGGCGTCATGTTCGCCGCGACCCCGACGAGCAGGGCGTACTTCTGATGGGCTTGCGCGGCGGCGGGCGGCGCGAGCGCGGCGAGCAGGGCGGTGAGCGCGAGTAGTCGGGTTAGCATTACGGGTAGGTCTCCGGTTTTTCGTCGGTTGCTGGTTGGCGAGGGATCGCGGCGCGAGCACCGCAATCCCCCGCCATTCCTAGCAGTATACCTCCCGAACGCTTACTTGCGGCGGATCATTCGTGCGTGGTGGGGCAGGGGAGTCGTTCCGCCGGTGTCGGGTGCGGGGAACGTCGCTCCCCGCACTGCCGATCACGGTGCCGAGTCGCGACGCTGGCTCGAGAACGCCTCTGCCGCGCGAAACCCTTCGCCCGCGCGGAGGCCTCGATCAGTAACTACTTCGTCAAACGGTTCAGCGCGGCGCGGAGCAGATCGGCGAACTTGGGGAGCGGCGCGCCCGCGCCCGCGTCGGAGTTCTTCTCCGCCAGCGCGCCGTCCGCCGCGCGGGTCGCCTCCGCTTTGTTGTAGCCGAGGTTCATGAGCGCGGATGTTACGTCTTCGAGCAGTTCCGTCCTCTCGTCGCGCTTCGACTGCACCTTCGTGGACGCCGCTATCTTGTCTACAACCCGCTCGAATCCGAGCGAGGACATCTTTTCCTTGAGTTCCAGCACCATGCGTTGCGAGGTTTTCGGCCCGATGCCGGGGACGCGCGTGATCGAGCGCACGTCGTCGGTCGCGACCGCTTGGGCGAGCTGCGCCGCCGTGAGCGCGGACAGGAGCGCAAGCCCCGCCTTCGGTCCCACGCCCGTCACGGTCAGGCATAGCTCGAAGACGCGCTGATCCGTTTCGTCGGCGAATCCGAATAGCGAAATGTCGTCCTCGCGCACCTGCGTATGGATGTGGAGCGTGACCGGGGAGCCGTCCTCGGGCAACATCTCGACTACGGAAACCGGCACGAAAACTTTGTAGCCGACGCCGTTCACGTCGAGGATGACGAAACCGGCGGCGGATTTTGCGACAACGCCGCGAAGAAGAGCGATCATAGTTAGACAGTATCATACCGCCTCCGACGGCGGGCGTCCGCACGGCCTTCTGCGAAACCCGCCCTTCGCATGCGAAACCCGCCCTTCGCACGAATAGGGCGGTTGCATAGACAAGGCATGGCGATTGCATCATAGTCATATTGCTAGATTCCGACTTGTTAGCGGGCGGCGGACGGCTCGCCGTTCCCACCCGCCAGCGGGTACCCAGTCGCGGGGTCGCGTCGGAACGGCTCGCCGTTCGCACCGCCTGCCCCCCGCCCCGAAACGCGCTACCGGTTCCCACGCCCTGCCCTGAGTACTCGCAAATGGGGCGACCGGCAGGATAGCGCGCTGACGGCGAGGAATCTATGACATAAGGAGTTTCATCCACAAAAATGTCCAGACGACTTCTCACCGCCTCTGCCGCCGCAATCATGTCTCTTTCAATGCTCGCCGCCGGTTGTGCCGTCATCGCGCCACACGGCGGAGTCAACAGCGTTGCATTGCCCGATGCCCGCTCGGCCACCTACTCCGCCGCGACAGTGCCTGCCCCATCCGCCGACGATGCGCCGAGGGCCGACGCTAACCGGCCCAAACCGAAGCCGTTCGGGGTGGTTATCGCCTACCCGGTCGTTGAAGAAGGAGCGAGCGCGGAGGCACGTGACCTTGCCGCGGGCATCGGCTGGTACATGGCAGATGCCGTGGCGGGCGCGCCCGAACTCGGCCAGTCGCCACTGCGCACCACGGTCGCTCAGGCGGCGCGTTCGCGGGCGATGCCTTCGCTCCATCTGTCGGCAGACCAAGCCTAGCGCGTCGCGCGCGCCTGCGGCGCGACGCACTACGCGGTGGGTAGTTTCTCGGTGGAGGGGGGGACATCGCGTCTGTCGTACGAGTTGCGTTCCGTTGCTCCGGGCGGGAAGATCACGGAGCCGCTTATCACCATCAACAGTGCCGCGTTCGGGCCGGACATGCTGATCACCAAGCTTCCGGGGATCGCGGAAAAACTCCGCTCCGCGTTGCTGTCGAAACCATCGGTCGTCACCGCGCCGCCTCTCGCGGGGGGCAGTATAGACACGTTGACCAGGATCGGCGCGTGCGCGGACACCACCGACTATTCGCCGGAGCAGCTATCGTTCCTGCTCAAGGAGGGCAAGCAGACACCACTCGCCGCCGAACTCGCTCTGTCCATCGCGAGGCTACGCGCCGACCCGGATCAGGCCGCGCCCTACACCCGGCTGTTGCTCCGGTCCATGCCGCGTAACACGCAGACCCTGGGGATGATAGGCTATGCGGTGCCCATAGCGATTAAACTCGACGCGGCTCGTGTCTACGCGCTCTCGGAGCAGTACAAGGATAACTACGTGCTCGCTAGCGCGGCGACATGGGTTGCCCGCGCGAATGGCGATTGGTCGAATGACCTTAAGTTTAGTGGTCGGTGCGCCAAAAATGCGCCTGCAAATCCCGATGCTCTCCTCACCGCTGCATCGAGTCTATCCGCCGAAGCGGAACGGCTCCGGAAGTCGCGACAGTCCAACGACATGGACGCGACGACGGCGGCGCGGGTAGAACCGATCTACGCCGAGTGGTATCGTTTGACGCGGGCGGCGACCCGATCTGATCCGATGTACGGCAGGGCGTATTTGCGGCTGGCCACCGCCGCGACGTTCGCGGGCGACGAGACCGAAGCGGACGCCGCGATGACGATGGCCCGTAAACGGTTCGCGGAGTCGCCCTATGAAACGTACTTCTGGGCACTGGAGATGTACCAGCCGAAATGGGGCGGTGATCCGGCACGGTTGACCGAGGTCGCCCGCGAGGCGGCGGACGCCCTGTACAAGCACCCGCAGGACGCGGTGGCCATCTACAAAAGACTGGGTGTACTGAAGCTGACGTCGGAGCAGAAGCATATGGGTGACCGGATTTATACCGAGTCTACGGCGGCTATCGCGAAGAATCCGGACGACAACTTCGCCCACTACCTGCGCGGCTGGGTCCTGAGTCAGCGCGGCGATGTCGCCGGGGCAACGGCGGATTTCGAGGTGAACGTGCGCATCCTCCCCAAAGACGCGGCGGTACACTTCGAGCTGGGGCGCAATTACACCGACATCCAGCAGTTCTCGAAGGCGGAGACGGCGTTCCGCGAGGCGGACACGCTTCGTCCACATAACGCGGAGACGCTTTATTACATCGGCTACTGTCTGAAGCGGAACAACAAACTTCCCGAGGCGGAAAAGTACCTGCGCAAATCTCTCGCCCTGTCGCCGGAGTACGCCCCCGCGCTGGCGTCACTCGGAACAATATATGGAATGGAGAGCCGTGATGCCGACGCGATCTCATGCTACGAGAAGGCACTACATCTGGCTCCCTTCCTGCCGGAGGCGAACGTCAACCTCGCCGCGTGCTACACCAGCGTCGGGCGACCCCAGGATGCGATCAATCTGGGAGAACGGTTTCTGCGCTACTTCCCCGGAGACGCGAACATGCAACGCGTCCTCGACGAAGCGCGGGTGAGCCTCGTGGGCAATAAGAAGCCGTGATGACGTGGTGGGGTTCGTGAACGTCGTCCGCGGACACCTTGCGGGGGTAGGGCCCGACCAGCGAACCCAACCCCCGCGGGTGTCCAGGCGTTCTGAGTTAGGACGGAGGGAGTTCGCCCCACAAGAGTGGCATCCCACTCCTTCCGGGCGGGTGAGGCCGCGTGCGCCGTGGTATATTGTCTCCAACTCATTATGCGCACCGCCGACACTGCCGCCCAGACCATCGTTATCGCCACGCCGTTCGCGTCCGCGACGTTCGGTGCCGGGTCGTTTCGGCTGGGGTACGCGTTCGCCGCCGGTTTTTATTACCGCTGGCGGGCACGGACTCCGGGCGCGGGACGAATCCCTTAGCAAAGCCGCTACAAGGCGGAACATCAGCCGAGACAAACCTGCCCCGATTTCTTTAAGAATGGGCGGGTTTTTTTATGCGTGAGATCGAACGCTTTATCCTTTGAGGAGACGATACCGACCGTGAACAGAACACAAGCCACCATAGCCGAACCGATGCCTTCGGGATCCGGCGCGACCGACGAGGACGCGAGTCTGTCCGGCGCGTTGCCGCTCCCGACGCCGCGCGAGCTGCTCGCGATGTACCCGCCGACCGACGCCGCGCGCGAAACCGTGGAGCGCGGGCGGGCCGACATCCGGCGCATCCTGCGCGGCGCGGACGAGCGGCTACTGGTGATCGTCGGGCCTTGCTCGATCCACGCACCGGACGAGGGCCTAGAGTATGCCCAGAAACTCGCCGCCCTGAACCGCGAACTCGGTGACCGGCTTTGCATCGTGATGCGGGTGTATGTCGAGAAGCCGCGCACCACAGTCGGGTGGCGCGGGTTGCTGAACGATCCGCGCATGGACGGTTCGTTCGACATGGCGGAAGGCTTACGTGTCGTGCGCCACCTGTTCACCACGGTCTCCGAGTGGGGTTTGCCAGTCGCGACCGAGCCGCTCGACCCGCTCGCGCCCGCCTTTTTAGGCGACCTGATCGCGTTCGCCGGGATCGGCGCGCGCACCACCGAGTCCCAGCCGCACCGGGCGATGGCGTCAGGAATGCCCTATCCCGTAGGCTTCAAGAACGGTACCGGGGGCAGCACCCAGGTGGCGGTGGAGGCGATGCTGTCGGCGCGGGGCCGACATTCGTTCTTCTCCATTGACGACGCCGGACGCTGTTGCCTGAAGCGCACGGAGGGCAACCCAGACACGGTGCTGATCCTGCGCGGGGGTAGGGTGGTGGACTCGCAGTCCGGGCCGAAGGGGCGGTATGTCGGCAACTACGACTTCGCGTCCGTGACGGCGGCGGGCCGCGAACTGACGGAGGGGGGGCTGCCAGCGGCTATGGTGGTGGACTGCTCGCACGCGAACTCGGCGTACGACCCGCGAAACCAGTTGGTGGTCTGCGAGTCGGTCGCGCGTCAGCGGGCGGAGAACCGTGAGGCGCACGTCACCGGGGCGGGTCGCATCGTCGGCGTGATGCTCGAATCGTACCTGGAATCCGGGAAACAGAAGGTGCCGGATAACCCGGCGGAACTGTCGCAACTGCGGCGCGGTGTGTCGGTCACGGACGCTTGTTTGAACTGGTCGGACACGGAGTCGCTCCTGCGCCGCCTCGCGGGGGAATGAAATGACTACTTTATTCTTAGCGTGGCAGGATGCGGAGACCCGACGCTGATTCACCATCGGACGCCTATCGCGTGAGGGAAATTAGTTCCTTTTCGTTTACACGAACGGGGTCAGGGACGCTGTCAAGAAGACCGGGTTCAAGCCGCTTGTGTCATTCCCCGATTTCGAGACGGAGTACCGCTCCGTCGCTCTCTTCCCGCTCTTCGCGAACCGTGTCATGCCGCATAGTCGCCCCGACTACCCTGACTACGTAAGATGGCTTCAACTGGAAAGCCGACAGAAAGACCCGATGGCCTTCCTCGCGAATAGCGGGGGGCGGAGGGCAACGGACACCCTTGAGGTCATCTCGACGCCAACCCTGTGTACTATAGACTTCAAGCAGGGGGCGCATATCGTCCCCTGCTCGTCGGAAATATTTTAACCGCTCAGCGGACCGATCTGATCCCGTCTCGTTTCCGCCCCCCTCGCGGTACAATGAGTGGCGTGAGCATGCCGCGTGTCCCCCCGATTTTCCACCGTCATGCCGGTGATTACCTGTCCGCCGAGGAGTGGGGCGACCTGCTCCGCGCCGACGAGCGCGTGGCACGGGTGCTGGGCGCGGAGCCGTTGCCGGACGCGCGGTATCTATTGCGCGGCTCGTTCTCGACGCGCGTCGGCTCTGCCTTCCCCGATCCGGGTCTCTCTATGCCGAAAGATGCCGACACTCCCGTGGCACGCGGGGAGGGCGAACGCGAGTCTCCGGGCGATAAGGACGGTGAGGCGGGGGTGGGCTTGGCGGTCGCCGACTTCGCCGTACGGCTGACTCCGGGGCCGGACGCGCCGCGAACCGCAGGCGAACTGCTTCCTTATTTTTCGCCCGATGTCCGCGCCCGGCTTGACTTCCCGCGCTTGCTGTTCACCATCCCATCCCGGCGCGGCGGGGAACGGGTGTTGTCGGCTGGTGACGCGCCCGCGAACGCCCGCGTCCTCGCGGTGACTCTGGTCTGGTCGCTCCCTGATTTGCTCTCCATCGGGAGCGAGCGCGAGGCGACGGGCGACCTGCACCGGTTCGCGATCGAGGTGGGGCGGCTGGGCGTGGGCATCGGGATGACGGCGACCGCGCTGACCGACCCCGGCGACGCGGCGCGGCGGGCGGTGGGTCTGCGCGCCCTGTTGCGCAAGGTGGGTGGGCAGAGCGAACTGCGCCTGCTGTCCGGCTCCGGCTCGTTCGCGTCGCGCGACGTCTGGCGGGCGGTCTACAGCCTCGGCTTGATCTGGGGCAATCTCGACCTGTTCCACTTCGACGGTGGCACGGGGACGTCGCGCTTCCGTGTGCTGTCGTCCGGGAATCCGCCCTACTTCCTGCCCGAGCGGGCCGCGGAAGGGGAGCGTGTTCCCGGCATCGTTCTCGAATACGACTTGCCCCGCTCGCCCGACCCGCTCGCCGCGCTTGACCAGATGGCAATCGCCCTTTCGTATCTGCGTGTTACGCTCGGCGGACACCCGGTGACGCGGCGTGGCACGGATCTGGACGCGGAGACGCTCGATGCGGAGCGCGACGCCCTCGAAGCCGCGGTACAAGCCATGACCAACGCCGGAATCGCGCCGGGTTCGGACGCGGCGGCGCGGTTCTTCTGACCTTCTAATCGCCCCGACTTGCGGCGGGCGAACCCGGCGCGAACCCCCGCCGCATCACGCTCTCGGTTATCGTCCGGGGCGACAGAAACTGTTGCAGGTAGTCCGGGCCGCCCGCTTTCGAGCCGACACCGGATAGACGCGCCCCGCCGAACGGCTGGCGGTCCACCATCGCGCCGGTGATTTTGCGGTTGATGTACAGGTTACCGACGCGGAACTCGCGCCGCGCCCGCTCGATGTTGCGCGGCGAGCGCGAGTACAAGCCGCCGGTCAGGGCGTAGAGCGTGTTGTCCGCGACCGACAGTGCCTCGTCCATATTCTTCACGCGTAGCACCGCGAGTACCGGCCCGAAGATCTCCTCCTGACACAGATGCCCGTCCGCCGGACAGTCGGCGAACACGAGAGCCGGGACGTAGTTACCGCGCCCCGCCAGATCTTCCGGCACGGGCTGTTCGGCGAGAAGCCGTCCCTCTCGCGCACCGAGGGCGCGGTACCGCTCGACGCGCTCACGGCTGTCCGCGTCCACGACCGGGCCGAGCGTGGTGGACGGGTCCTCGGCGGGTCCTATCTTGATGGTCCGCACCGCCTCCGCGAGCCGCTGACAGAACGGCTCATAAGCAGACCCGATCACCAAAACGCGCGAGCAAGCGGAGCATTTCTGCCCGCCGAAGCCCGTCGCCGACTGGAGTGCGCCAAGCACCGCCTCGTCCAGGTCGGCGTCCTCATCCACGATAATGGCGTTCTTACCGCCCAGTTCCGCGATCACGCGCTTGATTTCGCGCTGACCGGGCTGCAAACGGGCGGCGGATTCGATGATGCCGAGGCCCACCGTTTTGCTCCCCGTGAACGCGATAACGGCGACGCGCGGGTCGTTTACAAGAACGGGACCGACAATCTCGCCGTCGCCGGGCAGGAAGTTCGCGACGCCCGCCGGGATGCCCGCCGCTTCCAGTGCCTCTTGCAGGAAGTAGCCGACGCGCGTGGACTGCTCGGCGGGCTTGAGAATCACGGGGTTCCCGGCGACGAGCGCGGCGGCCGCCATCCCGGTCAGGATAGCGAGCGGGAAGTTCCACGGCGCGATAATCACGGCGGGGCCGCGTGCGTCGTAGAAGTATTCGTTCCACTCGCCGGGGATGTCCCGGCGGCGCGGTGTAGCGATCCGCTCCATCTCGGCGGCATAAAAGCGGCAGAAGTCAATCGCCTCCGCCACGTCGCCGTCCGCCTCGCGCCAGGGCTTGCCGACCTCGTAGCACATCCACGCGGCGATCTCGAACCGCCGCCGTTGCAGTTCGGTCGCGGTGCGCCGGAGCAGATCAGAACGCTCTCGTACCGCCACGTCGCGCCACGACGCGAACGCCTTGCTCGCCGCCAACACCGCGCGACCGGCCTGTTCGGCGGTGGCGAAGTGCGTCCGTGACGCGACGCGACCCGCCAGGGATGGGTCGAAACGCTCGACTATTTCGCCGGATTGTTCGCGCTTGCCGCCGATCACGATCGGGACTACCTCCGCGCCGAGTCGCGCCCGGACCGACGCCAGCGCGTCCTGCATAAGCCGCTGGTTCCCTTCTTCGGCGAAATCGGTCTCCGGCTCGTTGTGAAACAGGGTCGTTGTTCGCTCACTCCCGTTCCCGCTGGAAGGAACGTGGGGCAGCGAATACGCGAAGTCCGCGCCGGAATGGGGAGTGGCAACGTCTTCACTGGATCCGTGCACTGCCGCCCCTCCTTCCGAAGAGTGCGCGGGAAGACAGCCCGTGTGCGCGGGCGGCGCGAGCAACCGTTCGATGTCATCCCCCTCCGCGCCGTCCCTGACACCGACTTTGCGCACGAAGGAATCGTTCGACGTGTTCTCCAGCAAGCGGCGAACGAGGTACGCCATGCCGGGGAGCAGTTCGCCGAACGGGACGTAGACGCGAACGCGCTCCCCCTGCGCGGCGAGCGCACGCCCGATGGGTTCGCCCATCCCGAACAGAACTTGAAACTCCACCGTGCGCGGCGCGAGTCCGTACGTGGCGGCGAGTGCTTGAGCACGGGCGGCGGAGCGGACGTTGTGCGTGGCGATGGCAGGGCGTAGTATTTGCCAATTCCGTAAAAGAAAATCGGTGCATCGCTCGAAGCAGGCGTCGGTGTCCGACTTCGTCTCCCAGACTGGCACCGGGTTCCCGCGTTGTGCCGACAGGATAGTTTCGTAGTCCCAATATGCCCCTTTGACCAGTCGGACCGTGACCGGGACGCCGCCCCGGTCGCTACTGACCCAGTCCCGTAGCGCGAGCAGGTCGGCTTCGGCGTCCTGGAGGTAGGCTTGCGCGACGATACCGACATCCGCCCAGTCGGCGAACTCCGGCTCGACGAAGATCTCGCGGAAGATGCGCCCGGTGACGCCGCTGAAGTCGTGCTGCTCCATGTCGAAGTTGACGAAAACGCCCTGCTCGCGGGCGAGACGCAGGATCGGACGTAGCCGCTCCTTTACCGCGTCCGTGGTCGCGTCGCCCGCCATCGGGTCGAAGCGGGCGTAGAGCGACGACAGTTTCACCGACACGTTGACCTTCGGGATGATGCCCCACGGCGTCCGGTCGGTCTGATCGTCGTCAGCCCACTTCCTCGCGGTGACCGGAAGTTCGGTCAGCAGATCGGTGTATTTTCTCTGATAGACGAGCGATTCGGCGTCGCTTGTCACCGCCTCGCCGAGCAGGTCGAGCGTGAATGTCAGGTGCCCGCGCCGGAGCCGTTCCACCGCGCCGGTCGCCTCCTTCGCGTCGCGCCCGGCGATGAACCGCTTCGCCATCCCCTGTGCGCCGATCTTCGCCGACAGCGCGAGTGCCTTGCGCGACAGGGGCAGGGCACCAGCGGCTTTGAGCAGTGTGTCGAAGCCGGGCGGTAGCACGACGCCAGGTTGCAGGAGATACTCTTCCAGATGCCGCGCCACCGACTCGTCGGATTTGAGGGCGGGCAGGGCGTCCACGAACCGGAACAACTCGACCTTGAGTTTCTCGTCGGCGGTGGTCAGAGCCATCAGCGCGTCGTAAAACGCGTCGGTCGGGGAGGCGATCTTTTTCTCCTCGCGGCGCAGGTCGGCGAGCAGTGTTCGGCCCTTTTGCCGGGTGAGTGCTTCGACGGACTCGGGGCTTGCGAGGGTGACGGCGGCGGTGTGTGACATGTGCTATTGTATCGCCTGGCGGGGTTTGCACTTGATCGGCGTGTGGTCGAGGGGCGGGTGTAGCGGAGAACGTCGTTCCTCCGGTGTAAGGCTTTCGGCTTGGTGTTTCTTCGGAACCGGGGATCGGACGGGTGGGGAGCGGACACGTCCCGCACCCCTCGCTGGACAAGCGGCGGAACTATGATGCAATCGCCCTACGTGCAATGGCGAGACGAGCGAGTAGTTCGCGGCGACACTCGTCACGCGCATAACGGCCATCCGCCTACGCAAGCCGTCCGCGCCGTAGTGGAAGTCGCAGGTCTTGCCCGCCTTGATCAGCGACACCAGCCGGTTCTGGCTGTCCCACGCGTTTGCCCGGTCGCCATCGGTCAGCGTGTACAAGAAAATCGGCCCAGCCGATTTCTCTGAGCCGTCCGCGTCGCTCGTGTAGGATTGTACCGCGCTCGCGCCGACCTGCCGCGCCGCTTCGGCAGAAACGAGTTTTCGCCTGTTCCTGTTGGCGTTATCGAAGGCGTACGACTCGCTCCCCGTCCCGTTGTCTGTCTTCGCCAGGCGGTTGCCCATCGCGTCGAAGCCGTACGTCTGAACCTCGCCGTCGCCGTAGTTGGCTGTCTTCAGCCGGCTCAGTTCGTCGTACGCGTAAGTTTTTACTAGCGCCGCTTATACGATCTCACGGCTTCGATTGACTGAACCCCACATTTTTTCTTGAACAGAGCGGTCTATATCTATCATCATATTCCGACCGTTGGTTGCTCTTGATGCTTTGCGGTACAGCTCTAGGGACAAGGAGTGGTTTCGTTCCGCCGCTTCTACATCCCCTAGTAGTAACAGTCGTTGCACATATGGCATTAGAAAAGCTATGCCGTGATCGGCGTGTGATTCCAAGATGGGTGAATGATAGTTACAGAGGTAACGGCACTCTGAGTTCCTACCCTGCTTGAAATATACCCGCGCGACATCATTGGTCATCGCGAAATAATTAGAGTCTTCCGTGTCCTCCCCCAGCAACCTCAGAGCGTTCTCATAAGAGGTTAAGGATGAGATGAACTCGCCTGTCAAAAACAATAAGTCTCCGAAGAGACTGTGCGCGAAAGGGTCGCTGGGATCAAGATCTAACTTGATTTTCGCATAACGTAGCCCGATATCCGAATCTCCCTCAACAACACAACACGATAACAGGGTGTCGAGAGCGAGAAATGTATTCGGGGTCGTAGGAGACGACAGCAAATCGTCCACCACCCTGCGTAAGGCTGGCACATCCCACGCCCTACGTAACACTCCTAAATGTTCAACCAGTCGATTTTTATTAAGCATGATTGTATTCGTATGATATGCGTCGGTTGTTATTGGAGCAGGGCGTGGGCACTGGCCCCGACGGACCAATGAGGTAGGTCGCGGCGACGCTCATCACGTGGGTCAGCGGGTCCTCGCTCCACTCCCAGACGGCGTTCGTGCCGTCGTAGTCGTAGTGCGTGATCGTGCTCGGCGCGGTCCGGCCGCTGTTCGTTACCGCCATGCGCCGCCGCAATCCGTCCGCGTCGTAGCGGAAGTCGCTCGTGTTCGGGTTCGTTCCCGTGGTCGTGCAACTCGCCAGGCGTTCTGGCTGTTCCAGACGCTCGTGTGCTTGCCGTCCGTCAGCGTGTTGCCATTGGTATCACTCGCGTAGTTCTGCGCCATTGATGTACCGACCTGCCGCGTCGCTTCGGCAGAAACGCGTTCCCGCCTGTTCCGGTTCGCGTTGTCGAAGGCGTATGACTTGCTCCCTGTCACGTTATCGGTCTTCGCAAGGCGGTTGCCCATCGCGTCGAAGGCCTGAGACCGTCGTTCAGCTAAGCGAACAGTTTGGGCTCGGTTATCACAATGCGGTCTTGTTGCCAACCTATCCGATGATGCTTGCAACTATCATCTCTTCTATGTCTTTATAGGAATGCCTTCGCGCCCAGTCTAAGGCAGTCAACCCATGCCTATCGGTTACGCTTGTATCCACTCCTTTCTTTAATAACATCTCTACTATTTGAGTGCTGTGTCCTAAGACGGCGAATATGAGCACCGATGATCCATTATCAGCCCGCTGGTTCACGTCCGCGCCGCTTTGGATCAGCAATCTCACTACCTCGGGATTCGCAAACAGTGCGGCAACCATTAGAGGTGTTTGTCCTCGACCACCCTTTACATCTACGGGTAGCCCGTCTGTTATTGCCGTACGCACCCCCTGCGCATCCCCGATTCGTGCGTCAGTGAGTACTCTTTCATGTTTTGCGGAGAGCATCCTGTGTCTTGCCACCTTACATCGCGGAGCTTATGTATGGCACCGCATGCTCGAAGAGTTCGCCCGGTTCGGCGACAGCATAAAAGTCATATATTGCCAGTTGTTGGTTGGATCTCACCCACGCCTTCAGGAACTGCTTCCCTGCACCACCAGCGACTTCTTTGGCATAATAGCCCCAGTTGCCATGGCCAATCCCCATCTCCCCCTCTAGCTGTCTTACACCAAAGGCGGCATCTTCGTTCAGCACTCCAGCCATATCCTTGACGTCTTTGAGTAGTTGTAACTCCATGTCGGCCGCTATGCCATCCATCGTTTCCGATATACTCATCGACCCGAGCGTGCCGACTAGTTCCTCCTCTTTGCCTGAACTGTCCCCCATGTTTGTGGGGTTGTTATCACAGTAGACGAACCAATTTCGCCCTTGCAATTTCGGGTCTTCGCTGACGAACATACCTAACGAGGGGTCGTAGTATCGCGCCCGCATGTAGACGAGGCTGGTCTCGTCGTCTGCGTAGTGTCCCAAGCCGCCGACGAAGCCGTGGCGCGACAGGGCGGCGCCGACGTTCCCCCGGCTGATCCCGTACACGTCCGTCTTCTTCTGGCACATCAGCACCCCGTTCACGTCCACCTCGCCGACCACGGAGCCGAGGCCGTCGTGCACGTACCCGTTCGCACACTTGCGAACCAGCGCACGTCGGCGGCGTTCGTCGGTCGCTTCGACGAAAACTGCGTTTTGTCTGCGTACATCGGGCCGGACGGGCCGAGCAGGTACGTCGCCGCTATCGTCCTGACCTGCGTGAGCGGGTCCTCGGCCCACTCGCGCACCGCGCTTGTGCCGTCGTAGCCGTAGTGCGTGATCGTATTCGGCGCGGCCTGACCCGCGTTCGTGACGCTCATCTTGCGCCGCAGCCCGTCCGCGCCGTAGGCGAACGTGCTGGTGTTCGCGTTCGTCCCCGTCGTCGCGCAACTCGCCAAAAGGTTCTGCGAGTCCCAGGCGTTCGTGTGCTTGCCGTCGGTGAGCGTGTTGCCGTCCGCGTCCGACGTGTAGGATTGTACCGCGCTCGCGCCGACCTGCCGCGTGGCGATCCGGTTCGCGTTGTCGAACGTATAGCCTTCGCTCCCTGTCACGTTATCGGTCTTCGCAAGGCGGTTGCCCATCGCGTCGAAGCCGTACGTCTGAACCTCGCCGTCGCCGTAGTTGGCCGTCTTTAACCGGCTCAGTTCGTCATACGTGTAGTTCTCTGTCCGGCTCGCGAGCGCGCCGCCCGCGCCCGGTTGCGTGATCGTGTTGCTTATACGCTGACCGACCACGCTATAAGCATAGTCGTTCTGGTTCAGCAGGCTACTCTGCGGGTTGGTCGTCTGTTGAGATTTCCATGTCGTTGACGTCCGAATCAGCCAATCGTGCGTATCCTGAGCGGACGAGCCATTCTCGGTGACCGTGTATCGGTCATAGACGTAGTCGTTCTGCAGATACTGCACGAGTGCCCCGCCCGCGTTGAACGCTATGTTATGCCGGACCCGGAGCAGCCGGCCGAACCCGTCCGTGGTCACGAGTACCACCCGGCCCTGATCGTCGGTGATTTTGGACAACACCCGACTTACCTTGTCGGCTTCCTGACCACTGCCAGGGTATTGCACCACCGACGGCTTGTACTCGTAGAGCAACGTGCCGCCGCCGGGCAACGTCAGCGAAGCCCGCTCCCCGGAAACGCCGTATGTATAACTCGTGGTACCGGTAACGGGATCCGTCACCCCCGCTACCCGATCCGCCTGCGGCTCGTAAGCCATGCCCGTCGTGCCGCGCCCGTCCGTCACTGACTCCGTACGCCCGTTCGCCCCGTAGACATACGACACCGTCTCGGCGGGCGTGTTCCCCTTCGCCGGGAAGCTAGCCGCCGTCGGCTGCCCGAGCTTGTTGTAGGAGAACGTGCTCGTCTGCCCGTTCGGGTCCGTGCTAGCCGTCACCCGCCCAACCCCGTCGTAGACCATGCTTGTCACGCGGTTCAGCCCGCCCGGGTCCTGCGCCACCTGCGTCAGGTTGCCGTAGCTATCCCCATACGTGTAGTTCGTCACCACGCCGTTCAGGTTCGTCTCGCTTGCCTTCTGCCCGGACGGGTAGTAGGTGTACGTGAACTGCTTGTTGTAACTCGGGCTACCGGACACGTCGTAGCCCGCGTCGCGCACCCACGCCACGTTGCCCCGGCTCCCGAGGCTCGCGACCGCGCCGTTCTGGTTCAGCCATGTCCACGCGCCCGGATCCGGCGACGCCGGGGCACCGCTCCCATCGCTGTACCCGAGGAATCGCACGCGGGCGGTGGTCGCGGCGTTGCTGCCGTTGCCGACCGAGATTGCGGCGCGGTCCGGGCGGGTCGGGAAGCCGAATGAGGCCGCAGTGCCGGCCGCG
The DNA here is from genome assembly GCA_043754515.1 of Armatimonadota bacterium. GTDB lineage: Bacteria > Armatimonadota > Armatimonadia > Armatimonadales > Armatimonadaceae > JACMIU01. Next base: position 16,615 of record JAYUUO010000112.1, read on the forward strand.
ATCACGACCCAATTAACACCGTCGAAGGAGTAGTCGAAGCCTACCGACGCGGTGCTCCAGCGCGCCCGCAAATACCAGGTGTCCTGCGCGGCGAACTGGGCTGAGTTCCAGTAGCTGTCGCTCCCGCTCGCCTGCGCCACCCCGCCCCCCACACAGTCGCCCCAGGTGACGATCTGCATGTACCCGTTGCCGTCTATGCAACAGTTGAGCATGTGGTTCCCCCCGCTGACGAGCCAGCCGAACGCGACCCGGTTGAAGGCGGACCCGGTGAACTCCGGCCTGCCGACCTTCCAGACGGCGGTGAGCGCGTCGCCGGAAGGGTTGACGGGCGTTGTGTAGTGCGAGTCGGTGCCGGACGGGGTGGTCACGCTGGAGAACAGCGCGATCTCGTTGCCGAAATAGTCGAAGCGCGTCGTGCGCCCGAGCGCATCGGTCACGCTCGCCTTTTGGAAATACTTCGAGGCGTTATAGTAGGTGTATGTAGTGCTGTTAGTGTTATCTTGTCCCTGGAACCACTCTTTCAGCACGTTGCCGTGCGGGCCGAAGGTGCGCAGGGTTTGCAGCCCCGCCACGCTCTGGATGCCGTCGTACGATCCGGTGGAAAGTTTGAGCGACTTGTAGCAGTTGTTGGTGTAGTCCTCGTAGTAGTTCCAGACGAAGTCAGGTTGTGACCCCTGATTCGCGAGATATTGCAGGGAATTGATGCGTCCTGACGGGTCGGAATAGGGGTAGACAGTCAACCCGGCATTGCTCGTGAATTGGAACGAGCCGTAGGAGACGGCGGTGACGGTCCAGATGTGGGGCGTCGCCGCCGTACCGGGCTCGGTTATCTTGTTGACCCATAGCGTCGTCGTGCGGCTGTTGGGGACATAGGGAGGGACTGAGGAGTAGGGGATAAGCCCGTATTCGTAGGCCACCGCCCGGCCCAATGGATCTGTTATGGACGCCAGTAGACCTGTTTCGCCCTGGCATGTCGTGTAGGCGTAGGTCGTCACGCGGTCCATCCCGCCGCTGTCCAGGTGCACCTTCCACAGGCTCAGGTACGAACTCGCGTCCGACGCGTTCGTGTAGTACTCGTATGTCACCGCGTACAGCGGGCTTTGCACCGTCATGATCCGCCACGCCGGCGCCGCCGCCGTGCCCAGGTTCTGCCACGTGAACGTGAGGAACCGCCCCGTCGGGTCCGTCACCTTCGTCAGCAGGTTCTTTAGCGACCCATCCGGCAATGTAATCGGCAGCCCGTATGTCAGCACCGTGCGGTTGCCATACCGGTCCTCAATGTAGTCACAGACCCGCGTCTTGCTCGCCCGACCGCCCGCGTCCGTCCCCTCCGGCACGAAGTGCTTCACCGTGCCGTCCATACCTCGCTCCGAGTCCTCAAGCGACCGCTGAACCCCGTCGGCGAGCGACGCGTCGTAACGGCTGTCGGTCTCGTCGTACAGGTACGCCGGCGGCGTGTACAGCCCGTCCGCGTCGCGGGCGTACTTGTGCCGCCCCCCGAAGAAGTCCACGCGCGGCACCACGTCATGGGTGAGTTGCGCCCCGTTCGAGTCGGTGTCGGTCACCGTGCCCGCCTCCTCCATACGGATGTCGTAGGCGTGCGTCCAGCCTGTCCCGAACGGCCCGGACCGGTCGTCGTTGGAGTTGTACGTGCGCTGGAGCACCAGGCCCGCCCCGCGCCCCGGCGCGACCTGCACGTCGGTGAACGACTTGAACAGGTTGCCGTTGCACACGTTCACGTCACGCAGCGAGCGGTGCCACGGCATCGGGCTGCCCGCGAAATACGCGTTGCGGTAGGGACCCCGCCCCCGGATGTGTCCCATCTCCGCCACGCTCAGCGGCTCCACGTCGGCCGTCGGCTTGTGCGCCGCCTCGCGCTCCCTCTTCTCCCGTGCCTCGATCTTCTTGAGCAGAGCGGCGTCCGGCGTCTGCGTCAGCCCCTTCGCGGCGAGTTGCGATACCGGCGTGTAGGAGCGGGGGCGGGCGAACACGGCGCGCGGGAAGAATAGCCACGCCGTGAACAGCACCGTGACCCACGCGGTGGCGCGGATCAGCCCGATATTCTTGCGCCCGTCGAAGGACACGGCACACCCGCCGAAAAACACGCCCGAGTTACTTTGAAACAACATCGCTTTGTCCTCCCCGTATGTCCGAACTATTCCGTCTGTCAAGACCGCCCCTGATGTCCAGACCGATCACCGCCACGCCGCTACCAGTTCCGCCGAACATCTGTCGCCACCGCGCCCAGGTGAAGGAGCGAGTCTGTTGTCGTGCCCTCTCCGGCCCTCTCCCCCCAACCCCCTCTCCCTCCGAAGGGAGAGGGGGAGTGTTCGCGCCCACCGACAACCGCGAATGGACTCCCCCTCTCCCTTCGGAGGGAGAGGGGGTTGGGGGGAGGGAGAGGGCGCGAGGAGAATACCGGGCCTACCGGAGCCTTCGCCGCGAATCCGCCGTACCCGCCCGCCTGATATGCCAGCCGGCCCCGCGCCACGACCCGACAAACGCGCAAGCCCCGCCGGATACGTATCCGGCGGGGCTTGCGGCGATCAAACGGCACTATCAACCGATCCGGTTACGGATTAGTTGCACTGAGAGTGCGGACCTTCCCGGTCAGTGGTCCAGAGGCAGATGTCACCGATCACGCGCTTGTAAGGGATTCCCTTGACATGGCCATCTACGAACTGGCAGTTGATGATGCCATTGTGGCGGGTCGGGCCGTCTTTCAGTGCGTCGGCAGTATTGGAGCCGTCAGTGGCACCTTCTCGGGAAGACCACTTGGAGTTGCCGATGTTCTTCCAGTAGTTCTTGTACTGTCCACCCTGAGCGTTGAAATAGGCGAGTTCCACGGAGCAGTCAACCCCGTTGGAACACTTGGTCGGATCAACGATGAGACCAGATTCACCGTTAGTACCCTTAGACGTATTGACATCCGGTGCCCCGCCGTAGTATGTCCCTTCGCTGATGAGAATAATTCCCGCAGGTCGCTTGATGTCGGCTTCTGTTATCGTCGCAACGTTAGTGCCTCCGGCGAAGGGTTGCGCGGGGCTCATCCACGCATCATTGTGCGCGTAGGAGTTCTGGCCACCGTAGTGGCTACCCACCGCGCCCGGCGCGTTGAAGAAGCCAGGCTGACCACTTACAACAATTCCGCTACCGTCGCCAGGATAGAAAGCATCGACGTTCGACGGGCATCGGAACATCGCGAAGTTTTTGGCATATGGCTGAAGCAGATAGACAAAGTAGAGTCGTTTCTCTGCACCAGCGGCAAGGAAGTTGAGGTCGGCTAGTGTGTACTGAGGGCAGACTTGGTTCGCTGCGCCGTTACCTGTTCCGTCATTACAGTTAAATCGGTGCGGGTAGTACGACTCATCGAAGTCCTGCACATACTGCATGGTCGCGAGGCCGATCTGCTTCATGTTGGAGAGGCAGGACGCGGAGCGAGCCTTCTCGCGGGCCTGTGCGAACACGGGGAAAAGGATCGCGGCTAGGATGGCGATAATAGCGATAACGACGAGCAGTTCGATCAGGGTAAAGGCACGGGGGGTGCGCTTCATCATTGGTTTAATTCTCCAGGATTATAATAAATCCCATAAAGGTAAGGTGAGAACGGGCGTGGTTTCCTCGCGCTGGCGTTCATCATCGGGTTGCAGTCGCAGTGTACCGTGCCATTATTAAGGCAATGTTAAGGCAATGTTAAGTTTTACTTCGTGATATGACGAAGTTCTCACAAACAGACGAATTTGATCATAAATAGACAATGAATATCAATGTCTGTCATTTTAATAACAATGGCACGGCGTTAGGACGTTCACGAGCTGGGAAGATTCCTCGTCTACAAATGTGAGCGATACGCGGGAAGGATGATAGTCAAGACGCGGACATCAACCGCGCTCTATACGGGGGGGAGGCTCTCGACGCGCTCGTGCGCGGCGAACAGGGCGATGTCGGTAGCGATCGGCGGCGACTTTATCACGAGCGGCTTCCCGTCGGCGACCGTGACTGCGTCGGCGCGAACGGTTTTCCCCGTACCCGTGTCCCACCAGTAAACCCGGTATTCCCCGGCGTCCAGCCCCGGCACCGATACCGTAGTGGTCAGCGGGTCGCTGCCGTCTATCGGTGTCGCCGGATAGATCCATGCCACCACCGACTCGCTATCCGCCTTCGCGACCGCGCGGAGCGGCGAGCCGTACGGCGACAGCGTGATCGCCTCGATCACCGCCCAGTCCGCGCCCGTGTTTTCGAGGCGGATGGTGTGCGCCCCAACGGGGATGGGGGCGGTCAACACGGCACTCGTGGTCACGTCCGAGTCCGCCGCCGGGAATATATGTCCCGCGACGGGCTTGCCGTCCACGCTGACCACGATATGCGCCCCGCCCCGCGACACCTGACGCAGTCGCACCGCGAACGTCCCGGCCTGTTGGAAGTGCGTCGCAAACTCGGCGTAGGGGAAGTCGGCGCGGTGCGCGTTCCCTTGCAGGAACGACGGCGTGGTGCCGATGCCGGCCACCTCCCCGCCCGGCTCGACCACGAACCGGGTTTGCGACGCCTTGCCCCAGCCGCCGCCCGGCCCGAACGTCAGCATGCCCTCCTTCTTGCTGGTGTTTGTGAATGTCAGCACGGCGGGGCGCATGGCGCGGCGCGACGCCAGGCGGAACGATTTCACGAACCCGGTGGCGGGACGCCAGCGGTCTATCAGTTTGCGGCGGATGACGTTGTCCCAGGTCCAGTACTGCGCCGCGCCAGGCGCGGCGGACGCGACGCTCGACCAGAGTATCTGGTGCAGGAAGCGCCCGTCGTCGCTCGCGAGATCGTTGGTTCCCGGTCCGATCTCGCCGAGGAATATCGGCATGGGCGCCTCTTTCTTCGACGCCCGCGCCGCGTATTCGTCCCCGACGCTTCGCACCGCCGCGACCAGGTCGGACGGGTACGCGTGCGGCTGCCGGTAGTCTACCGCGTCGTACAAGCCGGTGATGGCGGGGTCGGAGCTAGTCGTGATTAGATGCCGGTGGACGTCCTGCTCGCGCAGAAACGCCGCCATGTCTTTGTGCCACGCGGCTATTTGCGCGTACTGCTTCTTGCGCCCCGCGTCGGCGAACTGGACCTCGTTAAACAGTTCCCACGCCAGAATATGCGGCGAATAGCCGTAGCGGGCGAGGATGTAGCGGTATTTCGCGCGGGTCAACTGGCGCACCTTCGGGTCGGTAAAGAACGCCTCGGGAGTCGCGAGGAAGCCGCCGTTCTTGACGTTCCACGGATTGTCAGCCCAGTTCGGGTTAACATCTGTCGCGTACTGCCCATGATGCTGTAGCACCATCTGGAACGCGATGTCGCCGCGCTCCGCCGCCTCCACGATCCCGTCCCAGCGTCGCGCGACCCCGAGATCGAGCTGCCCCAGCGCGGGCTGATCCCCGCCCAGTAGCCAGTCGAGGTTCTTGCCGTCCCAGTGACACATCCAGATCCGCGACCAGTTCTGCCCGGTGGTGGCCATTTGTCCCAGAAATGTTTCGATGGTAACGCCCTCGGCGTTCCACGCGGCGTTGCAACCGATTGGGTAGTACGGGGCACCGTTCTCGTAAGCGAAGTGCCCCGGGTGGTCAGGGGCGCGGCGGATGAAGCCCGCTTTCGGCTCGCCGGCCACCGCGAACTCGGCGGGGGCGAGGTTGCGCGGCGTGATGGGCTGCCCGTTGCGCAGGACGCGACGCATCGTCCACTTGCCGTTTGAGGGCGGGGTGAAACGCATGCCCCAGGTGACGCCGCCGTCGAAGTACGCCGGAACAGTGAGGTGCTTCTCGCGCGGCCCCGCCATCTCGACCTGGATGTCGTTTTCGGCGAAGTCGAAGGGGTTGCCGGGTAGATCGGGGAGTTCAAAGCGCATCGCGATAGCGGAGTAGGTGCCCGGCTTGCCCCACGCGGGGGCGCAACCGGCGACCCCGGAAAGAAGGAGCGTCGCGAGTAGCGCGCGGCGCCCGTATTGTGTCTCGTTCATAGATGGTTCATCGTCTCAAGGCTGGGTTCTCCCGATCTTGAGGTTTGGTTCATTCCCCGACGGCGTGTCGCTCGTACAAAATTGGATGTCGTCCACATAGAACGGCGGCGCGGTCTGGTTCTTCGTGTTCTGCATCCAGAACGCATACAGGTCATTACGCCCAAGCACTCCGAGATCGTCGAGCGGGATCACCACCCGCGCCCACTTCTCCGCCGGCAATGCTTGCAGATAGATCAACCCCTGCGTCTTGCCGCCCATCACGGTCTGTACACGGAGCATCTGCCCGCCGATAGCCCCGCCGTTTACGTAGAATACCAGGTATTTGTAGTGGGAAACATCCGCGACCGGGTTGTATACTTTGAGTGCCTCGTATGGGCCGGACTCCACCCGGATCGAACTGCCCTGGCTCCCGCGTACGGGCGAGGCGTTATGGTAGTCAATGACGCGGGCGAAGCCGCGCTCCATCCAGCCGTTCTCCAAACCATCCCCGTAGACCACGAGCGGAGCGGCGGTACTCGCGACCGGCGCGGCAACGGCACGGGGCGTCGTCATCAACTCGGCGGACTGAGCGGGCGGGTCTTGCTCGCCCGCGACCGGATGGAATGTCCGCCTGTAGAACGCCATAGCGACAAGGATACATAGAGCAACGGTGAGGGCGGTTACCCCCATCGGCTTGAGAATAATTCGCACAATTCATCTCCACGGTAGTCAGCGCGACCGGGCCGTGGTCGCCGCATAACATCATCTCAATCCGCGCCGATCCTCCGGCGAGACCTCATGGTCTCGGGCATATTATCGTGGGCGGTGAGACTGTTATAATTATTGCCCTTTTGTGCCGGATTCGTTAGACTTCGCTGATACGGGGTTTTGTCTACGAACACGAAGTGGAGTACCCTGGTCGTTATCTCACCGCCGCAACGTTCACCTACTTGGACCAGGGAGATTTAACATTTTCGGGCCTTCCCTCTGTTCTCGCCTTGTTCATGAACTCGACCATCGCTTTGGGGGGATGGGCGGGGTCCGACTTAGCGGTCATGGACTTCTTTTCCTGCGCGGAAAGTCCTCCTCCTTTAGCACCAGATTCGCACCCTGATAGGAACAGGGTGCTGATCACTGCCAACAGGGGAATGATCAATACAATTATGTTTCTTGTACGAGTAATATTTTTCACTGTTTTTAACCTCATTGCTATATGGCACGATATCCAGCACCAGGGCGGTACCGGATGCGACCCCGCCCTGGTGTTGCCTGCTTCCCCTACTTACCGGCGTTCAGCGTTCCACATGTTATCCTGTGGGCGGTTGGTCGGATCAGGGTTCGTCGTCTTAGGGTCGAGCGATTTAACGTGTCCGTCCACGAAAACGAAGTTAGCGCGGGCGCTATGCACCGCCATTACACCACCGTTGGGGCCCATCGGGTCGAAACGGTTTGCGGTCGGGGCGATTGTACCATCGGGGATCTCCCCGGGTGCTATGGGTGTGCCGCTCACGACATCCCACCAGTTGCGCCCGCTCAAAAAGCAACCTGGTCCCCAGAAGTAAGTGTTGCCGCCGGAAGTCTCCACGAGCGGGTATGAGTGATCCCTCTCCGTTATCATGACGGACTCGGAGGGGCGGTTGACTTTCGCCACGGTTTGTATCCCGTAGTTGTCTACCCAGCTCTGCGCTATGCCCATGACCCCGAACAGATGATCTGTATTACCCGGGAGGGATTGACTGGGGTCTATGCCGCCATTCGCAAACTTCCAAAGGTAGCCATTCGAGACGTACGAGAGACGAACCCCTGCCCAGGATACAGCCGCGACAGGATCCCCCCCTGAGTCGTCGGGGCAACGGAACACATCAATGCTTTTAAGGTAGGGTTGCGTGGTGAATGCCCAGCTGCACTGCCACCACGGGCTGTGGAGTCCCGCGGGGAACGTCTCGTCGTAGTCTTGCGTGTACTGGATGACGCCCAACCCTAACTGCTTCATGTTGCTCATGCATGACGCACTGCGCGCCTTCTCGCGTGCCTGCGCGAACACGGGGAACAGGATCGCAGCGAGGATGGCGATAATCGCTATTACAACGAGTAGTTCAATCAGTGTGAAACCCGAGCGCGGTGATGTCGCGTTTGTAGAACCTCTAACTGTCATGGTAGCCTCCTATGGCGCGGCAGTTGCAATGTCTGCCAAGAGTCGGGAGTGTTTCTTGAAACGAAGAAACACCGATGATGATAAGTAGTTTTGTTTCGGTGTTCATGTCGACGGCGGGCAACAGGACGAACGTTGTATCAGCGAGACCGGCAGTATGTGCGAGATGGGCGGGATAGTTTCCCCTTCCATACCCCCCGCGTTCGCTCGGCGGGTGATGCGCTCCCACAAGCGGCGCACCGCGTATCGCCCCATGAACTCCTTGTTGACGCGCACCGTGGTCAGAGGCGGAGCGGCATGCGACGCGAACTCAATGTCATCGAAGCCGATTACGCTCAGATCGCGCGGCACGCTCACCCCTATTTCGGCACAGATTTGCAAAATCATTAGCGCGTTATGATCGTTCGCCGCGACCATTGCCGTGGGCCGGTTTGGCGCGCGTAGCACCTCGCGTAGCTCTGCCGCCATCGCGCCGTAGTTCTCGCCCTCGCCGATGATCCAGCCTTTGTCGGGCGTAATTCCCTCGGAAACCAGGGCGCACAGAAAGCCGTTCTTGCGGTAACCGAAGGTTCCCATCGGCAGACCTCCCAGGAAAAAACCGATCCGGCGGTGTCCTAATTCGATGAGATGGCGCGTCGCCGCGTGTGCGCCGCCGAAACTGTCGGAGATAATGCTCTCCAGGGGGCAGTTATCGTAATGGTGGTCTACCAGTACGATTTCGGATATGTGCTCGGCGAACGCCGTCAGTACCGGGGGGGCCGCTACGCCGACCAGAAGCATCCCTCCGACGGCCCGTTCGCGCACCATGCGCGGCGGCTCCCGGAGCAGGTGGTGGCGGCTCGCCGTGTTGACGAGAAGGTTTATCCCGATCTCACACGCCTCGAACTGCGCCCCGGAAAGCACCGGCGCGTAGAACGTGTTCGCGGCCAGCGTGTCGTCCGCGAGCTCCGTCCGGGTGAAGAACTGGAATCCTATCGCGTCGGGCAAACGGGGATTAGCTTTCGCGGCGTCGCGGGCGTGCAACTTCATACGACCGGGGCGCAAACTAGGCGGGCGGTACTCAAGCACCCGCGCCGAGTCGAAAACGCGTGAGCGCGTTTGTTCGTTGATTAGGCCGGGGTTTGCGAACGCCCGCGACACCGTGGCGGGGGAAACTCCTGCGTGTGTCGCGACTTCGCGGATGCTGGACATGAAGACACTATACATGGCTATGAAACGTCTGTCAAGTATTTCATGAAAAAAACATCATCGCGGGGTGCCCACTACGTCGGCACCGGTTGATGATCCGGCTGTTTCAATCCGCACCCAACTCGAAAGCCGGGTGAAACAATTGAAACGTGATCCCGCCCCCGACCGTGCTTGTTGTTTCAATCCGCACCCAACTCGAAAGCCGGGTGAAACTAATTGAAAAACTACCCGTGCGTGCCGCAAGATTTGTTTCAATCCGCACCCAACTCGAAAGCCGGGTGAAACTCGGCGCGACGGTGGCGGGGGAGGCGGGGCGTCTCGTTTCAATCCGCACCCAACTCGAAAGCCGGGTGAAACCGGCGCAGACGGTGCTGTTCAAGTTGCGGTCACTACTGTTTCAATCCGCACCCAACTCGAAAGCCGGGTGAAACTGTCAACTCACTCTCTACGAGGGTGGCTAACAAAAGTCAGCATATCATGGGTCACGGCGATGGCCATACCCGTCACTCTCGACGTGTTCCGCGAACCTCAGCCGTCACGTGTCATAGCCTGTGGTTCGCGGTACTCGCTTGATCCGAATATTATGAGGACGGAGGTTGCAGGTCGGCAACGGGTGCGGGCGACGCGACGTCGTCGGCACACGTCCGCGTTCGACATCTCTGCCGGATACAACGCCGTAACGTACCGCCTCCAAGGAATGGGATGCGACGGGCTGAAGCGGCACCGGGTTCGCAGCTCATGCCAGGAGCGGGAGGGAGGGTCATGCCAGCCGCCGTGGCAGTATACGAAGGGTTTGTTTCGCTCGTTTCCGCCTGCGGGATGATCCGGGCGCGCCCTTACGCCACTCTCACGGCGGTCACCCGCGACCTGACACACCTTCTACTGGCAGCCCGGAGTCTACCTTCACGCGCCCCCGGTGCCCTCCGAGTACCGGGCGATGACCTCTTCGCCGACTTCGCGCATGGTGCGGTTCGCCCGACGCGCCGTGAAGTGGATCTGCTTGAACGCCCCCGGCTCCGTCAGTTTTTCGTGTTGAATCAGCAAGCCCTTCGCCTTTTCAATCACGATGCGGTCGGCGAGACGCGTCTGTACCTTGTCAAGCTCTGCATTGCACTCCATCAGATCGGTGTTGCGAGACACGGCGAGGGCGATCTCGGCGGTGGCATCGTCGGCTGTGAATGGCTTCGTCAACGTCGCGAATGCCGCGCTGGCCGCAATCTTGTTCATCGTCTCCTGATCGGCCTCCGCGGGTCGCAGAATGACCAGAGCGGTTGGGTGGAGGAGGTCGCGTAACTCGTCGGTGATCGGGAGCAGTTCGGCGTCCAGCAACACCGCTTCGGGCCGGTGCTCGCTGAACAAGGCGTACAGTTCGGCGTGTGTTTCGGCCTCGGCGACCACGGACTCGCCCGCGTGCGTCAATGTCATCTTTGCGTCGGCCCGCTCGTGCGGTATCGGGGACGCCAGTAAAATGCGATAGGTTTCCATTTTCGTGATATTCTTCTGTGCCGTTTGGTTTCGGTGCGTGAGCGTAAGATTATCAGTAATATACCCATTCGTAAGCGCGAACTAAAACAGCGGCTCGGTGTCGAGTAAGGAGAGACAACAGAATGAACGAAAATATTTCGCTTCCGACCGAATCATCCGTGACGAACGCCCTGCGTACCGTGAATGACCCCGACCTGCATAAGGATCTGGTCGCGCTGGGCATGATCAAAAACATCAAGATATGCGAGGGTGCCGTCGCGTTCCAGGTCGAGTTGACTACGCCCGCGTGCCCGCTCAAGGCGAAGATCGAGGCGGATTGCCGCGCGGCTATCGCGGGCCTCGTTCCGGGCGTGACCAGCCTGAAGATCGAGATGACCTCGCGCGTCACTACGAAGCGTCCGATGGGCGGTAAGATCATCCCCGGCGTGAAGCACGTCATCGCCATCGCGTCGGGCAAGGGGGGAGTTGGTAAGTCAACCGTGTCGGCGAACCTCGCAGTCGCGCTGGCGCAGGCGGGCGCAAAGGTGGGCCTGATGGACGCCGACGTGTACGGCCCGACGATCCCGATGCTGATGGGCCTGGAGGACGAGGAACTGCAACAGATCGCGGTGAGGCTCCCAGACGGCAACATGGCGCAACGGATCGTGCCGCTGGAGCGGCACGGCGTGGCGACGGTTTCGATGGGCTACATGGTGCCGCAAGGCCAGCCGGTGGTGTGGCGCGGCCCCATGCTGTCCAAGGTGGTCAACCAGTTCCTGAGCGACGTGGACTGGGGCGAGCGCGATTACCTGCTCGTTGACCTGCCGCCGGGCACGGGGGACGTGACCATGTCGCTCGCGGAGGCGATCCCGCTTTCGGGCGCGGTGATCGTGACCACGCCGCAGGATGTCGCGTCCAGCATCGCCGTGAAATCGTTGCGCGCGTTCCAAAAACTCAACGTCCCGATCCTGGGTATCGTCGAAAACATGGCGTACTTCATCGCGCCGGACACGGGCAAGGCGTACTATATATTCGGACACGGCGGTGGGCAGACGGCGGCGGAGGAGTTGCGGGTGCCGTTCCTGGGCGAGATCCCGCTGTCTATAAACGTCCGGCAGGCGTCCGACGACGGCGAGCCGATCATGGTAAGCGATCCGGGGAGCGAGCACGCGCGCTACTTCCGCGAGACCGCCGAACAACTCGCGCGCCAGATCTCGATCCAGGCGCGGCGTTTCCAGCCGCTCTCCGTGATGTAAGGTAACATGCTAGAACGATATTAGTAATAAAACCGCGGATGAGTTCCTGATTCTCCTCCAGGGCGAAACTGCCGATTTCCAAAAACAACTGTCCACCTCAAATGGGGACTGGGTAGTGCGGGGGGTTATAGACGTCTTGCGCCGGGTGTATACGATCTCTGGTGACACGAAAGTGGCATCCAAACTTATAGAGTTGATGTTGTTACCGTGCTTCAGCGAGTTCGCGAGTAAACATGGTTACGAAATGGTTCTGGCGCGTGAGCAGAATCACTACCCGGATATGTCGTTCGTATCTAATGATGGGAGCAAGTTCGCCGTTGACTTAAAAAGCACCTATCGTGAGAGCGAAGCGCGGGCAAATACGATGACGCTCGGTGCTTATAGCGGGTATTTTAGAAACAGGGCTACGACAAAGACGACAACATTTCCCTACGGCGAGTATTCGGGGCATTTTGTCATAGGCGTTGTGTACGACCGCGCGGAACTAAAAGCGAGCGAGTTGAAGATCCATCAGGTACGCGAGTTGGAGGTTGTGAATGCTTTAGAAGACAAAATTTTCACAGTTGATTCTCTAGATCAGGTTCCCGCCGTGGTCCGCAATCTGTGCTTCTTTGCACAGCCAAAATATCGCATCGCGAAAGATGTTCCTGGTAGCGGTAACACCAGAAACATTGGGGCGGTGGAAAATCTTGTTAAACTCACTACTGGTAATGGGCCGTTTGCCATGCGAGGCGAAGCGATGTTCGACGACTACTGAATGTATTACATGACCATCAGTGACGCGAAAGCCGCCGGGTTGGGGAGGCCCCCCTATACCAATTTGAGATCATATTGTCAATACAAGAATATTCCCTGGAGCGACGATAAATGACCCAAATGCCGCGTTGCGTGAGTTGGGTGGGCGTGCCGCCGATCAAGTGTCAGGGCATTAAAACCAAGTTGGTGCCGTTTATTCTGAACAGTATCCGATGGTGTGATGTGGAGCGAGGGCGTTGGATCGAGCCGTTTTTAGGCTCGGGCGTGGTCGCCCTGAACGTCGCGCCACAACGTGCCCTTCTCTCTGACACGAACAAGCATATAATAGGGTTCTACAAGTCCGTGTATGAAGGCCAGATCACCGCCAGCACGACGCGGGCATTCCTGGAGAGCGAAGGAAAGTATCTGGAAGCACACGGCGGGGAGTACTACTACGCGGTGCGGGAGCGATTCAACGAGAGCGGGTCTCCGTTCGACTTCCTGTTCCTTAACCGGTGTTGCTTCAACGGCTTGATGCGATTTAACAAAAAGGGAGGCTTCAATGTCCCCTTCGGCCACAAGCCGGAGCGGTTCGCCAGAGCCTATATCACCAAGATCGTGAACCAGATAAATTGGGTATCGCGGCAGATGGCAGGGAAGGACTGGGAGTTTCGAGTCGCCCCGTGGCAAGATACCCTCGGCTCATGTCAACCTGGCGATTTCGTGTACATGGATCCCCCTTATATCGGTCGGCACGCCGACTACTTCAACACGTGGGACGAGATGGAGGCTGATGAATTGGCGCGGGCTACGCGGACGTTGCCCTGTGGGTACGCAGTCTCTATGTGGCTTGAGAATATCTACAGGAAGAACGCGCACATCGCGGTGTCATGGTCGGACACCGAGATGCGGGTCTGCAAACACTTCTACCACGTCGGCGCGAGCGAGGAACTACGTAACGAGATGGAGGAGGCACTTCTTATCAAGCCAGGATTCGCCACCGACGCCGAGAATAAGAATCCGGGGATGACGATACGCCCTGTCACGGGGGACCTTTTTGCCCACGAGACTCGTGCGGTCGTATAACGCGCCGAAGGTGACACCGGCAGTGCGCCGTGCCGCAGGAAAGATCGCGTAGCGGTAAAACATTTGTTTTCCCGCGAATAATTTGGTATCATAGGCGGGCGACTGCTGGCCGCCCCACCCGACTCATCCCATGCGCCTTTTTACCTGTCTTACCCTCACCCCCGATGTGCGCGACGCCGTGACCGCCACCCAAAGCCGCCTGAAAGAGATCGGGGCGAGCGTGCGGTGGACGGAGGCCGACCATCTCCACGTCACCGTCTCGTTCATCGGCGACATCGCCGACCCGTCGCTCCTGCCCGAAGTCGCCGCCGCGTGCGCGGCTGTCGCGGACGAGACGCCGCCGTTCCGGTTCCGCGTCGCCGGGGTTAGTGTCTTCCCGAAGCACGGCGACATGGTGAAGACTGTTTTAATAACGGTCGGCGCGGGTTCGGAGCCGTGGAAAGAGTTGGTACGGCGCGCGGTGCCGTGGCTCGCGCCGTTCGGCGCGAAGCCGGAGAGTGGGCTGGTCGCGCATGTCACCCTCGGGCGTGTCAAAGGCGGCGAGAATCTGCCCGCGTTAAAGGAAGCGATAGCGCGCGAGGCGAATACCGACTGTGGCGAGCAGATCGCGGACCGGTTGATTTTGATGGAGAGTGTGTTGAACGTCCCCGGCGCGGCCTATATCGAGCGCGGTGCGTGGGCGTTCAAAGAAAAACAGGAGCAGTAAATGGCAGCATCGGATAAAGAATCAAAGGCATTGGATATGGCGGTCTCCGCCCTCGAGAAGCAGTTTGGTAAAGGTTCGATCATGCGTCTCGGCGACAAGGCGCGCGCGGGCGGCGTGGAGGCGATCCCGACCGGCTCGCTCGCGCTCGACATCGCGCTCGGCATCGGCGGCATCCCTAAAGGGCGCGTGATCGAGATTTATGGCGCGGAGTCGTCGGGCAAGACCACGGTCGCGGCGCAGATCGTCGCGCAGGCACAGATGCAGGGCGGTATCGCGGCGTACGTGGACGCCGAGCACGCGGTGGACCCGATCTACTTCCGCAACATCGGCGTGGATATTGACAACCTGCTGATCTCGCAACCGTCCACGGGCGAGGAAGCACTGGAAGTCATGGACGCGCTGATCCGCTCGAACGCGGTCGCGCTGGTGGTGCTGGACTCGGTCGCCGCTTTGGTGCCCAAAGCGGAAATCGAAGGCGACATGGGCGCGAGTCTTCCTGGTATGCAAGCCCGCCTGATGAGCCAGGCGTTGCGCAAGATCACCGGCTCGCTCAGCAAGACGAACACATCCGCGATCTTCATCAACCAGATCCGCGAGAAGATCGGCGTCATGTTCGGTAACCCGGAGACGCAACCGGGGGGGCGCGCCCTGAAGTTCTATTCGTCGGTGCGCATGGACGTCCGCCGCACGGAGACGCTGAAGCTCGGCAACGATCAAGTAGGGATCCGCACCCGCGTCAAGGTGGTCAAGAACAAGGTCGCGCCGCCGTTCAAGCAGGCGGAGTTCGACATCATGTTCGGACAAGGTATCTCACGCTCTGGCTCGATCATTGACATCGGCACCGAGCTGAACGTGATCGCCAAGGCCGGCGCATTCTATTCGTACAAGGGCGAGCGGCTCGGGCAGGGGCGCGAGAATGCGAAGAAGTTCCTCGAAGAGCGCAAAGATTTGATGGACACCATTGAGGGCGAAATCAAGAACGGCGACGCGGCGAAGGAAGCCCTCGCGCTAGGCGTCTCGGGCGGCTCCGGCGAACCGGCGGAGGAAGACGAGGAGTAGAGTTTGGTGGGGGGCGGTGAACCGTACCCGCTCGTGAGCCGCGAGCGGGTACGGTTCACTGCCCCCACTCCATCATACAATAGGAGTTACGCGGTTCGTTAAGAACGCGGGTTGAAACCCACGTCATCGGCAAAACAAGTACAGTCAAAACTTGTTTTGACGATTGACTGTCCAAGCTACTTCGTAGCCGGACGTCTGGTACCCGCTTGCGGGTGGGACGGACAGATCCGGGCATCCGAAACCGCCAACCGCGTAACTCCTATATATAATGGATTGCGACCAAACTAGTGTCAACATCGGCCGCCGTAAGGTTATCAAATATGTTATCTGTAAGAAAAGTGTTTCCCGTGCTAGCAATCGCTACCCTGGTGGGCGCGACCAGCATCGCGCTTACCGCCGGGTGTGGCGGGGGCAACGACGCCTCTCTGAGTGCCGTCGTGAACGCGGTCGAGTTCATCGGGCGAACTTACACCGGGTCCGTCCCGATAGACGCGGGGCGCGCCGCCGCCTTGAACCTGAAAGTCGCCGCGAACGGAACCGCGAACGGCACGATGACGCTTGCTAGCCGGGCCGTCGGAGTCGGACGGGCTACGCCGATCGTCAGCAAAGTCGGCGGCATCGTTAACCTGCAACCGGCGAGATAAACCTGACCGGTACCTATATCGAGGCTGGGGTGAAGACGTTCGCCATTGTGGGAATACTCCCCAGCACCGCGTCAGTAAGCAGTTTCTCGCTGACCATCGGCAGGAACCGGTTCAGTGGCGCGCTCGCCGCGTCAGGCGTCAACCCCACGCCAATCCCCTCCGTCACGCCCGTCGGCTCGCCGACCGCCTCCCCGTCCGCATCGCCGGGTGTCACGCCGACGCCAAACCCAACTCCCACCGGCAACCCCGGTTCGTCCCAGACGTCCAAATACCACCCGCTTCATACGAGGGATATTCATACCCTCGCGGTGACAACGGGTACCGCCTCGCCCTCCGATGTTGGTACTCGCATCGGCAATCTAGTCACCTTCAAAGGCAAAAGTGCCTTCCGCAACGAGAACATTGGTGCGAATGGCCAGATTTCCCTCGTCAGCTTTGAGAATGTCATGCCCGGCGGATACACGGCCTACGGATACGAGGCACTATCCCCCACCGGGAGCGTTACCTCTAGCGGTGAATATGTGCCGCCGTTCACCATACCGGATGGCATTCTGAATGGAACTGCTGGTACGTTCTCGTACGTCGCGAACGTGGTGGATAGCGGGGGTACGACTATGCACATCACCTTCGAGGGGACCGGCACGCCTATGGGAACCCAATCGGTTACCGCGCCGGCGGGGACGTTCAACGCGCTCAAGGTGAAGGTACACCTCACCATCACCGGGTCCTCCGATGGGCTAAGTATAGTCACGACGTCCGATAGTACCGAGTATCTCGTGGAAAATGTCGGGGTCGTAAAAGTCGACTCGACGCTTACGTCGCAGTTCGGCTCCACGACGTCCGCGTCGGTCTTGAAATCGGCGACGATAGGCGAGAAGCAATACCCGTAGGGGGTGCCATCCTTGCTAAACAAGCCGGGGTGTTTATGCCCCGGTTTGTTTCTTTTCCCCTCACAAGCAGGTACAATAGAGCACTATTGTTTGTGTGGAGGGGCGGCTAGCATGGCTAAAGGCGTTGGCAGGTTTCAACTGGAGAGCAAGTTTTCGGCGAGCGGCGATCAACCGACCGCGATAGCGGGTCTCGTCGCGGGCTTGAAGAACGGCGACCGAATACAAACGCTCCTCGGGGCGACGGGTACGGGCAAGACGTTCACCGCGGCGGAAGTCATCAACGCCGTGCAGCGACCGACGCTAGTTATAGCTCACAACAAAACGCTGGCGGCGCAACTCTGCTCTGAGTTCCGCGAGTTCTTCCCGAACAACGCGGTCGAGTACTTCGTCAGCTACTACGATTACTACCAGCCGGAAGCCTACATCCCGCAAACTGATACCTTCATAGAGAAGGACTCCTCCGTGAACGAAGAGATTGACCGGTTGCGCCACTCGGCGACGCAGGCGATTCTGGAACGGCGCGATGTGATCGTGGTCGCCTCGGTCTCGTGCATCTACGGCCTCGGCTCGCCCTCCTCATACCGGAACATGATGGTCTGGTTCCACATCGGCCAGGAGTATGACCGCGACGACATCCTACGCCGTCTGGTCAATATACAGTTCCAGCGCAACGATATGGAGCTTTCGCGCGGGACGTTCCGTGTCAAAGGTGATGTGCTGGAAATCTGCCCGAAAGACGAGGAGGTCGTTTATCGGGTGGATTTCGAGTGGGACACGGTGAAAAGCATTTCCGTCGTGGATCCCGTGACGGGCGAGATTCTGGAGGAGAAGGAAGAGTTGACCATCTTCCCGGCCTCGCACTTCGTTTCCGACCCCGACAAGATAGACAGCATACTGCTCGGCATCGAGGCGGAGATGCGCGACCAGGTGCGCGTCTTCGAATCGGAAGGCAAACTGATCGAGGCGCAACGCATCGAGCAACGCACGAAGTTCGATCTGGAGATGATCCGCGAGGTCGGCTACTGCTCCGGCGTCGAGAACTACTCGCGCTGGTTCGACGGGCGCTCGCCGGGCACCGCGCCCAACACGCTCTTCGACTACTTCCCCGATGATATGTTGCTCGTGGTTGATGAGTCCCACCAGACGATCCCGCAACTCCACGCGATGTACGCTGGGGATAAACGCCGTAAGGACACGCTGGTCGAGTTCGGGTTCCGTCTGCCGAGCGCGTAGGACAACCGCCCGCTCCGCTTCGAGGAGTTCGAGGAGCGGATCAAACAGGTAGTGTTCGTTTCTGCCACGCCCGGCCCCTATGAGCGGCAGAACAGTCAGCGCACGGTGGAGCAGATCATCCGTCCGACCGGATTGATTGATCCCGATGTCATCATCCGCCCGACCAAGGGGCAGATTGACGACCTTGTCGGAGAGATCAGGAAGCGCACCGAGCGGAGCGAACGCGTGATCGTCACCACGCTGACCAAGAAGATGTCGGAAGACTTGACCGAATACCTGATGGAGATAGGAACCAAGGTCCAGTACCTGCACTCGGAGATCCGCACGCTGGAGCGCACCGAGATTTTGCGCGATCTGCGCCTCGGCGTGTACGACGTCGTGGTCGGCATTAACCTACTCCGCGAGGGACTGGACCTGCCGGAAGTGTCGCTAGTCGCGATTCTTGACGCCGACAAGGAAGGGTTTCTTCGCTCGGAAACGTCCTTAATTCAGACCATCGGGCGCGCCGCGCGGAACGTCGGCGGGCAAGTCATCATGTACGCGGATAAGATGACCGGCTCGATGGACCGGGCGATCAACGAGACCAACCGCCGCCGCGAGAAGCAGGTCGCCTACAACTCCGAGCATGGCATCACCCCGCAGACGGTTATCAAGGCGGTGCGTAGCGTGTTGGAGTCTAAAAAGGTCGCCGAATCCAAGTCCTATTACAAGGTGACGAAGGCGGACGCCGCGAAGACGTTGCCGCTGGACCAGCTAGTACTCGCGCTTGCCGACATGGAGAAAGAAATGAAGCAGGCGGCGAAGGCACTGGACTTCGAGCACGCCGCGCAGTTGCGCGACGAGATGGGCAAGCTCAAGAAACTGCTCCCGATTGAATCGCGGCGCGAGATGAGCCTGCCGTCGGGCGTGTTGAGTCCGCCGAAGAGCACGTCTAAGATCATTCGGAAGCGGTAGATTGCGGAGGCAGAAGTTGACGTCACACAAAGCCATCTCGCTGGTTAGGGATGATGAACTACAAGCTATACGGCGCGTCGTCGCGCGGACGCGGACTAAAGCCTACCAAGGCGCACCCGGCGCGGAGTTGAGTGGAGTACTTGATGATGTCAAGATCTGCTTTCGTTAACGCTTGAGCAGAACGGGCGCGACGAAGCGGAGCGCGAGGCGGAGCTTGCGTTGCTACTCAAGGATGTTGAGAAACGGTACGCGGGGTTCGAGGGCGTAGCCGGTCGCGGCCAGAAGTAGAGAAGATGACAGACCATGTCGGAACTCCCTCATATTCATTCCTGGATGCTGCCGGTTTACGTTTTTATCTGCCTGTGTACCTGATCTTGGGTCTACGTCACTTCAGAGACGACACACCCTTTAACACGGACTACATCGCCTATTTTCTGGGTGACCTAGGAGCAATCCACGACCGTTTCCATCTTCTCGATACAGCCCAACGCACGGTCATTTGTCAATACCTTCGATTTTTCACGGAGTTCGACCCGGCGGGCGATTATTGTCACGTAGAGGCGGTGGAGCAAGCACTTGCGCGGGGATGGCATATGTATTGCGAGACAACTTCGGATTCGTGACGGTAGTGATCACTCGTCACTCAGGAAACGGCGTAACCGGGAGTATCCGGGCGCAGTTCTGGTAGACGGAAGCCGAGTACAATCTCGCTTTTCGGGATAAGGAGCGAGTACCTGTTTGATAGTCTCGCGATAGCGAGTCAGTTCGTCTAAGGAAGCCGTTGCGTTTTTGTCTCCTAATCTACTGTTGCATCATCTCTTGCTGTTGCTGTTGCTCGCCCTGATTCTTTGTCGGCTGGCTCTGCATCTCGACGCCCTCGACCGGTTCACGCGCCTTCTGCTCTTCGGCGGGGGCGTTCGCCAGAACGTCGCTCGTCACGCTCTGCCACTGTCCCTGTTGCCCCTGCTGTTGAGACTGACTCATCCCACCCATCGTCTGTGATTGCGATTGGAACTGGCCGCCCATGGGACGCGCGAGCACCCAGGTGTCTTTCGACCCGCCTCCCTGCGACGAGTTGACGACATAGGAACCTTCCGTAAGTGCCACCCTAGTCAGTCCGCCGGGGATAATCGTCACGCCGTCCGGCCCGGTCAGAATATACGGGCGCAGGTCAACGCGGCGCGGCACGATGCCGATGTCGCGCACGAAGCAGGGCGCGGACGACAACTCGATCAACGGTTGCGCGAGGTAGTTGCGCGGGTTCGCCCGTATCCGGTCAGCGAAATCGGCGCGTTCCGCCTCCGTGGATTGCGGCCCGATCAGCATTCCGTAGCCGCCCGACTCGTTCGCCGCCTTCACTACCAGATGTTGAAGGTTCGCGAGGATGTGGTCACGCTCGGAATCCTCCCAGGCGCAGAACGTCTCCACGTTGGGCAGGATCGCGTCCTCGCCGAGGTAGTAGCGGATGATTGCCGGGACGTAGCGGTAGATCACTTTGTCGTCCGCGATACCGGTGCCGATCGTGTTGGCGAGCGCGACATTGCCCGCCGCGTATGCCCGCATCAGGCCGGGCACTCCGAGCGAGGACTCCTTGCGGAATGTCTCCGGGTCGAGAAAGTCGTCATCAATGCGCCGGTAGATGACATCCACGCGCTCCGCGCCCCGCGTAGTCTTCATATACACCATGTCACCATCCACGAAAAGGTCAGCACCCTGGACCAGTTCGATGCCCATCTGTTGCGCGAGGTAAGCGTGCTCAAAATACGCCGAGTTGTAGACGCCTGGGGTCAGTAGTACCACCACCGGGCTATGCTTGCGCGGGGCGATGGCACGTAGGTTGCTGAGAAGCACAGTGGAGTAGTGATCCACAGGGCGCACGGGGTACTGGTTGAAGAGTTGGGGGAAGATGCGGGTCAGGATCACGCGGTTTTCCAGTACGTACGAGACGCCGGAAGGGGTACGCAGGTTATCTTCGAGCACGCGCCAGTTCCCGCCATTGTCGCGGATTAGGTCGGTGCCGCAGATATGGACATGGATGTTTTTTGGCACGGGACATCCGATGAACTCGCGGCGGTAGTGCGCGGCGGACTCCACCAGATCGCGCGGGATGACATTATCCTTTAGGATCTTGCAGTTCGTGCTGTACAAGTCATGCAGGAACAGGTTCAGGGCGTTGATGCGCTGGGTCAAGCCGCGTTCGATCATGGCCCACTCTTCGGCGGGGACAATGCGTGGGATCAGGTCAACGGGGATGGTTCGCTCGATGCCCTTCGCGTCGCCATAGACAGTAAAAGTGACACCCTGATTCATCAGTGTCGCGTCCGCAATATTGACGCGCCTCGTGAACTCCGCCAGGGAAAAAGTGTCGAGCCGCTGAAAGAGGGCGCGGCAATAGGCTTGCGGAACGAGGTTCGCGGGATCGCGGAACATCTCGTCGAAGGCATCGCTATAGCCTCCACGTGTCAGTCCCTCCTGGTAGGCGGAAAATAGACTCATGCGGTGCGCGAAACGTCTCCTTCAAATGTCATGGATGGGGGTGTTGGGCGATTGTACAGCAGTTGTCGTTAAGCGTCAAGCCATATCCCCCATGGTGGGGGCAAAGTTTACAGTGTATAGAGAACTCAAATGCCAGACGTGTACGTGATCGGTGGACCAAACGGGGCGGGCATGACATCCCCAAAGCGACCATTCACCGGCTATATTGGGCGGGCCTACATAATCTGGTGGGGATTTACCTACCGCTCGCGGACCGGTGTCGTGTTTATGTGAACGAAGGGACCGGTCCGCCGAGAATCGTCGTAGCGAAAAGCGCGAACCAACCCGAACGCGTCCACGAAGCAGACCTCTGGAACACGATAAGAACACAGGAGCGTACCCATGACAGACAAGAACCGACGTGACAATGAGAAGCCGTCATTTATGGTGGACAATACGCGGGAGGTGACGCGCCGTTTCCGCCTTGGAGTGCGGGAGGTGCTACGTGACCACACCTTGTCCGGGAACCCGGTGGCGGTCTGGCGCGACAGCAAGGTGATGCTACTTTCGCCTGAGACGGTGCTCGCCGAACTGCGGGGCAAGCGCGGTGTGCCGAAGACGTAACGCCGCGTGCGAGGCTCAGGGTGGGTCACGAGACCATATGTACGAGAATGCCGAGTAGTCGGGGCAGTTCGGCGATCCCATATTCGCGCAGATCAATCGAGACGGTCTTGCCGGTGAGGGAGAGGAAACGCCAACGCGTGCCGTCCGTCACCGCGCCGTAAACGGTCTCGATGGGCTTGTTTTTACGTTCATTGAAGCGTTGCGCGGCGACCATCTCCGCGAGGCATTGCGCGACCCCCGCGTTCAGATCCTCGCGCTTCGCCTCCGCCAGCATCAGTACGGGTGCTTTTATCTCATCCACGATGGCGTCGCGACTGAACAGAAAATCGCAGTATCCGAAAAGGCCGACTTTTCTATCCACATCAAACTTAATGCCGGAGAACAAGGCGACAGTTCTTCCCTTTACCTCCCGCACTTCGACCAGCACCGGGGCGACCAGAAACTCGGAGCGGGCCTT
This sequence comes from Armatimonadota bacterium, assembly GCA_043754515.1. Lineage (GTDB taxonomy): Bacteria > Armatimonadota > Armatimonadia > Armatimonadales > Armatimonadaceae > JACMIU01. Next base: position 39,503 of record JAYUUO010000112.1, read on the forward strand.
CTCTGACGTCTTCCCGACCACGAGCGACGACTGAAAACGTAGCGTGGTACGCAACCAATCGCTCGGCGGAATGGGGGTGAGATGTCCGTATCCGTCCTCGGTTTGAATGAGCGTTAGTTCAAACCGCTCCTCGACCAGGGAGAGAGTGAAGGATTCATAAGCCATGTGGACAGTGTACCGCCTACCACCTGGCGAACAGGGTCTGATGCGCGTCGAAGCATCAGAGAGCGAGCAAATTAACTCGCGGGAGCCCTGTGGGGGGAAAGCAATCGCGTACAGTGACAGGAACAATAGCCGACGAGCCGGGGGATAATTTAGCGGGATCAGAGTCACCAGCGATAGTGAATCAAATCTCACGCGAGAAAGTGGAACACAAAACGATGAGTTGGGCGAGGTTTGGTATAGAGGGCTTGGGGCGCGGCGAGGCAGTCCAGATACGCCCGCGCGGGCACTCGATGCGGGGCAAGGTGAACGACGGCGATCTGGTCACGATCACGCCATGCGTGGGGGAGTCACTCGAGACCGGCGACATCGTGCTGGTGCGGGTCGGAGGAAGTGACTATCTGCACCTGATCAAAGCGGTGGACGGCGAGCGGTTCCAGATCGGCAACAACCGGGGCGGCATCAACGGGTGGGTAGGAAGATCCGCCATCTACGGGAAGGCAACGCGTGTCGAGCCGTGACTAATGGAGGCATCTTGTTTTGGAGATTGAAGGTCACCGAAACACGCCGCCGCGACGAACCCCGCGTCGCTGACCGGCACGCCTTCCTCCGCGAGCCGCGCTTTTTGCTCGGCGAAATGAACCGGCGAACGCTTTGCAATTCGCAGATACCCATCCGAGCCGACCACGCGGTGCCAGGGAACGTCCTCGGGACACGAACCGAGCGCGAATCCGACCGTGCGCGGCGTCACGCCGACCGCCCTACCGACGTCGCCGTAACTCATCACGGTTCCGAACGGGATCGCGCGGACGTACTCGAATACCGCGTCAAAATTACCCAACCGCAGTCACCCGTTCCAAAATCGCGACGTCGAGCCAGTCGCCGAACTTCTGACCGACGCGGTGTAATGTCCCGACTCCGGTGAAGCCATGGCGTTTGTGCAAGCGGAGCGACGCTTCATTATCGCCCGTGATCAGCGCGAGCAGGGCGACGAAGCCGCGCCGGTCGGCCTCGACCAGGAGCGAGGATAGTAGCGCGGTGC
>JAYUUO010000113.1:0-40398 GCA_043754515.1 Armatimonadota bacterium
AAGTGTGCGAACACGTTCGCAAGTGTGCGAACACGTTCGCAAGTGTGCGAACACGTTCGCAAGTGTGCGAACACGTTCGCAAGTGTGCAACGTGGTGGAGGCGGTCCGCGCAGGTTTTTTCGCCGCGAATCGGCGGAACGCGTTTTGCCCGGAAGACTGGGTAGACCCTTCGGGCCGCGCTCGCGTGTGGGGTGGATTGGCAATGGGCGGCTTGCCGGGTCGGAATCTATCACACGCGTTTACCGATCTCGCTGGCGAGGCGGCACTACTCCCGCCGTGCCGGGTACCCCGCCTGAAAAAGGACATGCCCTAGATCGGCATGCGCAGGAACGCGGGCACGGCGGCGATGGTGGGGACGAGGTGCGTGTGGTACGTGTCGTCCATCGCCGTGTGCCGGTGGTCCGTGCCCGTGATCCCGATCACCCACCGACAGCCCGCCGCCGCGCCGGGCCGCAGATCCATAGGCGAGGAGCCGACGCGGGCGACGAGACCCGGCTCCGTGACGCGGGTCAGCACCATCGCCCGCTGGATCATGTCCGGGGCGGGGCGACCGAACGCTACCTCATCGCTCGATACGGTCGCGTCAACCAGGCCCGCGCGTGCCCACCCGAACCGCTCCATGATGGCGTCCGCGACGGGACGCGAGAACCCGGTGTCGAGCGCGATTTTTATGCCGTCTTCCTGAAGATCGCGGAACGTCGCCGTGGCACCCGCTACCTCATGAACATCGGGGTCGGAATGGTAATAGGCGAGCATACGCGCGAAGAAGTCGGCGTGAATACGCGTTATCAGGGGGTCGTTGTCGTAGTCCTCGTCGCCCCGTTCCGAAGCGGCTCGGGGCGTTCGCTCGATCAGAAGCCGGATCGCGTCCGACTTCGAGATGCTCATAAGGGCACTCAGGGCACCGCTCGCCACGGAAATCCCGGCGGCTTCCAGCGCACCACCGAGGCAACGCGGAACCGCATCGGCGTCCGCGATCACAGTCCCATTCATATCAAAAACAGCGAGTTGGGGATACATAATGCCTCCAGGCTCCGGCGGATTACGTCAGTATATCCGGGTTTCGCATGAGGCGTTGCGGGTCGGTCAGGGGCGGCTATTGGGCGACGAACTACCGGGCGCGTGGAAGACCCGCGACGGGAGCGGATAAAAGTGAATGCTCCCGCCCAGTAGACTGTCCGGCATTACCTGCGTGGTCGTCACCGGGGCGTAGTTGAACGGGTTAGGGCGCGGGTTTCCGTAATAGCCGCTGATATAGTTGTAATAGTAGGGGTAGCCGTAATAGACGGGGGGCGCGCCGTAGTTTTGCGGGTATTGCACGTTGATGTACACATTAGCGGGCGGCGCGGGTGTCGGCAAGGAGGACACCGGCGCGGCGGGCTTCGCGGGGGCGTCCGGGACGCGGGGCGGCGTGGGGACGGGCGAGGGTGCCACGGACGGGGTGGTGCCGAACCCGACGGACGGGATCATCGGGCCTTGAGGCAGGACGGCCCCGACGAACGTATGCGCGACAGTCGCGAAACCGAGCATGATGCGTATCGAAGCCAACACGATGAGAATAATCATCCCGAATCTTATCCCCCTTTTGTTTGTTGAAGTAGCCACGATGGATCGCCCGTCTTCTCATGACGTATACCCATCCCCATCAGGTACTATCCCCTTCATGCTTGTCTGAAGAACGAACTTCCCCGACGGAACAGGACACTCCCCCGGCGCGGCCAAGCATTCGTTCAATTAAGATTATCAAGGGGGTATTGTATGAGTGCGTTGCAGGAGGCTGTGGAACGGTTCGCCCGTACGTATCGGGACACGGACGAGGGCGGGGTGGTGCAGGGCGAGGCGCGAACCGTCGTCCCTTTGATCCATGACGCGGACGCGTCCGAGCGCGTCGCCGCGCTTCCGGTGCTGGCGGGTCTGTTCGCGGACGACCCACACGCCGACGATCCCCGATTTGGCGGGCTGGCGGCGATTCTGGCGGGCGTTTTCGTGGATCATGGCACCCCGCCCGACGCGCTGGCGATACTCCTCCTCAAGCGGCTCCCCGACGTGCTCGCCGTTGCCAGCCGGTTCGCGGACAGCCTCGACGCCGGGTTACCGCCGCTTGAGAAGGGCGAGGAAACCGGGGAGGGGGACGACGATTCGGAGGACGAGGAGCGGAGCGGCATCCTGTATGGCGACCGGTTCGTCCCGTCCGGGATTTTAGACCCGGTTATAGCGCGGGAGGAGCGCGGATTTCACGCCTTTAGTGGGCTAGGTTGGTGGTGTATGCCGACTATTGCGTGTCTTTCACTGAGTGCCGGCCTGCGACAACGCGTCCGCGCGGATTATGCCACGTTGCTCCCCCTGTCAAGGAGGCTGGAGCCGGTCAGCGGCGAGGCGGGGTGTCTGCGCAAACTGCTCCAGGTAATGGACGACGCGGCGTTTCTGGTCCTGCACCCGTCGACCGGCCAGGGGTTCCACTGCCGGGTGTCGGGGGTTTCCGACAACTTCCAGCTCCACACTCTGCTCGCGGATGCCTTGCTCGACGACGGCTCGGGGTCTCCGAACCGCATCGCGAGCCGGGAGCGGCCCGACCCGATCACGGTGGCGGTGGCGCGCGGGGACGGGCCGCAGGAGCTTGGGGAGCCGGGGTCGCGGGGCTTCTGGAATCTGTACCAGTGGTTCGCGCTGGAAAAGGAGGGGACTCTGCCGGACGGTACCGGTCTGTCGAACGCCGCGCGCTCCGCGACATGGATCTGGAACGAGGGCATCCCGTCCGACATCGAGTCCGTGGATGGTTACCATGTCGTCCTGCTGGGACCCGCTTCCTACACCCGCGCGTGGAACACAGCGCGGTTCTTCGGCAATCTGAAAGCAAGCGTCGTTGTCGAATCGGTGCTGACTCCGTCGGAGACTGCCGACTGGCTCGCCAGACTGGCGAAGGAAGCCGCCGCGCAACGCGATGTGTACGTCTCCGAATACGAAAAGGCGTTCGGTGCTTCCTGAGAGGGCGCGCCCTCTCAGAACGACTCGCCGCCCCCCCGCGAACCGCCCCGACCGGGTACCCGCGATCTACCGGAAACGGCCCGCCGCCCGTCGCGCCCCATCGGCCCAATCTCGTTGCGCCGCGCGGGCGTGCCGCAGGTGACCAGTTGATGTGGCGGGTCGGCAAGTCGCCCCTCAGCCGTGCGTACGCCGCGCGAGTAGCAGGCACGCGTCGTCATGTAGCGTGCCCCCGGCGAAATGCCGTGCCGCGCCGATCAGGGAGCGCGCCACCCGTTCCAGATCGCCGCCCGACGCCGCGTCGCCGCCCGACGGGTGGCTCATGTCGCCGAATGCCCCGGCGAGGCTTCGTTGTAGCCGGATCGGGCCGAACTGGTCGGCGGGGGCATCTTCGGCCCGCGCTTCAATGATGCCGTCAGTCAGGATCGCGAGCAGATCACCCGGCGCGAGCGTCGCCTCCGCGACGTGGTACCGCGCCTCGGCGTCCACGCCGAGTAGCATGTCGGTCGCGTCCAGCGTCTCCACCGCCCCCGTGGCCGCGCGCGCCAGTAGGCTCGGCTCCACCCCCGCGGCGGAGAGGCGGACGACGCCCGAAGCGGGGTCGAACAACGCGAGCGTCAGCGCGACAAGCGACGGGCGCTGTCCGCCCCCCGCCGTCAGCACCAGGAGCGGCGAACGTAATCGGTTCATTTGGATGAGGTAGCGGTGCAGTCGGTGCAACGTATCCGCCGGGTTCGCGTCGGGGTTCTCGAACAAGAAACCGCGCAACGCGAAACGTACTTCGGCGATGGAAAGGGCTGCTTCCAGACCATGCCCGATCACGTCGCCGACCACGAAGGCGAGTCTCCCGCCCGCCACCGGGAAGACGTCATAGAAGTCCCCCCCGACGGTGGACTCGGTCGAGGTCGGCTCGCTCAATGCAAAAACCTCGACCCCAGGAGTTTCTCGCGGGAGCGTGGGTTGCACCGTTGTCTGTAGAATCTCGGCGATCCGGTGGTCGCGTTCCGCGAGCGATTGTTGTTGCTGCTCGCGCTGTTTATGTCCGGTGATGTCCTGCGCCATGCCGAGAACCCGCGTCACCCGCCCCGCCGCGTCCCGCTCCAGAACCGCCTCACGGAATATGAGCCACCGCCACGAGCCGTCCTTGTGCTGCGCCCGGTGTTCGCCAGGCGCGACGAAACCCTCGGCCTCCATTGAGGCACTACGGGTGCTGAACGCAGCGACGTCCTCGGGATGTATCAGAGCGAGCATACCCCCCGGACCCTGCGGTAGCATTTCGGCGGGCGTGTAGCCGAGTAACCCGCTCACCTTCCGGTTGATCCAGATCAGTCGACCTTCGCTCGTATCGTATAGGTATAGAACATCGGGGAAGAGTCGGTCGAAAAGGTCGAGGAGTTCGGAAGTGACTGGCGACACTGCGCTACCGACGGCGTCCGGGCGGATCAGGGGTCCGCTCTCCGACCACTGCCCGCCGTGCAAGCCGTCCCGCCTCGCGGACTCAGGCGAAGCCCCGACGGGGGGCTTGGCCGTGTCCCGCTCCTCACGCAACCGGGCGCGTTCCCAGACGGCTGAGCAGAGGGCGATCACTGACTTCAGGAACGCCCGCTCGCCCGGTGGGACGGGGCGAACCCTGGCGAGATCAAGGGCGATGACGGCCCTCGACTCCCGGTCAAGGCAGAGGAGCGGCAGGATGATACGCGTGATCCCCGGCGCGGACGGGCGGGTACCGGGCGCGACCATGTGTGACGAACTCGCCGGAGAATGTGGCTGTACATAAACCGACTGCCAGGTAAGAATCGCTTGATTATAAGAAGATACACCGGCGGCGGACAGCGTCTGTGGCGGCATCGCGCGCAGATCCGCATAGCCCAGCGCGGTGACCAATTCAAGACCGCCGTCTTCGCTCGGGACTTGATAAACGTGACCCGAACAGGCATCGGTCTGCGTCATACAAAATCGCAGACACAGTTCGGCGCAGGCCCGGAGCGAAGTACTTCCCAGCAGTAGCGGCAGAAGCGCGTCGAGGCGCGTCCGGCGCGGGCGGGGGAGTCTGCCGGTGGGACGGTCAGACGCGGGAGATTTTGCCATCTACTTGTTCTCGCTTGCGCCGTATTATAGCACGAACGGCGTAGCAAGAAAGGGTACGATTTACCTGTTTTTCGCCTCAGCGTTTGGGGACGTCATCCCGTGCGCCCGCCGTCGCCGTGTTCCCTTCGGTGCTCAAATACCAGGGCACGTTGATCACCACTACGCGCCGATCACCTTGCAACAGGAGCGTGGTCTTTAGTGCTGTCGCCCGGTGGTTGTGCAGGAATATCTCGTACCACTTCGTCTCGACCAGTTCGGGGATGATCACGGCGATGATCCGGCCTGGATTCTCCGTCTTGAGGCGCACGATGTACGCGAGCATCGGCTTGATCAGACGGCGATACGGCGAGCTGAGGATCACCAGATTCGGCTTCGACAGCTCGGTCGCGGCGAGCGGGGCGGAGACTTCGGTGTCCCATTGGGATTGGAATGTTGACCCGTCGTCGTCACCTACCGCGATATGCACGGCGTTCACGTCCGGGGAAAGGCGCATCCCGAAGCGTAATGCCCGCTCCGTGACCAGCGTCCATCTTCCGACCGGGACCACGATGATCGGCGGCTCGATGTGGCTGAGGTCAATCGGTCGGGTGCAGGCTATCTCGCGGGCGACGAGTTCGTAGTGCCGTTTCACCAGCACGAAAATCAGCATCAATGCCGCGATTAGCAGGATCGTGATCCACGCCCCTTCCGTGAACTTCGCGGCGATGATGATCGTCAGCGCGATCAGCGTGGAGACCGCGCCGAGCGCGTTGATGAACAACGAAAGACCAGCACCCTTACCGCCGACGCGACGCCAGTGTACTACCATCCCCGCCTGCGAGAGCGTGAACGCCGCGAACGCGCCCGCCGCGAACAGCGGGATCAGCCGGTCGGTGATGCCGCCGAAGATGACCAGCAGGATCGCCGCCATCCCGGCCAGAAAGCCGATGCCGACCGTGTAGACCAGCCGCCGCCCGACCATCTCGAACAGGTGCGGCAGGTAGCTGTCCCGTGCGAGTAGCCGCGCGAGCCGGGGGAAGTCGGCGAAACTGGTGTTGGCGGACAGGGCGAGCACGGTGAGCGTGCAACCCACGGTCAGGTAGTAGAACCAGTTGCGGCCCACGATGGCTGTTAGTAGTTGCGAGATCACGCTCTGGTAGCCGGGTTGCGCGGCGTCCATCGCGCCGATGTGGTACGCCCGGCAGAGGTACGCTATCCCGCCTAGTAGCACGGCGAGTACGGCGACGATGGCGGTCAAGGTTTTCTGCGCGTTGCCGACGGCGGGTTCCCGGAACGCGCTGACGCCATTACTGACCGCTTCTACCCCGGTCATCGCGGTACAGCCATTCGCGAACGCGCGCAGGAGTAGCCACAGCCCGACCATCTCGGTTCCCTTCGGGATCACGGGCGGTGCTTGTATGGGTTGTGGATGACCGCCGCTCGTGACGGTCTTGAAAACACCGATACCGATCATCACGAGTAGCGACGCGATAAACAGGTAAGTCGGCACGCCGAATGCGACGCCGGATTCGGCGGGGCCGCGCAGGTTGATCAGCGTGATCAGGGCGAGGATGCCGAGGCAAAGCACCAGCGTGTAGGAATGGAACTGCGGGAAGGCGGAGATCAGTGCCTCGACGCCCGCCGAAATACCCACCGCGACATTCAGAATGTAGTCCAGCATGAGAGACGCAGCGGCGAGCAGTCCGGGGTACACGCCCAGGTTCTCGTGGGCAACCGTGTACGAGCCGCCGCCGCCGGGATACGCATGAATGGTCTGCCGGTACGAGAAGTATAGAATCGTCAGCAACGCGAGGATCACGCCCATGACCGGCACGATATAGGCGACGCCGACCACGCCCAGCGGGAGCAAAATGCCGAGCGCGGTTTCTGGCCCGTAGGCGGCGGAGGAGAGTCCGTCGAGTCCGAGCACGGGCACCCCCGCGATCGGCCCGATCTTCTGGCCTTCGCCTTCGTTCGAGGCGAGCGGTTTACCAAGTAGTGTATCCAGAAAAGACATGGCGGGAGTTTACCTTTTTATCGGCGAATCGCCCCCTGTCCCGCGTGCCGAATCCGGGGGTTGGGCAAGTCGGCCGGAAGGGATACAATACGGCGTAGAGGCGGGGGAACGACACTTGGCGGAACAGCGGTTTAAACGGGCGATTGTTGTCGGGGCGTCGTCGGGCATCGGGGCGGAAACGGCGAAACTTTTGGCGGCTCGGGGTTGCGCGGTCGCGTTGGTCGCCCGGCGCGAAGCGGAACTGGGCGAGTTGGCTATCGCGATTCGCGCGGCGGGCGGCACGGCGTTCATCTACCCGCACGACGTTTCCTGCTTTGGCGAGGTGCCCGCGCTGTTCCAGCGGATCTGCCGCGACCTGGGCGGGCTGGACGCGGTGATCTACGCGGCGGGCGTTATGCCGCGCATTGCGGTTGACGAGTACGATTTCGCCAAAGACCGGGCCATGATCGAGGTCAACGTGCTGGGCGCGGTCGCGTGGCTGAACGAAGCGGCGGCGCGGTTCGCAGCGACCGGTAGCGGAACCATCGTCGGGATCGGGTCGGTCGCGGGTGACCGGGGGCGGCGCGGGCAACCCGTCTACTGCACGTCGAAGGCGGCACTGGAAACGTATTTGGAGTCGCTACGCAACCGGCTCGGGCGGGCGGGAGTGCGCGTTGTCACGATCAAGCCGGGTCCGGTAGACACGCCTATGACAGAAGGCTTAGACAAGTTGCCCTTGATGATCCCCGCCGCCGAAGCCGCGCGGCAGATAGTGGCGGCGAGCGAGCGTGGGGCGCGCGTCGCCTACGTCCCTGGTGTTTGGCGATACGTTATGGCAGTGATCCGGTCGGTGCCGTCCGTGGTTTTCCAGAGGATGAATATTTGATCGGGGGGAGCGCGCCGCGTTGCCTGTACCGAACCGACCTTGCGTACGTGATATGCGCCCGACATCCGATTAGATCCGAACCCAAGTGCCACTTGACACAGATAACTTGACCCTCCCGCGCGACCGCCTCGAATCCGTTTCCGGGTTCGGTGGGGCGGATCACGCCGCCTCGTATGTTTATCGCCCCGCGACGGTGGCGGGGATTCGGGAGGCTCTCGACGCGGCGCGGGCGCGCGGCGTGCCGGTCGCCTTGCGCGGCGCGGGCCGCTCGTATGGCGACGCGGCGTACCTATCCGAGGCGATCACGCTGGATATGGGGCGCATGAACCGCGTGCTCGAATGGGAGCCGCTTACCGGGATCATCACGGTCGAGCCGGGCGTGACCATCCGCGAACTCTGGCGTCATGTCATCGGGGACGGCTGGGTGCCGCCGGTGGTGCCGGGCACCATGTACGCGACGCTCGGCGGCTCGCTCGCGATGAACATCCACGGCAAGAACCATTTTCGGATGGGCACGCTCGGCGAGCACGTGACCGCGTTCGACCTGCTCCTGCCGGGGAGCGGCGAAGCGGTTACCTGCACGCCTGATGGACCAAATCGCGACCTGTTCTACTCGGCGGTGGGCGGTTTCGGCGTCATCGGCGTCTTTACACGGATCACGCTCCGCATGATGCCGGTCAATAGCGGCCTGCTCTATGTTCGTCAGTTCGCCGCTCGCGACTTGTCCGAGTTGTTCGCGGTGACGGACGAGCGGATCGTAGGCGGCGCGGATTACGTCGTCGGCTGGGTGGACACGTTTGCGTCGGGGGGCGACCTCGGGCGCGGTCTCGTGCAGGAGGCGCGTTTCCTCGCGCCGGGCGAGGACCCGAACCCGGCGCAGTCGCTCCGCGCCGAGCGTCAGGATCCGGGCGATACCGTAATAGGGGGATTGGTGCCGAAATCAGTGCTATGGCGGGTGCTGAAGCCCTGGGTACACGACGGCGGGATGCGGCTCCTCTCCGCCCTGCGCTACAAAGCGGGGACGATCACGAGCGGCAAGACGAGCACCGAGACGTTCGCGGGGGCGAACTTCCTGCTCGATTACGTCCCGGACTGGAAGCGGGCGTACGGGCGCGGCGGGCTGATCCAGTACCAGACGCAGATCCCGAAGGAGAACGCGCGCGAAGCGTTCGCCGAGCAGATACGGCTGTGTCACCGGCACCGGCTTTATCCCTATCTATCCGTTTTCAAGCGACATCGGGCGGACGACTTCCTGCTCAGCTACGCCACGGACGGCTACTCGCTCGCGCTCGACTTCAAGGTCACCGACGCGAACCGGGCCGCGCTGTGGCGACTCGCCGCCGAGCTAGACGCCGTGACACTGGCCGCGGACGGGCGGTTCTACTTCGCGAAAGACTCAACTCTACATCCGTCACGCCTCGCCGCGTTTCTCTCCGAGGAGCGTGTGGCACGTTTCCGCGCGATAAAGCGCGACACCGATCCGGAGAGTCTGCTCCAGACCGACTTATACCGCCGTATCTTCGGGTAACGAAGTGGCACCCAACATGATCCGCACATTCGGTGAGCACCGTGTGTTTAATCGTAGCGACGCGCGGGTACGACATTGTAGGCGCGTCAAATGCGACGCGTACGTACACCACCAGGAGTTTTACCCTTATGGCAGACACAAAACATCCCGCCGTTGATCATCATGAGACCGCGGCATCGCACCACGAATCAGCGGCGCACCATCACCGCGAAGCGGCTCACGCCCATGAGACCGCCAAGCATGACGATGCGAAGGTCCATGCGACCGCCGCTCATGCTAAGAGCACCAAGGCTCATGAGAGCACGACGCACGCGCATACTCACTCCACCAAATAACACACGCCTCTAAGAGGAGCGTGTTTTTTTTGAGAATTGTTAAGGAGCGGTGGCGTGGCGGATGGTTCCGGGTTGAGCCGGTTCAGCCGCCATCCCACCGCTCCTTCCGCGTCGTAAGTGCCCCGGCACGGACTCCATCCCCCGCCGTGTTATACTGCGTTGTGCTGACTTCGTTCAAGGATCGTCCCGCCACGTGACCCCCATTCTTCTTATCGCTCCCATGCTCTGGGTGTGTCAGGCACTGCCCCTCCTTGATAAACCCAAAGCCGCCGAGCTACTCCCGCCGTTTGCGCTACATTTCCAGTACGCCCGTGTGCGGATGTTCGGGATGTTGGGTGTCGGAACACTTACCAGCGCGGTGCTCGACGGGGACGCGCGGCTACTCTGGGGCGACTTATCGCTCCGCGCCGATCACATAGTGTGTGACCGTGAGAAGGGTGTCATCGAAGGTAGCGGGAACGTCGTACTGGTGCGCGGCGACGAAACCGTGCGCGGCTCCGCGATCACCATCTTTCTCGCTACTGGCGACTTCGTCGTGCAGAAAGGTACGGTGATCTCGCTTCCGTATCGGATCTACGGCGAGCGGGTCGAGCAGGTTCGGGGGGTGCTTACGGCGACGCGCGGCGTGCTCACGCCCGACCCTGAAGGTAAAGGCGAACTGCGCCTCTTCGCCCGCAAGATCGAGTTCGTCGAGGGCAGGTACACGGAACTGACCGATGTGCGCATCTATCTGTATGGCAAGCGCATCCTGACGCTGAAGCACTACCGCCTCGACCAGCAGGCCATCGGGAAAGAGCGGGCGGCGGTTCCCCGGCTACCTATCGAGTTCAAAATCAGCCGGATCAGCGGGTTCGCGATCGGTCTCGACAACACGTGGACGCTGATTCGCAACGGAACCGGGACCGCGCGGGTTTATCTGCCGACCAAGAACGGCCCCCAGTATCTACTGAGCGCGGACTACAATCTGCTCGGCGGGGCGGGCAACGCGCCGCCGTTCCTGCGTCGGCGCGGGCGCGACTCGCTGTTTAATCAGGCACTAGAAGGCAACGATGCCAGTTCCGCAGCGACGCCCGCTGTTTCGCCGCTCCGACATCTGCTGACCATGCGCCCCTCGCCGGGGCCGGACCCGGTGCTGGACTTCCAGCCGCTACTCGAAACGTCGGACACAGTGGGTGACCCGCTGAACCAATCGCCGCGCTACGCCGCGCTATCGGCGACGCTTTCCGGCAAGGAGGAGATAGGGGTCAAGCGGCAAGGGAACCTGCTCCTCGCCCGGCGCCCGGAAATCCGCGTCATCAGCACGCTCCCCCTGAACGCGACCAACCCGAACAACGGCGAGGAGTTCGAGACGAACGACGCGCTACGTCACTACCTGCGCTCCCCACGTCTCGCGCTGAACACGGATCTGTCTTCCGGCACGTATCACGAGGATCGCCTGACCGTGAGCGGCGACCAGAACGTGCCTGACGGCGTGAACGAGCGGCGGACCGGGGGGCAAGTCGGCGTCAATCTTCTCCCGCTCCTGCTTGGGAGTCACATCCTCTTCCAGGGACACGTCTCGTACCGGCAGTTCCAGTACAGCGACAGTAGCACCTACCGCGTCCCCGAAGTCGGTGCCGCCGCGTCGTACATTTTAGATCGGCGTACCTGGTTCGGCGCGGCACTGTACCGGCGCGAGCCGAGCGGTGACACGCCGTTCTTTTTCGACCAGATAGACACCCGGAGCGAGGCGCAGGCAATCGCGCAGGGGCGGGTCACGAGCCGCGTCACCGTCGCGGCACTCGCGCGCTACGACTTGGACCAGTCGCGGCTCTTCGATTATGGGGTGATGGTGGGGGTGCGCGGCACGAGCCTGGAGCCGCGCGTCGGCTACCGGAAACTGGGGAGCCAGTTCACGTTCGGGTTTTCGCTGGTCGGGCTGTGAGAAACATGTCGCGCATTGCTTGTATGACGCATTTCTCTCAACCTTCTGTCTCTATCCTGCATCTGCTGGCCATATGCTGATTCGATCTTCAGACTGTTCTACTCCGACACTTCTCAAAATTTTGCACCAATTATCCTCATCACCTCTAAACAGACATGAATAGTTGGCACCCAAAAGGTGATCGGATATAAAACTCTCGACCTTTGCGACGGGTAATCTACTACCCTCCTCCTCATAATCACATAGAAAAACTTCGGAAGTTTTCAAGTTGACAACGAGCGGAACATAGATAGCCTGGCCGAAACAGTATAAGTTCGGATCATGCAGATCCTGGATGAGGAATTGGTTACCCGCTAACTCTTCCGATCTCCCTATGTCAACGACGCCACACCTCGGGCCATCAGTCGCATTGTATAGTTGAACGAGTGGGTCGGGGAGAAATGTCAGGGAAACCCCAGTGACTGTTTTGCCAGGCGGTAAACTACCTGCAAGTATGCCATTTTTACTCAAAGATAGCACACTTCGGATGCGCTCAACTCGGGAGCGAATGTTCAATTCGTCGGCCATTGTTTCTCCTAGGCGGCACTCAGGTTGCGTGCCATATGTAAGGATCGCCCACTGATCGCCTCGAACCAGAATTGCCACTCCGTGAAGGCGGCACCCTACACGATTAGGGAGAGAAACTCACTGAAGGAGGGTGATACTCTGTAAACATTCCAGAACATCACTTCGTGGGGAATCAGATCATCGGTAGCGAAATCTTCCCACTCGATTTCCAAATCCTCATCCCACAAGAAAATTTTCCCAAGCTCTTCCCCCCCAACCCCGAGGCAAATCTGGTCGCCTTGCGCTGTGCTACCGATGGGCAACAGAGTCGGTGGCATCCGCTCGGAATAGTACTCCCTGTACCCCAGAACGCCAGTGAGATGTTCGCCAGGCATTCCATAGAAGACGCACACGTCTTGTTTGCCGTCGTCCCTTTTACTCATCCACGAGAGGTCTGACTTTAGACTCTCGGTCGGGGGTATATAAACTTCTAGCTCGAATAACTTTTTCCGGGTGGGCACACAGCAACCAAAACTTTGGATGAAACGCTTGTAATCAACAGGCAGATTAAAGTCACCTTCTTTCTCTATTTCTTCAAGGGTCGCCTGCGTCACGGGTATGAACTCTGTTGCGGGTATGAACTCAGAGTCTTTTAGAGGCGTTAAGTATTGCCGCACCCAATCTATGTCGAGTTTGTCACCCACTTTAATAATTCCTCTCTATACGATTCGCGCCGGGCTTGTGTAGCGAACTGCTGGCCGCGTAGTCGGGAGGCGCGGGGACTTGCTGGCGAACGAGATCAGCTCCACATCTACCGCGAGCCCGACCCGAAGGGTCTACAGCCGAAGGCTTCCACCGGTGCGATTCATCGCCCGCTCATTTCCCGGCGCGAGCCGCCGTCGTCCCCCGTTTTGCCTGCCTAGTTTTGCCGAAGACGTGCGGCGTGAGAGGCACACCCCGTGCGACGCTCCAACGCAGCCGCGCCTCCCGCTCCCTCCATCGGTCGCACCAGGAATCTCCAACACGTGCCCTCCCACTCACCCCCCGGGGGCTTCCTCGCCGTCGTCATCCTCCCATTGTATCGAAGCGATCTGCTCGGCGGAGAAAGGTAGTTGGTCTGCCACTTCACGTGAGACTCGGCAACCGGAAAGGTCCGCGCCGAAAAAAGTGCAATCGCGGAGTTCCGAGCCGCGGAGATCCGCGCCCGTCAAATCGGCGTGGTCGAAACGACAACGCAGGAACAGCGACGCGCGTAAGTCCGCGCCCGTCAGGTCGCTGTGGCGGAAGGAACAGTCCACGAAGTCATTCCAGCAGAACCGCGACTCGTGGAAGTCTGTGTTCGTGAAGTTCGCCCACTCGAAGCGGGACCGCCCGAAGTAGGAACGCGGCAGGGTAAACCCCGCCATGTTCAGGTATTCGTAGCCGCTTTTGTGGATAGAGAAGCATACATCGTCGTCGAGGGGCTGAGGCATCTGATGATGCACGAGAGGGGAACCCGCGCCATCGCGCGGAAGGTCATAGTCGCCCTCGAGTTCCGCCCACGTCTCCTCCAGCGGAAGACGAACGGGCCTCTCGTACTCTTCCCAACGCCCCGGCTCATCCTCGCTACGTCCCGACAGTGCCATACAATCTACCCCTCGCCGTCGTCGAAGGGCAGGCCGATCTGCGGCTTCGGCGCGCCGCCGAACATCGCGTCTACTTCGGCGCGGCTCATCAGGATGTCGCGCGGCTTCGCCCCGTCCAGCGGCCCCACGATCCCGCGCTCCTGCATCATGTCCACGAGCCGCGCCGCCCGCGTGTAGCCGACCTTGAACCGGCGTTGCAACATTGAGGTCGAAGCCTGGCCATTCGTCACTACCAGCTTCACCGCCGGCTCGAACAGCTCGTCGTCCGAGTCCGTCACACCCACGCTGTCGTCTTCCTCCTCCAGATTCGCGAGCGTGGACGGGAGCACGTCGAAGCGCGGGGTGCCCTGCGCCTTCAGGTGGTTCACCAACGCCTCGGTTTCCGCCTCGGAAACGAAACAGCCCTGGATGCGCATCGGCTTCGGCGCGTCCATCGGCATGAACAGCATGTCGCCGCGCCCGATCAGGCGGTCGGCTCCGGTGCTGTCTAAAATCGTGCGCGAGTCAACCGCCGAGTTGACCGCAAACGCGATCCGGGACGAGATGTTCGCCTTGATCAGCCCCGTGATAACGTTCACCGAGGGCCGTTGCGTCGCGATAACCAGGTGAATGCCGGTCGCGCGGGACAGTTGCGCGAGGCGGCAGATAGCCTGCTCGATCTCCGGCCCGCTCTGCATCATCAGGTCGGCGAGTTCGTCCACGATGAGCACCCAGTACGGCAGTTTTTCCTCGTCGCACGTCGCTTTTGCGTTGAACCCCTCAATGTTCCGCGTCCCGGCTTTGGCGAACTTGTCGTAGCGGGTCTCCATCTCGCGCAGAGCTTGCTTGAAGATGGACGGTGCCTGTTTGACGTTCGTGATGACCGGCGCGGCGAGGTGCGGGATGCCCTCGTAGAGCGACAACTCGACCTTCTTCGGGTCAATCATCAGCAGTTTCAGGTCGTTCGGCGTACACCGGTACAGGAGCGAGCAGATCAGCGTGTTCAAGCCGACCGATTTACCGGAGCCGGTAGACCCGCCGATCAGCAGGTGGGGCATCTTGGCGAGGTCGGCGTAGCGGCACACCCCGGTGACATCCTTGCCCAGCGCGAACGTCAGCTTGCCCGGCGCGTTCTTGAACTCGGGCCGCTCGATCACCTCGCGGAGCGTGACCGCCTGACGTATCTTGTTCGGCACCTCAATCCCGATGGCGGACTTGCCGGGGATGGGTGCCTCAATGCGGACATCCATCGCGGCGAGCGACATCGCCAGGTTATCGGCGAGCGAGACGATCTTCGAGACCTTGATGCCGCGCTCCAGCGAGACTTCGTAGCGCGTGATGACCGGGCCTTGCGCGACTTCAGTGATGTCCGCGCCGATTCCGAAGTCTTCCAGCGTTTGCAGGAGCGTCTCGCGCTTCTCGATGGCGTCGGCTTCATCCTGCGCGGCGGCGGGTTCGCCGGGACTGAGCAGATCGAGCGACGGGAGCACGAACGGCGTGCCGTTCTCCTCCGCGCCCGGTCGTGCCCGGATCACCACTGCGGGGATCGGGGCGGGAGGCACGCCCTCGTCGCCGCCGCTATCCGACGTCCCCATCACCTTGCGGGCGAGTGAGGACGGCGCGGTTTTGTGCGCCAGTACGTCCACGGTCCGACCCGGCGGCAGAGGCGCGTTATCCGCACCCTCGTTGATATTCGGCTCGGGGGTGCGGCGGCGGAAGATCGTCGGGGTGGACGCGGCCTGTGTTTCGAGCAGGGTCGGGGACGCGGGGCGGAACACGCGGGGGGCGTCCGGCAGGGCGTTCTTGCGCTGTGCGTCCCGCTCCGTCTCGCGCTCCAGCAGTTCGGCCTCGCGCGCGGCACGGGACTCCTCGGCGTGGGCGCGTATCTCCTCGGCGGCCTGCCGCGCGGCCTCGCTCAGTGATTCGCGCCCCCGACCGAGAAGCCGCTCGATAGGCCCCGCGATCACCGGGAACGGGATGTCAAAGAGGTAGATCATACCCCCTAGCGTTAGCGCGAAGAGCGTGATGTGCCCGCCGATGGTACCGACCGCCTTGCGCAAAAGCCAGGACAGACACGCCCCGACGTAGCCGCCATAGACAGTGACGTTGTCAAGCGCAAACTGTCCGGCGAGTGGGACGTGTCCTAGATGCCACCAGGTCACGGACACCAGGAACAACAGGATCAGCCCGGCAGCGTTGTCCCACGAGCGCGACTTGCCGAGCGCGAGCATCGCCCCGGTGACGATCAGCACGAAGGGGAATAGCCACACCCCCTGTCCGACGAGAAGGCGCATCCCGTGTACCGTCGCCCGCCCGAAGACGTTCTCGCCGCCCGTGTTCGGGATCAGAAGGGTCGCGAGGAGCACCAGCCCGACTGCGACGAGGGCGATCCCGGCGATGTCGTAGAAGAGGCGGGTGTTGGAGCGGGTCGCCTTGATGCGGCGCGGGGCGGGCGCGGGCCCGTCCGACTCGGAGCCGGGGGCGGGGCGTGGCCTACGCGGGGAATCGGCGCGGGGTCGGGATGCGGTTGCCATGGGTTTGGGTTCGATCGCGGGCGGAAACGGCGGAACGCACCGGGAGTAACCGCGCACCGCTGTTAATAGACTGGATTATACGACGAAAGTTACACAGGGGGCAAGGCGTTGAATGGAGTGGTGGGGGTGGACGCGGTGGATGAGGCGTCACCGCGCGGACGTGTCTCCACGCGCTGCGTGGCCACGCGGATTGACTCCGATCTTTAGGCAAGAACTACCGAATCGCAACCTGCCGCAGATTCAACCATGCTGGCATTGGCACTACCAAGCCTACGGCTTTGAGCGACTTCTGGTAGAGTGGTCCCATAGTAGCCTTTCTTGTCCACATTGCCACGATACAGAATTGTTCTTTTGCCAGCAATCACCATGTCTGTTACAAACCGTTATTCTAGAATCTGTTGTCGTTGCCTCTGCCATCTGTTGATTTTCTGGCTTTGTGGTTCAGGCTGTCATCATCAGAACCACTTCCCGCCAGCAGATAACGGCGTCACATTCTGGGAGGTGCGTAAGGGGAACGTAATTTCCGTGATGTACGAGATGCACAATGTGAGCGAGGCTACCGTCACTATCAGTGGTAACCTGCGAAATATGAACTCCTCCGTCCCTTTGCCGTGTACTGTCCCGATTTCCCAGAGGCAAGGAATAGTAGTAATATTTACCCCAAAAGACTCGTGGCGGCTCTGGCACTACTCGTGGAGGTACAACTGGAAGGTTGGTCAACACGCATGGATAAAGCCGGGACACTATCTATACTCGCTACCATTCCAGGGGAAATTTCCTGTCATCCAGGGGCCTCTGGGCACGTATAGCCATGGACCGGGATCACAGGATGAGGAAGCATTCGACTTTGGAATGCCGGTAGGCACTCCGATCTGCGCCGCACGCGATGGGGTTGTGATCGCGTTCCGCTCCGATATGAACGGAGGCGGGACTGACCTACGATGGCAAAACAAATCCAACTATATCGTGATCAAGCACGACGATGGAACGTATGCCGAGTACCAGCATCTGCGTCGTAATGGCGTGCTCGTTGGACTCGGCGAGACTGTCACGAGAGGGCAGGTGATTGGGTTTTCGGGAGCCACGGGACATGTGTCGGGACCACATTTGCATTTCGATGTTTTCCACACGCTGAACGGCTTCACCCGCGAAACTCTGCCGATCACTTTTCGCGCTGATCCCCATCAATGATTTATGCTCAAAATCGTGTAAGTGCGAATCAATTCTCATTGCTACGAATGAACGAGCTAGGGACGAATTGCCGACCGTATGGGAATAACGAAGCCTACAGATGCGCGGTCGAAGATCCGAGCACGAAGCAACCCCAGCCTGATCCCCACCGAGTCACTAACCCGTGATACAGCATGGCGAACCTCAAAAGCGAAGGGGGAACTTCTAACCAGAAGTTCCCCCTTCTCAAACCGATCCCAGTAAAGGATCAGAGTAGCCCCGCAGTTAGATCACAGCCAGGTTACGCTAGGTCGAAACGGTCCAGGTTCATCACCTTGGTCCAGGCCGCGACGAAGTCCCGCGCGAACTTCTCCTGCGATCCCTCGAACCCGTACACTTCCGCGATGGCCCGCAACTCGGAGTTAGACCCGAAGATGAGGTCAACGCGGGTGCCCGTCCATTTGACTTCCCCGGTCATGCGGTCACGCCCCTCGAACACGTCCTGCGCCTCCGAAGTCGCTTTCCACGTCGTGCCCAGATCGAGCAGGTTGACGAAGAAGTCGTTCGTGAGTGCCTCCGGGCGGTGCGTGAACACCCCGTGGTCGGACGAATCGGCGTTCGTGTTCAGCACGCGCATGCCGCCTATTAGTGCCGTCATCTCCGGCGCGGTCAGTGTCAGAAGCTGCGCCCGGTCAACCAGGCGATCCTCCGGCGATGCCGATTTGCTGGCGTTGCGGAACCCGTCCGTCCTCGGCTCCAAGGCGGCGAAGGACACCGCGTCGGTCTGCTCCTGCGACGCGTCGGTCCGCCCCGGCGTGAATGGCACGGTCACGTCCATGCCCGCGTTTTTCGCCGCCTGCTCGACGCCCGCGCACCCGCCCAGAACGATCAGGTCGGCCAGCGAGACCTGCTTGCCGTTCGACGACGCGCTGTTGAACTCGGCTTGGATACCTTCCAGCGTGTTCAGCACTTTCGCCAGTTGCGCCGGATTGTTCACTTCCCAGTCCTTCTGCGGTGCCAGGCGGATGCGGGCACCGTTCGCGCCGCCGCGTTTGTCGGAGTTGCGGAAGGTGGAGGCGGATGCCCAGGCGGTCGCGACCAGTTCGGACACGGAAAGGCCCGACGCGAGAATCTGTGCTTTGAGCGCGGCGATGTCGGTTCCGTCAATCAGCGCGTGCGTAACGGCCGGAACGGGGTCCTGCCAGATTAGATCTTCGGCGGGTACTTCCGGCCCCAGGTAGCGGCTGCGCGGGCCCATATCGCGGTGCGTGAGTTTGAACCACGCCCGCGCGAAGGCGTCCGCGAGTTCGCCCGGATGCTCGTAGAAACGCAGGGAGACTTTCTCATAGGCCGGGTCCACGCGCAGGGCGAGGTCCGTGGTCAGCATAAAGGGCGCGTGACGACGCGCGCGATCGTGCGCGTCCGGCACCGTACCGGCCCCCGCGTCGTTCTTCGGCTTCCACTGATACGCGCCGGCGGGACTCTTCGTCAGCTCCCAGTCGAAGCCGAACAGGTTCTCGAAGTAGTTGTTGCTCCACTTCGTCGGGGTGGTCGTCCACGCCCCCTCCAGGCCGCTGGTGATCGTGTCCACCCCTTTGCCGCTACCAAACGAGTTGCTCCAACCCCGGCCCTGCTCCTCAATGCCCGCGGCCGCAGGTTCGCGCCCGACGTACGGAACCGGGTCGGCGGCACCGTGGGTTTTGCCGAACGAGTGGCCACCGGCGATCAGCGCGACCGTCTCTTCGTCGTTCATGGCCATGCGGCCGAACGTCTCCCGAATATCATGGGCCGACGCGAGCGGGTCCGGCTTGCCGTTGGGGCCTTCCGGGTTCACATAAATCAGGCCCATCTGGACCGCGCCGAGCGGGTTTTCCAGCTCGCGGTTGCCCGTGTACCGCTTGTCGCCCAGCCACTCCGTTTCGGAACCCCAGTAGACGTCCTCCTGCGGCTCCCAGACGTCCGCGCGACCGCCACCAAACCCGAATGTCTCGAAGCCCATGGACTCCAGCGCGCAGTTACCGGCAAGCACCATCAGGTCGGCCCAGGAGAGCTTGTTCCCGTATTTCTTCTTAACGGGCCACAGCAGCAGGCGTGCCTTGTCCAGGTTGGCGTTGTCCGGCCAACTGTTGAGGGGCGCGAAACGTTGCGTACCGGCACCCGCGCCGCCGCGACCATCCGAGATGCGGTACGTACCGGCACTGTGCCAGGCCATCCGGATGAAGAACGGTCCGTAGTGGCCGTAGTCGGCGGGCCACCACTCCTGGGACGTGGTCATCAGGTCGAAGATGTCCTGCTTCACCTCGTGAAGATCAAGAGTCTTGAACTCCGCCGCGTAGTCGAACGCCTCGCCCATCGGGTTAGATAGGCAGGAGTGCTGGCGAAGGATACTCAGTTTCAACTGGTTCGGCCACCAGTCGCGGTTCCGCGTGCCGCCGCCCGCGGCCTGTTTGACCTCCCCGCCCTGGAAAGGGCACTTGCCCGTCGCGTTTAGCGAGTTATCAACCTCGGTGTGGCTGACATCGTTAGCATGGCTGTCATCGTTCATCTCGCCGATGCGGGTCGCGTGCCCTTCGCTGTTCAAGTTTATGTCGCCGTCCGTCCTGCCCTCGCTACTCAGGTGATGTGCTACTGTGTCCGTAGACGTCTGTTCTTCCATTGACTTAGCCTCCATAGCCGGGGGGGGGCCCTCCGGGGTTTTATGTTTTAGTTTACGAAACGATTCCGGCCGTGTTCTCAGCCCCGCTAGACGGAACAGGATTTTGGCACGTGGGACAGATGCCCCAGAAAGTGATCTCGGCTTCCTCAATGAGAAACCCGTGTGTTGTCGCCGGTTCAAGACAGGGGCGGTGCCCGACGACACAGTCCACGTCCTCAATCCGGCCGCACTGTATGCAGACCATATGATGATGATTATCGCCGACCCGTGCCTCATAGAACGCCGGGGCGTTTGCAGGTTCGATGCGCCGTACCAGTCTCACTTCCAGCAGGGCGTGAAGGTTATTATAGACGGCCTGACGGGAGAGGGTACCGAGGCGTTCGCGGGCGGCAGCGGTGATATCATCGGCGTTGAGGTGCCCGCCGCGGTAAACCGCCGCGAGGACGGCGAGACGGGGCGCGGTGATCCGCATTCCCGCCGACCGCAGTTTATCCTTGAGCATTTCCGGGTTGACTGACACAATGCCATGATTACACCTAATCTGGACTTTGTCAAGAAAAAGACTGTGTCATGCTCGGACGTGGGTTAGGGACGGGCGCAGGTCGTGCGGCGCGGGGCGCGGACAATGAATTGTTCCGCTGGAAGCCGCCGGCTGTAGACGCTTCGCGTCGGGCTTGCCGGGCAAGTAGGGATGGTCCCGTTCGCTGGGGCACCTCGAAACGCTCTGACCGCGCGGCAAGCCGTTCTCGACTAACAAGCGCGACGCGAAGCGTCTACAGCCGGCGGCTTCCAGCGGAACAATTCATTGTCCGCGCCCCGCGCCGCACGACCCCGCCGACCCCGCCGCCCCGCGACGCCGCCCCGCATGAGAGGAACCCCGCGCACCGTTCTGGCGTTGAACACCCCGTCATGCCAACTCCACCCCGACTCCTCCTCGTGCTAGGCGATCAGCTCTCACACTCCTATATCGCCGACACTCTCGACGCGGTACCCGGTACCGACGTGATCCTGATGGCCGAGTCCGCCGACTTCGTGAAACGGCAGCCGTACCACGCGCAAAAGATCGTGTTGGTCTGGTCCGCCATGCGCCACTTCGCGGCGGAACTGACCGCGCTCGGGCATACCGTGGTCTACGTCCGGCAGGAAGAGGATCGCCGGTTCCGCGACGCGGTGGTCGAGACGGCGCGGGCGCATGACTTGAACATGGTCGCGTTCGTACGCCCCCGCGAAAAGGCGACCCGGCGGGACCTGCTCAAGTTCCTCGGCGAGGCGGGGCTGACCGCCGATGAGTCTCCCGACCCGCTCTGGTACACCGCCCCCGAAGCGTTCGCGACGTGGCTAGCCGCGCGGAAGTCGCCGAAGATGGAGGACTACTACCGTGATGTGCGCAAGCGGTTCGGAATCCTGATGCGCGACAAAACCACGCCCGAGGGCGGCGAGTGGAATTACGACAAGGAGAACCGCAAGCCGTTCCCGAAGCGTCACGAACCCGTCTCGCCATTCCGCGCCGCCCCGGATGCCACCACCCTTGAGGTAATGGACACCGTGCGCGGCATGACGGCACCGTTCGGGCTGTACGGCTCCGTTGACGGCTTCTCGGCACCGGTCACGCGCGCGGACGCCGAGGCCGCGCTGACCTTTTTCGTCACCTATTGCCTGCCCGCGTTCGGGCCGTACGAGGACGCGATGACGACGCGGGACGATTTCGGGTTTCACTCGCTCCTCTCAATCCCGATGAACCTGTCGCTGTTGTCGCCGCGCGAGTGTATCGCCGCCGCGCTCGCCGCCTACGAAAAGGGGGACGCGCCGCTCAACTCGGTCGAAGGGTTCGTGCGGCAGATCATCGGCTGGCGCGAGTTCATGTATCAGATGGGCGAGTCGTTCCCCGGCGACTACCAGACCACGAACGCGCTCCACCACACGCGGCCCCTCCCGGCGTGGTACTGGACGGGGGACACGAAGATGCGCTGTCTGCGGCACGTCATCCGGCGCGTGCTAGAAAACGGCTACTCGCACCACATTGAGCGGCTGATGGTGCTCGGCAACTTCGCTCTTTTGTACGGCGCGGATCCGCACGCGCTCAACCGCTGGTTCTGGAGCCTGTATTTGGATGCGTACGAATGGGTCGTGACGCCGAACGTGGTCGGGATGTCTCAGTGGGCGGACGGCGGCTGGGTCGCTACCAAGCCTTATGTTTCGAGCGGGGCGTACATTGACCGGATGAGCGACTACTGCGGGGACTGCGTCTACAATCCGAAAGAGTCGGTCGGCGAAACGGCGTGCCCGTTCACGACGCTGTATTGGTCGTTCCTGATCGAGCACGAGTCATCGCCGCTCTCGAATCGTATGACGCAGAACCTGTTCGGACTGAAGAACAAGACGCCGGAGGAGCGCACTGCGATCCTCGGACGGAAGGCGGTACTACTCCAGATGGCGGAAGATTTATAGGCCGCGCCGCTTGGGGGACGGGCCTGAGGAATCGTTCCTCTCCCCCGGTGCGCGGTGGATCAGACGCGGTCTAAGGCGGTTGCGGTTTGACGCGCCCCGGCTCATCGTGGGAGAATGACGCCATGATTACCGGACTGAACGCAACCATCCTGCGCGACGCATACGGGGTGCCGCACATCTTCGCGGGCACCGAGGCCGACGCGCTGCGCGGCTTTGGTTACGCGCAGGCGGGAGACCGATTGACCGCGCTACTCGCGCACTACCTCGCGGGGCGCGGCGAGGCGGCGTCCGTGCTTGGCGCGGCGGTGCTGGAACGCGACGTTGCCGTTCGCGCTTTTCGTTTGCCCGAGATCGCCGCGAGCCGCTACACCGACCTGCCGCCCGAACTCCGCGTCGGCATCGAGGCGTTCGCGGACGGCGTGAACCGCTACCAGTCCGATCACCCGGAGAAGTGTCCTCCGTGGGCGTTCGTCGTCTCGCCGACCGATGTCGTGTCGCTCGCACTTACCTACAACCTGTTCTTCGCCACGGATCATTTCGAGACCGACGACCCTGCTGAGAATGTGTCTCCCCACCCGACATCCGGTAGCAACGGCTTCGCGGTCGCGAAACAGCGGACGGCGAACGGCAACGCCCTCGTCTCGCTCGACCCGCACCTGCCGATTGACGGGTTCCTGCGCTGGTACGAGGCGCGTGTGAGCGGGGGCGCGATGGACGTGTACGGCGTCGCGTTCGTCGGCACGCCTTACATGGCGATGGGCACGAACGGGCGCGTGGCGTGGGCGAACACGGTGAACGCGCCCGACCTGTCCGACCTGTACGAGATCCGGTTGCGGGATGATCCAGGCAAGCCGCTCGCTTACGAGTACGACGGCGGAACGCGCCCGTGCGACGTTAGGACGTACGCGTTCAGTGTCCGGCATGGGGATGGCGTGCGCTCCGTCCGACAGCGAATCGTCTCGACGCACCACGGCCCTATACTCAGACAGGTCGCGGGGAAGCGGTACGCGGTGCGAAAGGCGGGCGTCGGTGACGTTCAAATGCTGACGCAGGTGCGGGCACAGTGCCTCGCGGGCGATGTAGAGGAGTACCGCGCCGCGCTATCGGGGTGTCACCTGGTGATGTTCAACCATCTGTTCGGCGACGCGAAAGGCGACATCGGCTACGTTTCGGCGGGAGCCGTGCCGCGCCGCCCGCTCGGCTACGATTTCCACGGCCCCGTCCCCGGCTGGACATCGGCGACCGAGTGGGGCGACAACCTGACGATTGACGAACTGCCGCAGGCGATCCGCCCACCCTCCGGCTTCGCCCAGAACTGCAACGACTCCCCGGCACACTGCGGCGCGGGTACGGAGATGCAGGTCGGCCCGCCGTATCCCGAATGGCTCGCCCCGGACGTGCGAACGTTACGCGCGGACCGGCTTTTTGACCTACTCCGTAACGGCGGGGTGATGACACCCGAAAGCGCGATGGAAACGGCTACCGACTGCGCCGACCTGAATGCGCGGCGGGAGTTGGCGGCGTTGTGCGATCTCTCGCGTGATCTCACCCCCCCTACCCCCCTCTCTGGAACGGAGAGGGGGGAGTCGATTGCCGGAGGCGTGCGGCTCGCGGGGGCAACCGACGCTGCAAAATTCTCCCCTCTCCGCGATGGAGAGGGGAGTAGGGGGGGTGAGGTTCCGGGCGAGGTTCTCCGGCTCTGGGACGGCTCCCTTCGTAGCGATGCCAAAGGTGCTACCCTCTTCCACGCCTGGCTCCAGCAACCGTTCGTACGAACACGTCTGCCTGTCGGCGGCTACCGCGCGGCGGACTACGCCACTGTCGCGCCGCTCGCCGAACGGTTCCCGGACGAATGCGCCCGCGCGCTCGAAGACGCCGCCGAATGGCTCCGCGCGTACGGCTACCCGCTCGACGTCGAGTGGGGCGTAGTACACCGGTTGCGGCGCGGCGACATTGACTTGCCCTCGGATGGCGGGCTGGACTCGCTCGTCCCGAACGGCGGGCGTATAAACGAGGCGGACGGTGTGACAACGGTCTCGTTCGGCTCGTCCTTTCGGTGCGTGGTCGAACTCACGCCGGAGGGTGTTCCCCGGATCTGGGCCTGCCTGCCATGGGGGAACTCCGACGACTCGAAATCGCCGCACTACGCCGACCAGTTGCCGCTCGCGGCGCGGCGCGGCTACCGCGTCGTGCCATGGACGCGCGAAGCCGTAGAAGCCGAAGCGACGGCTCGATTATGAGCAAGCCGTACGACGCGGCGACGAAAGCCCTGATCCGGTTCCGTCCGCGCGACTGGCTCGCCTTCCTCGGCTTCGACCCGACGCTACCCGTCATCGCGCGGGATACCGACCTTGCCACGGTCAGTAGCGCGGCGGACGGCGTTTACGAGGTCGGCGGCGACGCACCGTTCGCCCTGCACTTCGAGTGGGAGGTGGGACACACCGGCAGTCAACTGCCGGGCCGATTACTCGCTTACAACGTCACGCTCTCCGACCGGCTAGGACTGCCCGTTCGTAGCGTCGCGGTGCTACTCACGCCGGGGGCGGATAGTCCTGCTCTGACCGGCGTTTTGGAGAAACGGCTTCCCGACGCGACGTTGTTGCTGGGTTTTTACTACCTGGTCGTGCGCGTGTGGCAGATCGCGGCGGAGCAGTTCCTCGCCGCTGGTCTCGCTCTGCTCCCGTTCGCGCCTATCGCGAAGGTGACGGCTGCCGCCCTGCCGAACGTGGTGCGCCGCGTCGAAGCGCGACTGGAGGAGGCCGTCACCTTCGCGATGGGCGCGAAGAGGGCATCGAATTGGTGCGCCAAGAAGGGCACCAGACGGGGTGCTAGGAGGGGGAACGTGCTCTCATCCTGCGTATCGGGCGGAAGCGGTTTGGGGAGCCGAATCCTGGCATGATCGAGCGACTGAATCGGGTGAGCGGCGTTCCGGCACTCGAAGTATTGTCGGATCGCCTGCTCGCGGTCGAGTCCTGGGAAGAGTTGCTTCCCGACTCGTAGTCCCCTCTGTTCGCGTCGTTCCATGAGATCACCCGGCGGCGGGTGAGCCGTCTGGAGCGTGCGAGAGGCGAGCGAGCGCGACCGTCTCTGGCCCGGCAAGACGGCCGGGATAGGCCGCGGGAGTCGGCGCGGCGGGCTGTTCGAGGTGTCCACCGTGTTCCGGATACCGGCTGGTAGCGGCACGGGTAGTGTGTAGATCGCATCGTCCCGCACGTGTGCCGCCCCGCCTAGATATAGGATAGATATAGGACACACGTTCTCTAGCTGTCCAGTAGCCTCTCCGCCTCCTCCGGGGCATATAGGGAGCGCACCCGATTTATCCATATCTGGGTCTTCGCCTTCACCATCTCCAGACAACGGCCGTCGCCGCGCTTGCCGACCACTCCCTCGAAGGTGACGCCGCGCAACGCGTTGTTTCGCACCCTTTCGACAAATCCCGCGTCCCAGACGCGCTCGCCGAGATACGCCGCGTGCGGCAGATGTTTGAACAGTTTCAGGAAGGTGTCGGGGCCGAGGATGCCGCGCTTGTAGGGCGCGGCGTCGAAGAGCGAGAGGACGCGCGGCTCCCCGGCGACATGTTGTCCGGCGAGGCTACCCGGTCCCCAGTATTCGGCGAAGACGACTACGCTCGGCCAGCGGTTATCCGTGGCGATTCTTTCGAGCGGTTCCGCGAGCGTGTTCAGGAACAGCTGCTTCGCTGGTCCGAGGGTCGGGTCGGTCTCGTCGAAGAGGCGCGTCCGGGAGCCGAATTTGTACCAGCCCTGCCCCCGGCTCCACTCGAAGCGAAGGTTACTGCCGTCCAGCTTGTCGAAAATCGCGAACCGTTCCCCGGCGAATGGGATGATCCGGGGGATGGCGGGGTAGGTTTTCATGAAGGTCCTCCGCGCGGTCGGGAGCGGAAGCGAGCCTACAGCAAAACTCGTGACCGCCCTCGAGCGCGCCCTTCCTTATCGCGGCGTGGGTTCCCGCCGCTAAAGTCGGGTAGAAGCGGCACAGATGGGGAGGGAATGAGATGCCGTAGCCGGGAGCCATACCACCGCGTTTGTTACTTCATGGATAGGCGTAGCGGCAAGGCTAGCCGGAGACGCGTTCGCTGGACCCGCTCGCGCCGCCGAACCAACACCGTCACGGAAGGCGCGGGGGTACCCGTCGTGCCTCCCGCAACTGGTCAAGGGAGCTAATCCGATAAGAGTGAGAAGCACTATATAACTCGATTTTATGGTCATGTCTTCATCCTTTCCGGCACTTGGATGGAACGCAGTTCCCTCAACTGGCGAACACCTGCCCCGCCTTTTCGCGTAGCGTTCCGCTCCCGAGCAGCCCAGCGACAACCGCGTCTATCGCGGGCTTCGCCTCCGCCGTGATCCGCTCGATCCCGAATAACTTCCCGACATAGCGCGGGATCTCCTCCCGCGCGATGCCGTACGAATCGCCAACCACTCGGGCGGCGGCGGCGGCCACCTCCTCCGGGGCGATCTGATCCAGTTGCCGGAGCCGCGCGGGGCAGGCGGCGCGGTCGCGGAGTGGCGGCGACTGCATTCCGGGTAGCCACAAGAACTCACCCCGCCGACAGATGCGCCCGTCCGCGACGGCGAACGTGCAACCACTTTCGACGGCAACGCGGAACTGCCGGGTAACGCGCCCGACCGACAGCGCGACCGCGATGCGCTGGGCGACTTCGGCGACGGACACGGGACTCTCCACCGCGACCACCGCTACGACTAAATCGGATACCCCCAGCGGGGTCAACTCGCTAATGTGGTCGGCCATCACCGGTTCCAGCCGCGCCATGATGTAGGGTTGCGGCGGGACAACCTCCCGGCTCTCTTCGACGCGGATAATGACCGAGGGCGGTGCCAGCGGGGGCGGCTCGGGGGCCGTCCGCTCGTTCTCCCGCGCCGCGCTGATGGCGGCCGCCACGGCGTCGCGTAGCCGCGTAGCCTCTGCCGCGCGACGGTGGAACCAGTCCGTGCTCCAGATCCGGTGCAGACGCCAGCCCATCCGCGTCAGCACCGACTCGCGCAACCTGTCCCGGTCCCGCGCGGAAAGCGCGCTGTGGTACGTCGCGCCGTCGCACTCGATCCCGAGAATATAGCGTCCAGGGTGCGCCGGATCGCGGACGGCGATGTCAATGCGGAAGCCCGCGCAACCCATCTGCGGCTCGACGTCGTAGCCCACGGCGACAAGCTCCGCGATGACCTCGCGCTCGAACGGCGAGTCGGGCGCGAGTCCGGTCGGGACGGATTGTGACAGCGCGCCGTCGCGAGCGTAGGCGAGGAACTGCCGGAATACCTCGACCCCCTTCGCGGACGAGCGGGTCAGGTCAATGTCCCCGGCTAACATGTTCGTGAACACCTCGCACCGCAACCGGGCGCGGGTGATGAGCACGTTCAGGCGACGCTCGCCGCCGTCGCGGTTAAGCGGCCCGAAGTTGACGCCGAATCTGCCGAACGCGTCCCGCCCGTAGCCGACGCTGATGTAGATCACGTCCCGCTCGTCGCCCTGCACATTCTCCAGGTTCTTGACGAAAAACGGCTCGCGCGACGCGCGGTCGAAGAACGGCTCGCAGTCGGGGTTCGCCTGCCGCTTCAACTCGACCTGGAGGAAGATCTCCTGCATCTGCGCCATGCTGAACGCCGCTACACCCAGCGTCAGCCACTCGGAGCGCGGGTGGGCGATCTGGCCCCGCGCGTGCGCGATCACCGCGTCCGCCACTGCCTGCGCCTCCTTGCGGTTCGTCCCGCTCCTGCCCCGGTCATACACCGTGTCCGGTAGGTAGCGCAGTACCAGCCCCAGATGCTCCCGCGAGCCGTCGGGGCTGGGAAATATGACCAGATTGTTGTCGTAAAACTCCTGGTTCGAGACCGCGATCAGCGACTCATGGCGGGAGCGGTAGTGCCACTTGAGCATCCGGCTCGGCGCGCCTCGCGAGGCGAACAGGCCGAGCACGCTCTCAATGTCATTGGTGCCGCCGCCTTCCTCCGTCTCCTCGTCGTCGTCCATGGCGAGTTTGTCGAAGAAGCTCGACGGCGGCAACTGCTTGCTGTCTCCGACCACCACCGCCTGTCTTCCGCGCAGAAGCGCGCCGAACGCGTCCACAGGCTTGACCTGGCTCGCTTCGTCAAAAACGACCAGGTCGAACCGTAGGTGGTTCGGTGCCAGGTATGTCGCCACCGAGAGCGGGCTCATCATGAACACCGGCTTGATCGTCTGGATCGCGTTCCCCGCCTCCTCCATCAGACGGCGGATGGGGAAGTGCCGCGTCTTTAGCTCGAACTGCCGCGTTAATATGCCGAGTTGTCCCTGCCCGCTCGAACGCGGTAAAGAGTCCCAGTGCTGCTTCGCCAGTAGCACCCGGTTGTTAAACAGGAACCGGGTATCGAGCGCACGGAACTTTGCCTGCGTCTGCTCCTGCGCGACGCCGTTGAACGAGGACAGCGCGGGACTCGCCGCGTACGCCGCGCGGAGCAAAGCCGCGTACCAGACGTTACGCAGGAGTGTCGTCAGGGCGCGCGCGGAGTACTCCCAGTGGAGAGCCGCGTCCGTGAGCGGAGCGAGTCCTTCCGCCGCCATCTGCTTCTGTAGCTGGTTGAACGTCGTTATTTCGGAGAGCCGGTCCACATTCCCCGCCCACTGCGTAAGCGTCGCTTCCTGCGTCGCGAACGGCTCCGCTTCCAGCCCCGGTGCCCCGGCGGCAGTGCTCTGCCATTCGAGAACGCGCGTCGCCTCGCGCGCGGCGGTGCTGGCGGCGGCTGACGCGGCGATGGATTGTCGCGCCAGGGTGTGCGCCGCATCCAAGCGCGGGCTTCCGGCGAGGAAGTCCAGAAACGCCTGCGGCAGTTTGTGGTCGCCGACCTCCCGGTGCAACTCCGTAATCCAGTCGAATAGTTGGCGAAGCACCGGCCATTTCGAGGCTTCTCCCTGCCACTGCGCCCCGAACAGGAGTACACCCAGCGGCTCGCCGGGCGCGAACTCGGCCTTCGCGCGCCGGTATTCCAGGATGCCGTCGAGCAGTTCCCGGGAGTGGTTCCAGTCTTTGGGCGCGACGCCGCCCGCGCACAGGAGCGATAACTGTTTCTGTGCCGCGCGGAAGTCGCCGTCCACGAAGCGGTACCACTTCGCGCCGTGCGCGACCACCGCCTGACGCGCGGCGAGTACGTCGGTGTCCCACGCCTTCGGCACGAGGTCGGCACCGAACCGCGCTTTCAAGGCACTCATCCGCTCCCCGCGTTCGAGCAGACTCGCCATCTCCGCGCCTCGGGCAAGCCAGTCGCCCGTGCCGAACCGCAAGCCACGAGACGGAGGGGCCTCCACCGCGCGTTCCACGGCTTGCGCGAGAACCGCCGCTTCGCCGGGCGTTCCCCGCGCGGGCAGACTCAGCGCGGCGCAGAGCGTGTCGCCCTCCGCCCGCGCGGCGGCCACCTTTTCCAGCGCGCCCCGGAGCAGTTGCGTCAGGGCAGGTGCCTCCATCGGCAGGAACACCAGGCGGCGGCTACCGAAGAACGGGTGCGCGGGGACGCTGCCCATCCGCGCCAGTTGCGCTTGTAGCCGCTCCGTACACGCCTCCTTCTCGCGAAAATCGAACGGCGTCCAGTTCTCGCAACCGGGTAGCGTCAACTCCGGGAACACCATGTCACCCGCTTCCGTGCCGAGCCCAAGCCACTCGCCGTACAGGTCATACAAAGTTTTACCGGAGCGGGCGAGGGGCGAATTGACCGCCTCGCAGTAGTCGTTCAGCCGTTCTTGCGCCGCGACCAGTAGCGCGGTGTCGGTCTCCACCGTTCCGGCGACCGGCTTGCCGAGGGCGAGCGTGCGCTTGAGTTCCGTCAGGATCGCCTTTTTGTTCGCCTTGTCGCTGTGTAGTTCCAGACAGGCATTGCCGAGTTCGATCGCGTCTAACCGGCTTTTCACGACCTCCAGCGCGGCCTGTTTTTCGGCCACGAAAAGCACGGTCTTGCCCTGCCCGATGGCCTCGGCGATGATGTTCGTGATGGTCTGGCTCTTGCCGGTGCCGGGAGGTCCCTGTATAACGATGTCGCGCCCCTGTTTCACGTCCTCTATCGCCAGCATCTGCGAGCTGTCGGCGTCCACCACCGTACGCGTCTTTGTTGGTGGCAGAACTGCGTCCAGGCGTTGGTCATCGGCGAACCGGGACGCCGACTCGTGGAAACCCCGCCCGAGTAGCGCGGCGATTACCGGATGACGCTCCAGGAAGCCGTCCACCGCCCATTCCTTGCTAGCCAGGTCGCGGTCAATCGTGATCTTGTTGAACGAGAAGAAGGCGAGAACAGTGGAATCCATATCCACCTCCCACCGCGACTTCCCGCCGACCAGAAGCTCAACCTGCTCGAAATAGGCGGACGGTGACAGGTCCTCGGCGGGCGGCATGGGCGGGAGCGCGACGCCGAAGTCCTTCCGCAGTTGCGCGTCCATGGAGGCGTTCGCGCCGACCTCGTCGCCGTTGTAGCGGAGCGAGAACCGCTCGCTCACTGTGGGCCGCTCCAGAGTGACCGGGATCAGGATCAGGGGGGATCGGCGCGGCGTTGCCGGTTGTTCGGTTTCGTACCATGTCAGCATCCCGAGCGCGAGATACAGCGTGTTGATGCCCTGCTCTTCGAGGCAGATTCGGGCGGCATACTGCGTGTTGAGCAGTCGTTTTTGCAGATCGCTCGCGGTCGAGGCGGTCTGTAACACGGTGTCGGGAGTCGCGGCTTTCTTCGGCGCGGGGGCGTTATGCGCGGGCGGCGATAACTTCTCGCCCTCGAGTTCGCGGAAGTACCGCTCGAACACGTCGTCCCCGGCGGGGAGCGTGGACCCTGGTGCCCCATCCCCGTCCGCGCCTTCGGCCTCGTCTATGCCGCTGTCGCGGAAGGTGAACCGTTTGTTGTCCGCGACCAGTAGCTGGTAGATCGTGTCGGGATCGCCGGATATTATCTCCACGCCGCGCGCTTTGAGCGGACGATAGTTGAGGAGCGGGTTGCGGAACGAAAGGTCGAGGAGTTGCTTGCGGGCGGTTTCGAGTTGCGTGGCGATATTCGGGGCGGTCATAGGCGGGTGTGATTCTCCTGTCGGCGGCGATCCTGCGGTTTCCGGGGGCGGTCCGCCGCGAACACGGGAACGAGTATAGCAAGGTTAGTGCCGTCCGCGAAAGGGGTACACCAGGGAATATTCCCGCCCGAGCCGCCTACCATGAGGTCGCCCCGCTTCGGAAAGGAATGTGAGCGCGGTGTGCGGCATCGGCCCCGCCCGGTACCGGCATGTTCCCCCGTTCAGCGGCGTCGCGGGCGGGTGGTCTGTGGTCGCCGACGAGGATTGATCAGAATGTCGGGCCGTTATTGCTGGAGCTGCTGGAACAGGTCCTCCCAGCTTTTCGCCTCGAGCACTGCGAGGAGCCACTTCCCTAGCTACTTGCGGGAGATTGTCGCTTCGATCCTGGCTCGGTGCTCGGTGGTCGGCTCCCCGAAGCGGCGCGTCCCTTGCAAATACAACAGGTCGCGCGCTTCCTGAAGCCGCCCGAGTGCCAATCCCTCGTTGCGCCCGGCCAGCAACCCCTCGTTGCGCCCCTCGCGTAATATCATCTGGTAGAACGACGACTCCCGCATCTTCTGTACCCCCTTCGTCAGTGTGTTGATGAACGCCTCCTGGTGGTTCAGGCCCAGCAGGATGAACGTCGCGGCCGACAGTTCCCGCGCCCTCTGTGCGTCCGCCTCCGCATACAGCCAGTCGTGCACCGCGTACACCGTGTCCGCCACCGCCCGGCGGGACCGCGCGGCCAGCGGCGCGAGCGGCAACGCCGCCAGCCCCCCGCTTAGCAGCCGTGCCACGTCCTGTTGCCACAGCCGCACGATGGCATACCCGAACTGGAGCCGATGCACGCCGTTCGCGTCGTCTATCATGCCTCGCACGTTCGTCCCGTCCGCCGCCCTCCGTAGCAGGAACGCGATGCTCCGCACCGACAGGCCGCGCTGGTACCGCGCCAGGACATTGTACTAGAGCACGCGCTCGTCGAAGCGGGGGGCGTGCGACGCCTGCAACTCGATGTGGTGCAGGCAGGGCTTGGCGATGCCGGTGACGCGGATCAGCCGGTCGGCGTCCGCGCTCACGGTGGACAGATCCGCGTCGAAAGTTTCCACGACCGCGCCGGGTTCCAGGGTGACGCCCGCGACCGCGAGCCAGTCTTCCGGCGACTGGTCAATGAGGAACTTCGTCGCGGCGTCGAAAGGCTTGCTCACACGCCTATTGTACCGCATAGCGGGGGAGCTATTATTCGACCTATCCTGCCGCGTTTTCGACTACCGCGTGCCGGACTTCAGGGCGCGGACGAAATCGGAGACGATGACGAGGAGTTCGGGGTTGTCACGCTCGCGGTGCAAAAGGTCAACAAGGACGCTCCCGACCACCGCGCCGTCCGCGTACTGGCAGACCGCCCGCACCTGCTCGGGGGTGGAAACGCCGAATCCTATACAGATCGGCGTGTCGCCGCTGAATGTCCGTATCCGCTCCATCAGCGGCGGGAGGTCGTCGGGCACGTCGGCACGGGCACCGGTGATCCCCGCCCGCGCCATCGTATAGATGAAGCCGGTCGCCATATTCCCGACGAGGGCCATGCGCCCGTGCGTCGAGGTCGGGGCGAGTAAGAAGATCGTCGCGAAGCCCGCCGCATCCGCGAACCGCTTCCACTCGCCCGCCTCTTCGGGGGTGAGGTCGGTCAGAATCGCGCCGTCCGCGCCCGCCGCCGCCGCGTCCCGCGCGAACGCCTCCGCGCCGTACTGCATGACGGGGTTATACGCGCCCATTAGTACCAGCGGGATGCTCGTGTTCCGGGCGCGTACTTCGCGCACGACGTCCAGCACCTTCGGCGGCGTCATGCCCGTTTGCAAGGCGCGGAACGACGACGCCTGGATCGTGGGACCGTCGGCGAGCGGGTCGGAGAACGGGATGCCGATCTCCACGATGTCCGCCCCGGCGTCGGCGAGCGTGAGCACGATGCTCGCAGTGTCCTGGGGGCGCGGGTCCCCAGCAGTGACGAAGGTGACGAGTGCCTTCTCGCCGCGACTTCGCAACACGCGGAAGGTATTTTCAAAACGAGAGACGGGCATGACGGGCGTATTGTATCACTCCGCTGTCGGGGATTTGTCAGTGGCCGGGTGCCGCCCGTGTTCAGGAAGCGGTACAATAGCACAAGGCGGTCGTGGGCGGGTCGCGTGCCCGCCGCGTGCCTGTCGCCGCCGCCGTTTCCTGGGCGCGCAGGCGCGTCTCGCTGGCTAGTGACGGGCCTGCCACCGTGCCCTCGGGCAGCGAAAAGGCTTTTTAACCCGATTTTAGATGGATAGCAGTTGCCGATCATGAACGATGAACTGGAGACGGAAGTCTCCACCGAAGAAGCCGTCGAGGAGAACACCGACAGCGATTTATACGACGACGAGGACGGGCCGCAACGCCTGACGGACGGCTACGGGTTACTTGCCGCCGACACGGATGAGGACAAACGCCGTGACGCGATCCTGTCCTCCGAGGAGCGCACGGAACTCGCCGAAACGCAGATGAAGAGTGGGCAAGTCTCCGAGGCGTTGCACCATTACCGCGAGGCCGTCCGGGTCGCGGCGAACAACGACGAGAACGTGGCCGGGCGCGTCACGCTCGGCGACGCCTACGCGTACTCCGGCCAGGGCTTGAACGCGTTCCGGCAGTACCGCCGCGCGATCAAGCAGTCGCCGCGCCGTGCCGAACCGCACTTCTCGCTCGGCGAGCTGTTCCAGCGGTACGGGCGGCTACAGCAGGCGATCAGCGCGTTCCGCAAGGCGGTGTCGTTCGCGCCCGAGAAGGCCTACTACCGCTACAAACTCGGGGACGCGCTGGCACTTTCGGGCGACCTGGAAGCCGCCATCTCGGAACTTGAGGAAACCACGCACCTGAAACCGCAGGACGGGTTTTACCACTTCTGGCTCGGCGACCTGTATGTGCGCGCCGCCCGCGAGGAGGAGGCGATCCGCGAGCTACAGCAGGCCACCATGTTCGCGCCCTACGACGCCTACTACGGGGTCCGGCTCGGCGCGGCATACCGCAAAAACGGGATGACGCGCGACGCGGCGGTGGCGACGCGGCAGGCGATTCGGGCCGCCCCCGAAAACGCGGCGTATATGTGCTTCCTCGCGGACCTGTACGGCGACCTGGGCCTTGACGATTACGCGGTGCATTATTACGCCGCGGCGGGCACGCTCGACGACTACGACACGGAAGTGATCACTCGCCTCCGCCGCTACGCGGGGATACAGGTGGCGGAGTTCGCCGGATATCTAGAAGCCGCCGACGAGACGTTCGCCGACGGGTGAGGGCGTGCGCGTGGGAGACGAAAATGGTGGCGGGGACGCGATACGCGCCCCCGCCGCGCGGCTACTGCCCGCTACCGCGCGGTGTTTTCCCACGCATGGCATTCATCTCATCAAACTTCTTCTGGTCGTCGAGTATCTTCGGGCGTTGTGCCTTGGTCGCCACGGAGAGCGCGATCTCGGTCGTCTTCCGGCTGATCCGCAGGATGAGCGGCGTAAGCTCCGCTTGCATCTTCTGGCGTTGCTCGGGGGCTTTAGTGCCGCCATACTTCTTCTGAAGCGCAAGTATTTGGGGCTCGAACTCTTTCATCGCGATTTGTGTCCTCCGCAGTACCTCGCTCGCTTGGGCGTCCGAGAAGCCGTAACGCGTCTTCAGGGTCCCCCGCGCGGTTGCCATGGGATCGGCGGATCCCGCGCTGGGCTTCCGCCGCGTCTCAGGGTTGGTCGTGCCGGGGGCTTGCGCCAACGCGGGGGTAGTGCTAACCACCAAGAATGCGCCGAGCGCGAGCGTCGCCCGCCAGCGCGAGGGAGAAATCATCAAGGTATTTGCCCAGTCCTTCCAGTCGCGCGACCCGTCACTTGCGGACCGCTGCGCACGACTGTTCATGATACCACGGAGGGGCACTCTCTACCTTGCGCCGCCCTGCTATCATGGGCCTAGGGTTGGATACATAGTTGATATTTTGCGAATGCGGTAGGGATTCGCAACACATCAGTTGTGCAACCAGCCGACTACTTGACCAGCGCGAGGATCTCGCGGAACTCGGGCGACCCTGCCTCGCCTAGCCACTCGTAAACAACCGCCTCGGCGGCGGCGGGTAACACCCCGGCGTCCCGAATCCGCTCCATCCCCAGTTTGTGCCGCTCCATCGTACGCGACGAAACGGCGTCCGCGACCACATGCGCCTGGTAGCCCGCGTATCGCAAGTCGTGCGCGGTTTGGGAAACACAGATGTGTGTTTCCAGCCCGCAGATCACTACTTGCTTGCGTCCGAGTCCGGCGAGGGTGCGCTCGAAGAGTTCGGAACCCATGCAGGAAAAGCTCATCTTGTCCACTATCGGGAGCTGCTTGTCGGCCACGGCTACCGACCCGCCCCCCCCTTTAGGGCGCGGCGCGCTGGGCAGACTATGCAGTATGGGTGGGGTCACGGTACCCATGCGGGCGGCGTTCTGCGTAGTCATTAGCACGGGGATGCCGAGCAGGATAGCTGTTTTGCAGAGTAGCAGGACGTTCGCCATCAGCGGCTCGCGCCCGTGCATCACGCCCAAGAACGGGTCCTGCATGTCCACCACTAAGAGCACACTCGTAGCACGGTCTAGAAGAGTCGGGTGACGATCCATCGGCGGGGTTTCCTTTTTTATTCACACGAGATAACACGGCTTTTTTCGCCAGCAACGCCCGAAAGTCCTGCCTAACCTGGGGTTTTCGGTCTACCACCCGCGAACCCCGGCGTGATAGAGTATACTCATTCGCGGGGGAAGTCCCCCTATTCTAACGGGATTGAGTAACACGAATCATGTTTGACGGCGAAGCACAAATCACCACCGATTTGACCGATCTTGAAGCAAAAACGATCACGCGCATTCTGACCGAAGGGCGCGCGGGCGAGACCGACGACGGCGCGGTCGCGCCCGCGCGAGGCGGCGTAATGGCGAAGGTCGAGGAGATGTTCTACGAGAACTTCGTGCGCTACTTCGCGAACGCCGAGGCAAAGCGCCGCTGGCATATCGAGCGCGACATCCCCTGGGAGAAGACGACTCAGAACTGCTCCGACACCACCGCGTTTATCGTGGAGTCGTTCACCGCCGTGGAGATGTTCCTGCCCGACTACACCCATAAGATCATGGAAATGGTGCGCAAGTCGCGCGGGCGCGCCCTGTTCCAGACGAACTGGGGCTACGAGGAGTCGAAGCACAGCATGGTGCTCGAAAAGTGGCTGATTCGCTCCGGCAAGCGCACCGAGGAGCAGGTCCGCGAGTTCGAGAAGCAGTTGTTAGGCGCGGAGTGGGACCTGCCGTTCGAGACCCCACGCCAGATGATAATCTACACGATGATCCAGGAGATGGCGACGGGACTCAACTACACCAACCTGCGCCGCCGCGTGGACGAAGAAGGCGACGAGGCGTTGTCGCGCACCTTGCGCTGGGTCTCCTCCGACGAATCCGCGCACTACAACTTTTTCCGCAAAGGCGTCAAAGCGTTCCTGCAACTCGAGCCGGACGAGACCATCGCCGACTTGAAGTTTGTGTTCCAGCACTTCGTCATGCCCGCGCACGCGCTGATCCCCGGTTGGGCGGAGCGCGGCGCGACCATTGAGGCGTCCGGGATTTACACGCCGAAGGTATACCTGTCGAAGATATACCGCCCGGTGCTCGAAGACCTCGGCGTCACGCGCCAGCAACTCAAAGACGCGGGGATCGCAGGGCGCGAAGCCGACTACATCAGTGACAAGGGCGAGGCGACGGCGGCGGAGGCGAGGCGGGCGAAGTTTAACCGAACGGTCGCCGTACCCGCGTTCCCCGCCCCGCTCCGGCCCGCCGGTCGCCGAACGCTGACCGCGGTGTGACGCGGTTGAGGGCGGGAGTCCGGCGAGCGAGGTGCCCCTCCACTGGCGGTCGTGTCCAGTGCTCCGGACCGGCGCGGCGGACGGCCGGCGCGGCGGTGATACGAAGTCACAAGCCTACGACAACCCGCGTCAATCGGGGTATACTACTCCACAAGGGCGGCGCACACAGCACCCCTCCCCTTTCAACCACTCCCAGCAGAGGAACAAAACATTAAGATGCGGACTATCATCACCGGGTCACCGTACGCGGCGGAGGAGCCGGAGGACTGGGGCAAGCGCGGGACATGGCGTTGCGCCTGGGTCGCGGTCCCGGAACCAGTCGCCGCGCCGTTCGTGAGCGCGTACCGGTGCCGATTCGACATCACGGAGAACGTGGTTGCGCGGGTCCATGTGACGGCGGACGAGCGGTACGAACTGTTCCTTAATGGCGAGCGGATCGGGCGCGGGAGCGAGCGCGGCGACGGCGACAACTGGTACTTCGAGACGTACGATCTTGCGCTGACGTCTGGCGCGCATACGCTGGTGGCGCGAGTCTGGTCGCTCGGAGCCATGGCACCGTTCGCGCAGATGACAGTGCATCCTGGCTTCCTTCTCGCGCCGCAAGCGCATGAATTCGACGCGCTGATCGGCACCGGGTTTGCGGCATGGGAGGCGAAAATACTGCCCGGCTACGCGTTCATTGACCCCATAACCGCCTGGGGTACGGGCGCGAACCTGATCGTGGACGGGGGCATATTCCCGTGGGGCTTCGAGCGGGGGGACGGGGAGGGCTGGCAAGCCGTCCGCGTCCTGAAACCGGGCACGGACTTCCTGTGGCGCAACGAAATGCAAAGCGAGCATATGCTCCGCCCCGCCGTGTTGCCGCCGATGCTCGACGTGCCGTTCTCGGGCGGGCAGGTTCGGCACGTCGAGGCGGTCGAATCCGCGCGGACGCACGACGTCGCCGTACGCGCGGAGCACCACTTATCAGACGAGGCGGACGGCTGGCAACGCCTTGTAGCGGGAACCGCGTCCGTCACTGTTCCCGCCAACACCCGCCGCCGGGTACTCGTTGATCTGCGAAACTACGTCTGCGCCTACCCCGAACTGACGGCGTCGGGCGGAGCGGGTGGCCTAGTACGTGTCCACTGGCAGGAGTCGCTTTACTCCGACCTTGGCGCGAATATCAAGGGGAACCGGGATGACGTCGAGGGCAAATACTTCGGTGCCGTCTGGCGTAAGGTGGACGGGATCGGCGATACGTTCCTGCCCGACGGCGGCATTAACCGCCGCTTCGAGACACTCTGGTGGCAGTGCGGCCGCTACATCGAACTGCTCGTGGAGACACGGGACGAACCGCTGACCATCGAACGGCTTGCCCTGCGCGAGACGCGCTACCCGCTCGAAATGGAGGCGGCGTTCGCGTCGAGCGACGCGCGGTGGGATGTGCTGATCCCGCTCACGCTCCGCACCCTGCAATTGTGCGCGCACGAGACGTACATGGACTGCCCCTACTTCGAGCAGCTGATGTATATCGGCGACACGCGCCTCCAGGCGTTGGTGACATACGCCATCACCGCCGATGACCGGCTCCCGCGCAAGGCAGTCGAACTCCTCGGCGCGTCCCGCCTCCTGACCGGCCTGACGCAGTCGCGCTACCCCGGTCGCGTCCGGCAGATCATCCCGCCGTTTTCACTCTGGTGGGTCGGCATGCTCTACGACTACGCGCTGTGGCGGGGAGACCCCGACTTCGTCCGCGCCCTGATGCCGACTGCGCGCGGCGTGATTGACTTCTTCCTGCGTCAGCGCGGCGCGGACGGCGTTGTCGTCTCGCCAAAAGGCTGGAATGTCCAGGACTGGGTGCCGGAGTGGAAGGGCGGCGTTCCCCCGGACGGCTACGACGGCGTGAACGGCCTGTTAAACTGGGAGGTCGCCTACGCGCTGGAACGGGCGGCGGAGCTGGAGACCTGGCTCGGCGAGCCGGAACTCGCGGCGCGTGACCGACGGCTGAGCCGTGAACTGGTGGCGCGGATCGAGGCGACGTTCTGGGACGGGGCGCGGGGGCTGTACGCGGAGGACGCGGCGCACGGCCACTACTCCGAGCATACGCAGTGCGTCGCGCTCCTGAGCGGGTCGCTCGACGACGCGCGGCGCGAGACTGTATTCGCGAGCCTGATCGCCGCACCTGACCTCGCCCGCGCCACGGTCTACTTCTCGCACTACCTGTTCGAGGCGTATCACGCGGTGGGGCGCGCCGACCTGTTCGCGGCGCGGCTTTCGCTCTGGCACGACCTGAAGGCGGACGGTTTGTTCACCACCATTGAGCAGCCGGAGCCGACCCGCTCCGACTGTCACGCGTGGGGGGCGCATCCGCTCTACCAGTTTCTGGCCTCCACGCTCGGCGTCCGCCCCGGCGCGATGGGCTTCGCCACAGTGCATATCGCGCCGAACCCCGGCGCGCTGACAACCGCGAAAGGGCGCGTCGTGCACCCGCTGGGCATGATTGAGGTGGCCATCGAGCGGGGCGAGTCGGGAACGGTGGTGACGGTCACGCTTCCCGGCGACCTGACCGGCGTTTTCGCGTATGCGGGTCAGGAGGTCGCGCTCGGGCCGGGCGGTCAGCGGCTGGAGTTCGCGCCGGAATGAGCGGGGTGTCCGCGCTAAGAGCGCGGAAGAGGAAGGAGCGCGAGAGCACTGCTACCTGTCCCGGCCTAGCTCGTCGGTATCCCCCCGCTGGCCTGGAGCCGACGGCGTGGTCCGACGGGCGAGGCAAACCTTCAACTGGCGCGACTACCGACCAACCATTTAGAGTAATAGGAGCTACGCGGTTGGCGTCAATTGACGCCA
>JAYUUO010000114.1:0-4231 GCA_043754515.1 Armatimonadota bacterium
ATGAGAACCGCGACGGGGTTCAGGTCGGAAGCGTGTGCTTCCAGTCCGAGCCGTTGCGCCTCCAGCGGAATCGAACCACCGCCCGCGAATGGGTCGAGAACGGGGGGCGGGTTGTTGTTTGTCGCGGCGTTTATCAGTTCTCGCGCCGTGGTCAATATCTCGACATCGTTGGACGCTTCCCATGTCACCAGTTGCGCGATGAACCCGAACAGTTTTTTGCGGCGTTGCTCGGCTTCGGTAAGCGACTTCCATTCGGGGCGATACTGGGACGGGATCGGCAACTTGTCTATGCGGTCAAGGAGCGGTTGCGGCACCCCGTCCTGTTCGGGGTCATCAATAATCGAGGCGAACAGCACGGCGCGACACGACGCCAGCGGACGCCGCGCCCACCAAAGGTGGAGCGTGGACGGGTGCCCGTGGCGAATACTTTTCTCGCGTGCGGCGGCGGCGTTGATCTCCTCCAGTGGAAGCGCGACCTCAATCAATTTTTTATTGGGCATAGGAATCATTAAACTCAGTGCAAACTCTCTATTTTAACTCGACTGAAGGAGAACACTCTTTGTTAACAGTAACCAGTGCGACGGAGCTGGTCCATACGCGAAGCGTCAACCAACACCCTCAGCGTCATCAACACCGTTTTGGTTTGGCTCAGTCACCGCACTATCGGTCGAAGCGTTCAAAGGGGTATCCCCACCTGCGTTGTGTGCTTCAGCCATAGTTAACGACGCGATGCCACCCGAGGCATTTAGTCGTCGCATAAACTCACGTAATTGGAGAGGCTTCCTGTTGCCCATTGGATCGCCATCGACCAACCTAATCAGCATCTCTGCCGTGATGGGGTACGCATTGGCGTCACCATTCATCAAGACGTCCTCGATCGTTCTGATACGATCCCGCAAAGCCCGT
Organism: Armatimonadota bacterium; assembly: GCA_043754515.1. Lineage (GTDB taxonomy): Bacteria > Armatimonadota > Armatimonadia > Armatimonadales > Armatimonadaceae > JACMIU01. The sequence continues at coordinate 907 of JAYUUO010000114.1, forward strand.
CCGCGCGATGTTAACGGGGCAACAAAGACAGGCGTCATCGCCCTTTCGTAATAATCAATAAGGTAATCCGCAAAGTCGTAGACGATTATGTTTTGAGAAACCAAGAATCTCACGTAGGCATCAATGAACTCATATTCATCGTAACCGATGCCCACCCCGAACTCGCTTTCTGCTTCTTCAAGGCGATACTCGGCGATCTCCTGAGCTAAAGACATGTGAAAGAACAATTTTCTACTAATGTCCATAAGTCCGCAGACAAACAGGTCGAAGAACGACAAATCGAACCCTGCGTTCGCGGTATGTGCTTCCAACATGAATGTGATTAGGTCATCTACGGCGCGGAGCGGCGTTTCGGGTGTACCGCACGTCTCGAAAAGCTGCTCGCGACTTGATGTATCGAGGACGTGGTCAAGCGGGACCAAGATAGGGTCGCCTTCTTTTCGGGATGGCGAACGTAGTGCTTGACGGGCATCTGTCCAATACGCTTTATCAGCATCAGGGTCGTATATGACGAGAAGAACTGGCAAGGGAAAGTTCTCCCAATATCGAACGTGCTTTTCTGACGGGCGAAACACGATGTTATGGCCTTGAATGTTGATGTAAGACTTACCAGCCTTAACTTGAACCGCGACGATTCGCCCCGTTACCTTGCAATGCGAGTTTACGTGCTCGATTTGCCCGTCTATGCCCACATCTGCATGCGGCGTTTCGCGCCAGACACAACGGATGCGATTGACGATATGCTCAACGGCTAAGACACCATCACGCTCGGTGAAGTAGTTGTCACTAACGGTGGGACCCGAATTGGGATCAGTCATGTCTATCACTTGACTCCCATGACGGACTCACGTTTCGCGGACCGCGTTGATTTTCTCCATAGGGAGCGATCTCGATAAACTTTGTCACGATAACTCATAAGCTCATTTTTGCTCGATTCAATACAATATCTTCGGCAGGATTGCTCAGTCCCGATACCAATTCCCACACCGCGATGCACCGCTCACGCGGGGGCGCATCATTGGCTTCCCGCAATTCGCGGAGCAGGTCCAGTTCGCGCTGGGCAACAGATACGGTTCCTGCGGCTCCACGGATAAAATCGCCCAGCAGGTCCATCGCCGTGAGGTAATCCGATTGCGGCTTTGGGGCGAACTCACGCCAGAAAAACGGGCTGGCGACTGCCTCCCGTTGCTTCACCGCAAGGTCCATCAGGAGCAGGAACACCTGCCCCCATCGCGGGTCGTCCTCACCCGCGCCCGTCAAATCAAGACCGACATTCAGATGGCTTACCTGCGGCAGCAGTCGCCCCGCCGACAGCACACCTTGAAGTCGTAATTTCAGCGAGTCCAACACCGCCTCGAACTGACCCGCTGACAACTCCTGGTTCGTGCCCAGCACGGCGCGGAACGCACTGTTCGCATCGTCGCGCAGTCTGTCCCGCTGACCGTCCACGAACTTCGCGGGGTCGCCGCCGAGGATCGCCTTGAAGCGGTCCAACCCCTCTTCGTTCTGCTCTTTCAACATCCGCTCGAACAGCGGGCGGGCCGCAATCGGCATCCAGTGCAACCCGTCGCCGAGCGAGGCGGTAAACTTGTCCACCAGCAACCCGATCCGCCTGCGGTACTTTTCCAGCTCCTTCAGATCGGCGTCGTTCAGGACCGACACGCGGAACGAACGCTCCACCGTCACGCGCCCGTGTTGCTGTTGCGGCGTCAGACCGAACAGGCGCGGGTTGATCGGTACGTCCAGCGGCTTTGCCCGTGTAGATTTGTCTACAGCAATCAGCGTGCCGCGCGCGAGCAACGCCATCGCCTCGTGGGCTACGGGGTCCACTTTCGGCAGATTCAGCGTTGCCGATGGTGCGGCGACGGGAGCTCCCGTCGCCGCATCGGTCGCCGTTACCTCACCCGTCTCAGGGTCCACCGACACGTGCGGCAAGCCCGTGGTGAACAGGGAGTCACCGACAAACGCCGCGCGGTACTGTTCCCACAGGGTTGCCGCCTGATGACTGCCCTGTGGTCGAACGAGGTGGGGAACGTGCGCCGTCTCATCGGAGAGAGGTGCGCCGCACAGCCACGCATGATCGAACCAGCGGCGTACACAATCTGCCAGGCGCGGATCAGGACGGAACACAAGGTTCCCGTGCCACGGTCCGAGGGGTCGGGCGCACTCCATGTTCGGAGTTGACCCGAAACGCAGGAGCGGGTTAGAGCCGTCCTCGCCGAATAGTGCCATTATATTCGACGAGGGGTGGTCGTTCCACTCCTTTAGAAGCAGATGCACCGCGAACTGCTCACCGAATGTCTCCTGAAGCCCGACCAGCCTCAATAGATGTTCCTCACGGGTCGCACAGGTCGGGTACAAAACGACGACGGCGCGGACGGCCAGAGCAGGGTTCGCCGCCAGTAACGTGCCGAGACGGTCAACCCCTTCATCGTCAATATCCGTCGTGACGACCAGTGCGGCCCGTGCCGCTGACCAGAGCGCGGCGTCCGCCGTCGCATCGTGAGCGACAAGTCCCACCAGTTCACGCGGGTCGGGCCACACGAAGGGCGGCTCGGCGTAGGGATGATCCACCGTCGTCAACTCGGCACCTCGGAGACGGAAAGCAGTTCGGCGAGTTTAAGGTTTACCGATGACTCCGCAAACCCTGGCTCACGCGTGAAGACGCGGCGCAGATACCGCGGCTCCTTAGCAGCTCCGTCCTCGACTTCGACGATGGCAAGGATAAAATCGTCGGGTTTGTTCAGTGCGGTCAGCACCTCGTTCTTGGTAATTGTTACCGTTTCGGCACCTACAACCCGTCCCTTGACCTCGATGAACCGAAGCCGTCCTTCCTGCGGCACCTTCGACTCGATGTCGTAGCCGATCTTCGCCGCCGATACGTCTCGCGGCTCATACCCGAGTGCTCGCTCCGCCGACATCACCGCTTCCATCGCCAGCAGTTCCACCTCGCGTGTCTCCTTTCCACCGAAGTTCGCGGGGGGCAAACTGATCGCGTCAGGTCCGCCTGCAAGTGCGACTTGTGCCGCTGCCTTCCTCAGATAGCCTATGGGCACGATTAGTGCGCCGCCCATCACGACGGGCGGAGTGCGCGAAATGCGCCGCTCTTGATCCAGTTCCTCCATACGCCGCGCCAGACGCGCGATCAGATCGTCGCGCCGCCGCGCCGCCATCTGGCTGTTCAGTTTGGGTTGCGCACCCGCCTCTTCCTTCAGGCGTAGTTCCTCGGCGCGGTGGTCCCAGTAGCCGATCTCGGTCGTCAGGCGAGCATGGACCGCGGTACGGGTCTTAATGATATGCGCCTCGCGCCGCTTCTTGATCTCGT
>JAYUUO010000115.1:0-12805 GCA_043754515.1 Armatimonadota bacterium
CGGTATCGAAACCGTCGCAAGCGTTTCGGGTTGCGATTCAACCTGATAGCAGCGATTCACAACCTGGAGATCTGCAAATAGACTTATGCAAAATGTCTAATATTACACGTTTCATGGCGAACAAGTGCATCGCTTGACAAGATAAACCCGTTGTGTTATCTTAGTCAAGAAATATATCGTCCGTGCCGTGCCGCCGTTTTTTCGCGACCAATGCCGGGTTGACACGCGGGGGCACCATCCCAAACCCTTACTCTCGCGCGGACGTTTAAACACATCAGGGGGACTTGCCCGTATGACACTCGCCGACCGACTCATGAGAGCCACTTCCGGGCGCAATCCAATTGCGCTCATGGCACTGCCCGCCATATCGCTACTAACCGCCGTCACGGTCCCGCTGTCTGTCGCCCACGCGCAGGCTCCCGCCGCCACCATGACGGTACTGACCCCGAAGCAGAACGAGAAACTCGGCGCGAACCGATTCAACCTGGACGTGCGCTTTCAAAGCGTGACCAACTCCCCGATTGTCACCGCGGAACTCTGGGTGGATGGCGTCCGCTGGGTACGCCGCGACCTCGATACGCCCCGACGCGCTTCCGTGCTATCGTTCCTGGTAGACGGCTCCACGCTCCCCGCCGGAACGCACACGGTGGTAGTGAAGGTGCTGAACGCCGAAGGCAATATATCCTCGGCCAAACTTGATATCGTCGCTGGTTCCGATGAGGCCGCTGGCGAGACGGAATACGCCGGCCCCGAAGTCCGCTTCGTGAACCCAGGCAACGGCCGCAAAGTGGTCGGCACGGTGGAACTGCTGATTGACGCCAAAACGCGCAACGGGCAGAACCCATACGTGTCGTTCTACGTAGACGACAAGTTCAAAACGCTGAAGAACTACCCGCCATACTCGTTCGTGTGGGACACGACGAATGAGAGCAACGGTACGCACACGATCACGGCGAGCGGCTATCTCGACTCCACGAACGCGACCACGACTCGCAAGATTACGGTGTTCGTGAACAACCCGGGCGGGAACACCAAGCGCTACGACGCGATCCCGGACTTGTCAAGCCCCAAAGCCGCCCGCAAGGCGACCACCGGCAACACGGTCGCCCGTCCCTTGACTGTGCTACTCCCCGTCGCCAAAGAGACCCAGATCACCGCGCCTTCCGGTGAGGCACGGATCACAGAGTCCGCGGCTGCCTCTATCGCCGCCACGGACGCGCTCGGACTGCGCATGATGGACACAGGTATCCCGGCCGCGCCGCGCCAAGCCATACCGCGTCTCGCGCCGCCCAGAACGACGATACTTGCCCCGTCAGGAACGCCTCCTCGCGCTGTCCCGCGGGCGAAGATCCCCGCCCGGCCGTCGCCCGCTGTCGCCGCGAACGCGCTACCGCTCCTGTCCGGCGAGCCGACCCTGTCGGCCGCGGGCGCGGTCACTGATCTCGACGAAGCGGTGACCCTCGACAAGATCGGTAGCGTCGGATTCGCCGCGCCGAAATTAGTTATCGCGCCGCGTCTTTCGCGACCGACGACTCTGATAGCCGCGCCGATGCGCGGTATATCGCCGGTGGCGGTGACGCGCGCTCGGATCAGTATTGCCACGCCGGTCGCTCCTGTAGCACATATACGCGCCCGCCGCGTCAGCATCAGCACGCCGAAGGCGGACGTCACGAAGGTCGTTAAAGTTGCGCGACGTACCGACGGCATGGAGCCGATTCAGGTCGCCTTCGACGGCACGCGGATCGCGTTCGATGTCGCGCCGCGTGTCGAGGCGGGAATGCCGATCGCGCCGTTCCGCCAGATATTCGAGCACACGGGCGGGAAGGTCTCCTGGTCGAACGAGACGAAGACCATGCGGGCCGTGAACAGCAACCGCGAGATCGTGATCGGCGTCGGCAAGAAGACCGCCATCGTGAACGGGACGAGCATTTCTATGGATCGCGCCGCTTCGCTCGACCGGGGGCGCACCGTAGTGCCGCTCAATTTTGTTGGCAAGGCTCTCGACGTGGATGTCAAGTACGATTCGGTCACCGGTCGGCTGTCCATCACATCCAAAAAATAACACCGTAGAAATACGTGTTTACATGTGGGCAATGGCAGTTTCACCTTCCGTTGCCCGTTTTTTTGTCGGTAATGAATCAAAAATGCGATACTCTGGAACCTGCATAGGCACGAAAGTCGTCTTGTGTACCGGATCCATCTCATGAGTATGCAAAGTTTCCCGAGATCCTCCCGGATCTACATCTACCTGGTCATCCTTTCAGGAGCGGGCGCGCTCCTTGCGTGTGTATTGCTCTATCCGGTGCCCGTCACGGATTGGCTGGTCATACTCCCAGGTTTGCTACTCTGCGCGGGCGCGTCGTTTCTGCGCGTCCCGGTGCTAGGCCTCCGCCGCGACGGCGAGAACAGCGTGAGCAACTCCACTATCTCGCTCGGCATGGTGCCGACTTTTCTCCTACTGCTCGCGTTCGGGCCGCTGGTCGGGGCACTCGCCGGGAGCGTGACCGCGATAGTCGGCACCCTGTACCCGAAACGTTCCTACCCGGTTCAGATATTGTTTAGTGTCGGGGCGGTGGTGCTTTCTGTGCTCGCCATCTCCCCGTTGCTAATGCTCGTGGATGTCGCCCGCCCCGGTTACTCTTTCCATCCACACATCATGGTCGGCGGTTTGTACGAGATCACGCGGGCTCTGGTGACGCTCGGGGCGGGGGCAGTCTACTTCGCGGCTAACACGATTCTGGTCGCCGGTGCCGTAGCTCTGACATCGCGCACCATGTCCCCGCGTGGGATCCTGATTCTGTGGCGGGACAACTATCTGTGGATGTTACCAGGATACGTCGCTGGTGCCGCCGCCGCGACGCTAATGTACGTTCTGATCCCCTACGCGCTTCAGTATTGGCAGTCGGGTTTGGCACTGGCGATGCTTGCGCTACCGGTACCGTTCCTGATTTACGCCGCCGCGCGGTACCACCGAGAGCGTGATGTAAACCTGACGCTCTACATTGAGGAGTTGGAGCGGGGGCGCGAGGAGTTGCACGGGTTATACAAGGCGACGGTGGAGTCGTTCGCGCTGGCGATAGACGCTAAAGACCGGTACACACAGGAACACATCCAGCGGGTGAAGTTATATGCCACGGATCTGGCGCGCGAGATGGACCTGACGGAAGCCGAGCAAAAAGCGGTCGAGTACGGCGCGCTCCTGCACGACATCGGCAAAATCGCCATTCCGGAGAGCATCCTATGCAAGCCGGGGAAACTAACGCCCGAGGAGTTCGAGACGATGAAAACGCACACGATCATCGGCGCGCGAATCCTGGAGCCGGTGCGATTCCCGTTCCCCGTCGCCGAAGTCGTGCGCTCCCACCATGAGCGGTACGACGGTACCGGCTACCCGGATGGGCTGGTCGGCGAGGCGATACCGATCGGGGCGCGGATTCTGGCGGTCACGGATGTGTACGACGCGCTGACCACGGACCGGTCCTACCGCCGGGCGTGGTCACACGCCGAGACCATACTCTATCTACAAACCCACATGGGCAGTCACTTCGACCCGATGATCGTGTCCACCTTCCTGCGCGTTCTACGGCGGGAGGATGACCGAACCGCCGCGATGATAGACGGCCCCCCGGCTATGATAGCGGAGCCGTCGGGCACGTTGCTCTAGATCACGAGGGCTTGCCGCACTTCGGCGTCCCAGGTTCCGGCGACGCGGGTTCCGTACTCGGCCTCCCCCCCGGTCGCGTCCGGCCCTGTGAGAACGGGCCGCTTTGCTATCTCGAACCCGCCGCGTGCCACCCCGTTCTGGTCTGCGTTCATGAAATGCAGAGCCACCCCTGCCCGCTCCGTATCGGTCATATTGCCCCCCGTAGCGTGCGGCGTCCCATAGCAGAAGAACAACGCCCCGCCCGCAGTTATTTCCAGCGGGACGGCTTGCGACTCATCCGGGTAGCACCGGATATGGTGGTCGCTCTCCGGGTCGCGGTCGTGGGGTAGCCGCTCGGCGAACGCGCCGGGAATGACGCGTAGCGTGCCGTTCGCGATCGTCGCGTCGTGAACCGCCGTCCAGAGCGCGGTCCCCTTGAGCGGTTCCGGGATCTGGAAATAGGCGTTGTCCTGGTGCCAGTTCGTCCCCGCGCCGTGCTTCCCCGGCTTCAGAAACACCTGATCGAGGTGGAGCACGACCGGCCCGCCGATCAGTTGCTCGACCGCTTCGGCGGCCTTGGGCGCGAACGGCATCGCCCGAAAGAACGTGCTGTGCGGGTACATCGGGCACAGTTGTAGATTGGCTTTCGTCTGGGACTGTGTTTTGCCGTCCCCTTCGGTGGCGACGTTGCGCAGTTTGCCATCCGCCTCAAGTCGCTTCAGTTCCGCCCGCATGGCGGCGACTTCTTCGTCTGTCCAGAAGTTTGGTACGGCGAGATAGCCGTCCGTTCGGAACCGTGTAACCTGCTCCTCGGTGAATTGCATAGTGGTATTTCCTTTGTGGCACCAGAAAGTGCTGTCGTTATTTTAGACGCTCAGCATCCGTCTGCCAATTGCCGTCGTACGCCATTTCTGGTATTTTCTCCCTATGAGAACTGGATTCGCCCGAACCGCCCCCGCGCCCGAACCATTGCCGCTCGCCGCCGCGCCTCTGTCGCTCGTTCCGGTAGGAATGCCGCCGGGGATCGTGTGGGTCAGCATCGGGCGGCACGGCCGGTACGCCCGCGAGGACTACCGGATGCCCGAACTCTGGTGCCTGCACCTGTACCGGTGGACGGGCGCGCTCCGCGTCGGGGAAATCACGCTCCCGGTGTCGCCGGGCTATGTCAGCGTCGTGCCGCCGAACACGCCGCTGTCCCACTTCTTCCGGACCGGCGACCCGCCCGCGATCCACCTGTCCTGCGGGTTCCGTCTCGGGCGCGACGCCGAAGCACAGACCGTGCTTCTCCCGGTGATGAGCGATTCCGGCTCGGCTTTCGGCGGACTCAACGCCGATTGGGAAAAAGCCGTCGCGGTGTTCGGGTCTGCCCCGCGCCGCGCCGAGGCGTTGATGTGGAACATCCTGTGGCGGCTCGGGGAGGGCGCGGCGGGCACCGGCAACCCGGACGACGCCCATCACCGGGGTAGCGAACAGGCCGTGGTCACCCTTACCCGCGAAGCCATTGAGCTACGGCTCGCCGAGCCGATACGCGTTTCCGACCTCGCGGACGCCGTAAATCTGTCGCACAACCACCTGACGCGCCTGTTCCACGCCGCGACCGGAAGAACAGTGGTCGCCTACGTCCGCGAGCGGCGCATGGAGCGGGCGTCGCGGCTCCTGCGGCACACCACGCTCCCCATCAAGCAGATAGCGGCGCAGGTCGGGCTGCGCGACCCGCACCAGTTCAACAAAGCCGTCCGCGCGGCGTTCGGTGTTCCGCCCCGCGCACTCCGTCACGACGCAGAAACGAAACGTGGCTTGAACACGGACGCCGATGGGTGAAAAAAGCATGTCGGTGGAGAAGAAAAGATCATGCGAGTGAAGTATATAGCAGGTGTGTTGGCGGTGTTAGCCACTACGGGGATTACGCAGGCGCGGGCGGAGACGAACGACGCGGCGGAACTCGCCGCCCCGGACGTACGCGGCGTACAGCGCAAAGTGGCCTCGAACGAGGCCGCGTTTAATGGGAAGACCTTGTTCGTCGTACCAACCGGTACGGGCAGGCTTTCGGCGGCGGAAAGGGCGGCTATCATCCGTGATCGTCTGGAGGAAGTGGCCGCGCATTACGCGGGTGGCCCTGACGCGGTCAGCGTCACGCAGACGGGGTCTGACACATTCGTTGTCGCCGTCGCGGGCGACCCTGTGGCGACAGTTGAGCCACGCCTCGCACGCGCTTCTGGTGCCCCTAATGCGGAGGCTCTTGCCGAGATCTGGGCAGAATCATTGCGCCATGCCCTACCGAGCATCCCGGCTACTTCGCGGGTCGCTCGCGTAACTTCTCTGCGGGGATCCGCTCAATAGTCGCCCGCCGGATCCCCAGCGGGTGGCCCGTCCCTGTGTCGCTTCGCCCGCCGGAATGTCTTAGCTTAGTCCCACTCGCCGTCTTGTGTTTCCTTCGGGAAGGTACACGCGTTCTAAGGGAAGCAGCCTTTTGGTTGCTTCGGTCTCGCCGTGTGCCAGAAGGTCACGCATTTTTCGTGCCCGTGGTGTCAGGTCAGTGATATCTACCGTCTACTCGTTCGCGAATCGCTCGATTAAATGACGGCTGATCCCAACCTGTATTGATCGGTGTGCTTGTGCCACACCACGTAGCGAGCGTTCTGGGTCCCACTGAATGTGAACGGGAGACGCCTCGAACTGCTCCCTCCATTCGTCAACGTCGCGGTAGATCGCCGGATCGGGGTGCGTTAACACCCCGAGAGATAGTGCCTCCTCCCAGCCCGCCCGCGTGATCCGTACCGCGAGAATGTATTCCTGTCCTGACTTCCGCGCCCAGTTACTACGTTCCATCAACCAGAGGAACGACGGCTTGATCCAGGTCATTCGTCCGAGCGAGAAGGGAGGCACGAAACGGTTCGCGGCGACTGCTGGCCCGGCAATAGACGTGGAGTACGCTTGATAAACTACAATCGAAGTCGCGTCAAAGTCGGCACGGATTTGGTTCTGTGGGGTCATGCTACCGTATCGCCAGAGGGTGCGGCGTGCTAAACCCCCGTCGGGCGATTACATCATGGAAACGTCGCGAAGCGCGCGACCGGGCGCACGTTAGCGTGGGTCTACCAAAGTAAGTCAACATGACCCGAAGTTCAGGGGAGCGTGAGGGCGCCCGTCGGGATCGCGTGACCCGACTCATCGAAGCCGTAGATAGCGACGGCTCCTTCGGCGAAATCAACGAGGAGAAATCCCTGCTCGTAACCCCACATCAATGTGCCCGCGTTGAGGAACGTCGTACGCCCCACGGCGCGGGACATGCGCGCGTGCGTGTGCCCGCTGACGACATACCGGTAGTCTTCAGAAAGCAGACTTTGGAGCGGCAGACTTGATGCGATAGCCTCCTCGGTGTCGTCCGGGAAGAACACGGCCATGTCATCGATCCCCAGCCCGTGGCACAGCAGAAGCGGACCCGACGGTGTGTCTAGCCGGCGCATCGGTGGTAGGTCCCTCAGAAACAACCGCGACCGCATCGTCAATACCGGCCGCGGGAGGCTTTCCCGCCCGAGGTACCAGCGGTCATGGTTGCCGCGAACCGTTAATATGTTCTCGGACTCGAGAAGTTCGCAACACCGGTCCGCGTCGCCCTGCCCGTCTACCACATCGCCGGTGCAAAGGATCGTCTCGATCCCCTCGCCGCGCAGGAACCGTATCGCCTCCACGAGCAGGTTATCCTCCGCGTGCGGGTCGCCGATGATCCCGACACGGGTGAGTAACTGTGAGCGCGGCTCGGTCATGCGTATACCCAGTGTACCGCGTCGCCGCACGGCGCGACATCCCCGCCCGCGCTAAACACGTAGAACTGAGCCGTGCCCGTGCCAAAGTCCGCGACGGCAAAACCAGGCGGCTCCTTGTCCCCGACCAGCGCGCCGGGGTTCAGGATCGTCGTCCCCGCGACCGCGCGACACAGGCGGCAGTGCGTATGCCCCGCGATCAGGTAACGAATCGAGGACGCGGACGCAATCCGCGTCAGGGCGTCCGCTATGGGCGCGTCCTCGCCCGCCGGATAAATGCCCGCCCTGTCATCCGCGCCGACGCCGTGGCAGAGGAGCAGCTCACCGCCGGGTGTTTGAAAACGTAACATCGCGGGGAGCGACCGGGCGAACGCCAGCGCGTCCCCGCTCGCGTCCCACTCGGCGCGGAACATCGCGTAAAGCGTCGGATCGTCCGCGTTCTCCACGAAGTAGCGGTCGTGATTGCCGCGCACCGTCAATACCCCCTCGTCGCGCAATAGCAGCGCGCATTCGTTCGTGAGCATTGCCGACTCCACGGTTTGCGTGTAGCCCTTCGGCGGCAGATCGCCCGTACAAACCAGCGCGTCCAGCGACAAGTCGCGCAGAAACGTCACCGCCGTACGTAACGGCCCCACCTGCCCGTGGACATCGCCGATGATGCCGACGCGGGTGAGCATCGGGAACTGTTCCTCGCTCATTCGTAACTCCTCCGGCTAAAAGTAATAAAACCATCCTAGCACAACCGGGACTTTCGCCCCATGTACAATATCTCACACGGCGATACAGTACGGGAGAAGGCGAGCGAGGAACATCATTTTGAACACGGTTACTGTAGCGCGATGGGTTGGGATTGTCTGTCTGGGGCTGGCGACGGGAGGACTCTTTTTCCTGCATCTCATCCCACCGCCTCTCCTGCACGCGACCACCGGCGCGCTGATTCCGTACCGCCCGTGGAACTTCCTCAGCGAGTTCGCGCGCACGGACTACGCGCCGCTGATAACGACCTGTTTCTTTCTTATGGGCATCGGCACCCTTTCGACCGGCGTCATGCTACGACCGTTCCGCCGCGAGGCGATCCTGCTCGCGCTGGCTGGTATCGCGCTCCTGCTACTCGGTTGTTTCCCGACCGACCTTTCCGATTTAACGTCGGATGTTCCTACATGCAATTCGCCGGGGCGCATCGAACCATGCACCCTTATCGGGCGCATTCACAACCCGCTCTCAACGGTGGTTTTCTTCCCGATCATGCTGGCGGCGTTATCCGCCATCGAGCGGGGTCGGCGCTATCCCCGGTGGCGCGGCTTCGCCCTGCTCGCCGTAGTCTGCGGCTGTCTCGCGGGGTTCGGGGTGGTGGGCGCGACGGCGTATATGCACTCGATAGGTTGGGAGGGCCGCTGGTGGACGGGTCTGATGCAGCGCAGTCTGGTATTCCCCGCGTTCCTGTGGATCGGCGGCCTACTCCTCGCCGGGGGCGGTTTGACGAGGAAGGAACCAGTCGCGGCAGATCGGCGATAACCAGGCCCGTTTGTCGCGCGGTTCGGGTCCGACCGGGCGCGCTTGCGCCCGGTCTACGACGTACCCGTCCCTGCTTCTAACCACGGTGACCAGGCCGGTTGACATCGCGCGACAAACTGGGTACGCTCACCCCATGCAATATATTCGACTGGGCAAGACAGGGCTGAAAGTCTCGCGTATCTGCCTGGGGTGCATGAGCTACGGCACGCCCGAGCGCGGCTCGCACCCGTGGTCGCTCCCGGAGGAGCAGAGCCGCCCGTTCATCCGGCGGGCACTGGAACTCGGTATTAATTTTTACGACACGGCGAACGTCTACTCCGACGGCACGAGCGAGGAGATCACCGGGCGCGCCCTGCGTGATTTCGCCAGGCGCGAGGAGGTCGTGATCGCGACCAAGGTACACGGACGGATGCGGCCCGATGCGAACGGCGCGGGCCTGTCCCGTAAGGCGATCTTCGCGGAGGTTGACGCGAGTTTGCAACGGCTCGGCACGGACTACGTGGACCTGTACCAAATTCACCGCTTTGACGCCCAAACCCCCATTGAGGAGACGCTGGAAGCACTACACGACGTGGTAAAGGCGGGAAAAGCGCGCTACATCGGCGCGTCGTCCATGCACGCGTGGCAGTTCTGCAAGGCGTTGTACCTGGCGGATAGGCACGGCTGGACCCGCTTCGTCTCGATGCAGAACCACTACAACCTCCTGTACCGGGAGGAGGAGCGAGAGATGATGGGCCTGTGTCTGTCGGAGGGGATCGGCGTGATCCCGTGGAGCCCGCTGGCGCGTGGCCGCCTGGCACGGCCCTGGGAGGAGCGCGAAGACACGGAGCGGGCGGGTAGCGACCCGTTCGGCAAGTCGCTCTACGCGGCGACCGAGGAGACGGATCGGAAGATCGTGGGGCGTGTCGGCGAGGTCGCCGCCGCGCACGGTGTGCCGATGGCCCAAGTCGCGCTGGCGTGGATGCTCGGCAAGCCCGCAGTGACATCGCCCATTATCGGCGTGACCAAGCCGCATCATTTGGAAGACGCCGTGTCCGCCCTCGACGTCACGCTGTCGTCAGAGGAGGTCGCGTCGCTCGAAGCACCGTATGTCCCGCACGCGGTCTCCGGGTTCTCGTAGGCACCCGAGCACCTGGAACCCCGTCTCGCGGGGGGGTTATGACACCCGTTTCCGCGCGGAGCCACGCGGGAGAGGCTTGCCCCGCGCGCCCGCGCTAGAATCCTCGCCGGTACGCGGGAACCGTTCGCCGGGTATAACTCCGTACATGCGGATAGTGGAGTACTTATGGCTAACATTTTAGGCAAGGGTTACGATTTCTGGCGGCAGGTCAAGGAAGTGTCGCCGCGCGGCATTGAGGACGAGGCGAACAGCGGCTTCAAGATCGCGCTGGTGGGACGACCGGAGGACAGGACGCGCGTCAAAGAAGCGTTCCTGACGGCGACGGCGACTCTGGACGAGCGCGACGAGGCGGGGGCGCACCTGCGCGAGTTCGACGACGCGCCGGACGCGGACACGGCGCGCGCGTTCTCGTTCACTGTTTATGTCCCCGAAACCGAATCCGAGGCGATCGGCGCGCGTGGCGCGAACTCGATCCCGCTCACCGCGCCGGACGTGACGCAACTCGCGAAGGCGATGATCGAGCAACAGCCGCACCTGGCAGTCGCGCTCGGACGCCGCTTCCCCCTGTTCCGACCGTTCGCCTGTAATCGGATCATTGAGGACGCGAGCCGTATTAACGCGCAGATAGCCGTGATCTCCGCGCTACCGAGTGTCTTCCCGCCCGCTGCGATCATCCTGCCCGGCACCAGCGTCGCCGATGTGCTACTGCTGACCAAAAACCAGGTGATGATGGTGATGCGACTCGCCGCGACGTACGGCAAGAAGCCGGCCTACACGAAGCAGATCAAGGAGCTGATGGGCGTGATCGGTGCTGCGCTCGGCTGGCGCACGCTCGCCCGCGAGTTGTCGGGGTTCATCCCCATTCCCGGCGTCAACCTCGCCGTGAAAGCCGCCATCGCCTACTCCGGCACGGTCGCGGCGGGCCGCTCCGCGATACTCTTCTACCGGAGTGGTCGTACCCCGACGCCCAAGGAGGTGCAAGCCGCTTATAAAGAGGCCGAAGTAGAAGGGCGCGAAGCGGCGTCGGACGCGGTGACCGACGCGATCAAGTTGGACGCGAAGTAGGGGGCTGGCCGCGTGGTTGGTGTGGGCGGGGCGCGGGCGTGTTGTTGCTCCCCCTACCCAACCACCCAGATCATCGCCGGACTCCGGGTAGGAAAACGCGCCAACCTGGTGGAACTGTCCCCCATGAAACTATTAATTCTGGGCGGCACGGTTTTCGTGGGGCGGCATCTGGCGGACGCGGCGTTGCGCCGGGGCCATTCGGTGACGCTTTTCCACCGGGGCAAACACAACCCCGGTTTGTTCAGCGACTCGGTGGAGACGGTGACCGGTGACCGCACGGACCCCGATGACCTCGCCCGCCTCGCGGGCGGCCGGACGTGGGACGCGGTGGTGGACACTTGTGGGTATGTGCCGCGAGTCGTGCGGATGGCGGGCGATGCGCTCCGTGATTGTGTCCGGACCTACTGCTTCGTCTCCACCATCGCCGTATATAGTGACTGGTCCGCGCCGACGCTGACCGAGGGCTCTCCGCTCGCGACGCTCGCCGACGAGACGGTCGAGGAGGTGGTCGGCGAGACATACGGCGGGCTGAAGGTGCTGTGCGAGAACGCAATCCGCGAGATATATGGCGCGGCGCGTACCCTGATCACGCGGCCCGGATTCATCGTGGGGCCGCACGACCCTACCGACCGCTTCACCTACTGGGTGCATCGCGTCGCGGCGGGCGGCGACGTTCTGGCACCCGGCGACCATGCCACGTCCGCGCAGTTCATAGACGCCCGCGACCTGTCCGAATGGAACCTGCGCCTGCTGGAGTCCGGCGCGTCTGGGACATTTAACGCGGACGGCTACCCGGTCACGCTCGGCGAACTACTTCCCCTCTGCCGCGCCGCCGCGGGTCGTACTGAGTCCGACACGCGGTTCGTGTACGTTCCCCAGACGTTCCTCGACGCGCATGGGCTGACGCCCGGCGTGTCGCTCCCGATCTTCGCGCCCAAAGAGCCGGACGAGGCGGCGATTGTAGACGTTTCCCGCGCCGTGGTGAGCGGCTTGGCATTCCGCCCACTCGCCGATACCGTCGCGGATACACTCGCCTGGGACCGCATCCGGACCGACGAAGGCTACCTGCGCGCCGTGGCCCGCGACAAAGAGGCGGCGATTCTAGCGGCGTTCGCGGCGGAGAAATAGGCCGTAACACGGCGTTTTTCTTTGCGTTCTGGACGCCACGGCGGTATAATGTATGTGCTACACTTAGAAAGTTAGGAATCATCCGATGGCTTTACAACTCGCCATGCTGGAGACGCCGCCTGCCGGTGACGCCTTCGCGGTACCCGCTCCCGAAGCACCATCTCTCCCAACCGACACGCACCACCTGTGGACGCCGCGCCGCGTGGTGTTCACGCCCGACGCGCTCGCCGAGCCGTGGGGCCAGCACATACTCGCCCGCGTCTCCGCCTTGGGTCTCCCGGTCGAGACCCTCAAGTCGAACCGCCTGACCGATCTGCGCGGTGCTGACGAACGCGATACGTACCGCCGCGCGAAGCAGACACTCGCTATCGTCAACGCGCCCTCGTCGCAGTTCGATCTGCCGCCCATCCCGCCGAGCGCGGACTACCAGTTCCACCTCGCGCAGGGTTGCCCCGCGCACTGCCAGTACTGCTACCTCGCTGGGAGCCTGTCGGGACCGCCCGTTGTCCGCGCGTATGCCAACCTGCCGCGGATTCACGCCAACCTTTCGCGCTACGCGGGCGCGGACGG
>JAYUUO010000116.1:0-12760 GCA_043754515.1 Armatimonadota bacterium
GATACGTCGGCTAAAGCGAGTCTGAAAGCGAGACGTTTGCGGGCGAGTTGGGATAAAGACTACTTGCTGGCTTTGTTGGCAGGGCAAACAGAGGAAAACGGTTAAGTGCAATCGCCCTGGAGGGTGGGCGCAGGGCGGGCGATTCCCGCTTGCCAAACCCGGCGGCGGATGCTAAAATGGACATGCCGAACGGTCGGCATCAACCCCCAAAAGATTTGTCCGAAAGGTAAACAAGCGGATGTATCGCATACCCCATTCCTTACCCCGCCACGCTAGCGCGCGGGATGCCGACGCATCGCTTCGGAAGCGAGCCGTCGGAGGCGGTTTTACCCTTATCGAACTACTCGTCGTGATAGCCATAATAGCCATCCTCGCCGCGATCCTTTTTCCCGTTTTCGCGGGGGCGCGAGAGAAGGCGCGCACGGTCTCCTGCCTGTCGAACATGCGGCAGATCGGCATCGCGACCAAAATGTACCAGCAGGACTACGACGAGACGTTCCCGCAGGCCAAAGCACTCACCACCGAGCACCCCGAGACAGACGACGCGGACGGCACGAACGAGGACCCCGATCTCGGCTCCGTGTTCGACTTCATCTTCCCGTACACGGGCCAGGGTGGAAAGGTGCCGACCGCCGCGTTCCGCCAAGCCCTGTACGCCTGTCCGTCCGACCCGGAGCCGTTCGACGACAAATGCCCGACGGTGTATCACGTCGGCGGACCCAACGTCATCTCGTACATGGTCAACGCCTACTTCGTCTGGGGCTTGACGGACGCGGGCGTCGGGCGTCCCGCCGACACGATTCTCTATGCCGAGCGGCGTAGCGAAAAAGCGGACGGAGAAGATCCGTACTGCGATGATCTATATCATCCGTGGTTCACCCCCACAAATGCGGCGGCACCCGCCGACGAGATGAACGAGATTACTGGGGCGGTCGCGGCGACGCGCCACCAGCAGGGGGCGAACTACGTCTTCGCGGACGGCCACGCGGCGTGGAAGCGGTGGACGCAGACGTGGGACCCGGCGCGCGGGATTGATTTGCACACGCCGAAGAAGTAGGGAGGGCATCGCGGCGGACGGCGAGCCGTTCCCACCGGGAGAACGGGTTAGGTCGCGACGTTGGCTAAAAACCTTGACAGACCGGCTCCGGGCACCTATAATGGTACCTGCGCGGCCCGCGATACTCGCGGCGCAGAGGTTCCGTGGAGTGGTGTCCGAGCTGGTCGAAGGAGCACGATTGGAAATCGTGTAAGCTGTCAAAGGCTTCGTGGGTTCGAATCCCACTCACTCCGTATCTCATTTTCGGTTGCACGCTGCGCTTCGCTGGAGAAACGTGGCGTTTCTGTTACCCGTATAGTTCACTAACCGCGTACCCGGCGGTTCGCGAATAGGGGAACGGCGCAAGGAGTTCGTTTGACGGATTTGCACAACGAATCGAAAAAGACGGCACGGTTGTGGGCGGCTCGCTTCCGTCGCATCCCCGTCTGGCAACGCGTTCTGATGGCAATAGTGCTGTTGCCCTCCCTGTTCGCGGGCGGCACGGCGGCGGCATTCTACCTGCGGCTCCACCAGGCGTCCGACGCGGTCGCCGTGGATGACCTGCCTCTCTTCCCGCCCCCGATCAAAGCGAAGCGGTACCTGATCCTCGCCCCGCACTGCGACGACGAGACACTGGCGGTCGGCGGGTTCGTCGCGGACGCGACACGCAAAGGGGCGAGCGTTTCGGTCGCGTTCTTCACGAACGGCGACGGCTTCCCGGCGGCCGCCACCCGCGATCTCGGTCAGGTGACCCTCTCTCCCGCCGATTACGTGCGCTTCGCCCAGCACCGACAGAGCGAGGCGTACCGCGCGATGGGGATACTGGGCGTCAAGCGCGGCGACATATATTTCCTGGGCTACCCGGACCGCGGCCTGCGCCCGATGTGGGAGAACAACTGGCCGCCGTCCGCGCCCTACCGCTCCTTCTACACCGGGCATAACCACTCGCCGTACTCAGTATCGTACACCCCCCGCGCCTTGTATAGCGGGCAGTCTCTGCAAAACGACCTGACGCGGCTGATGGACACGGTGAAGCCGACCGACATCTTCGTAACGCACCCCGCTGACGACCACCCGGACCACTCCGCCGCCGCGACGTTCGCGCAGTCCGCGCTTCGCGTCTGCGCCGTGGAGCGGCGGGAGCCGTGGGCGAAGACGGCGCGGCTCCACTACTACATCGTACATCGCGGCGACTGGCCTCTGCCGCAGGGCAAGCGACCCGAAGCGAGCCTCGCGCCCCCGGCTGGTCTGGCGACGGCCGACACCGCGTGGCGGGCGTATATGATTTCCGACGCGACCCGCGCCGTGAAAGACCGCGCGCTAAACCGCTACGTCTCGCAACTCAACATCTGCCGCCGCTTCCTGACCTCGTTCGTGCGCACCAACGAGTTGTTCGGCGACATGGACGCACCCACCGTGCCGAACGGCGCGGCGGACTGGACCACCGTAGCGGTGGACGGGCGGCGCGACGACCTAGCACGCGACATTGACCCGTCCGCCGATCTGACCGGGATAGCAGTCCAGCGGGCCGAGACGGACTGGCTGACCGTGCGGGTGGCACTGCGCGGGGTGCCGGTCACCAGCCGACTGCACTACCGGCTACTGGTGCGCGAAGGGGAGGTGGTGCGGGATGTGCCGCTCCACGTCCCCACAGGGAACCAGTCGCGTTTCCTGTCCGCGCGGATACGCGTCGCCGCGCGGGATGCCGAGTGCCTGTGGGTGTCCGCCGAGACGCGCTACCGCGGCACCGGGCGTCTTCCTATGCGCCCGGTAGATAGGATAGGGTATCATCCGCTCCTGCTCCTACGTCCGGGAGGGGCAGCTAACGTTTCCGAGCCTTCCGAACAGGACAAAACAGCGGAGGCGGCACGCTAAACGGGGGTAGTTCCCGGCGACGCTGTTTCATGCAATCTACTCAGGAGGAGCACCCGATGCCCGTGGTTACCAAGTCCGTAGCCGACAGCCAGAAGTTCCAGAACGCGGTGTTTCTGCAACTGGTCACTCGGCCGTTCGATATTCGACGCCCGGCGGCGGTCGAAGTCCTGCTCCTGCTGGCCCTGTGCTCGCTGGACATGTTCAGCACGATTTACTGGGTGCGGACGGGCCAGGCGACCGAGTCGAACCCGTTCCTCGCCTGGACATTCCACCTACACCCGCTCCTCTTCGTGCTGGTCAAAGTGGGGACGTACCTGCCGCCCCTCCTGCTCGCCGCGTATCTGGCGCGGCGGCACCCGCGTCTCGTAACTATTCTGTTGCGGGTCGTAATCCTCGCGTATGTCGGCCTTTATCTATATGGCGTTCTGCGCCATTAGGTATGGCGTTCTGCGCCATTAGGTGACTACCCGCAGGACGCGGAATGCCTCACACCTATCCACGTCATCTGGCACCCAACTCGTACCATGTCCCGCGCCCCGCATGACTAGATGACCGCCGCCCGCCAGTGCGCGGAAATGCTCTTTCAGCATGTTCCAGCGGACCCGCGTGATCGTTGCCATGTCACCTATACGGACGCGACCGTGCTCGCGGGCGTACTCTAGGATCCGTATCGAGAGTTCCGGTAGTATGGAGAGGACCAATTTCTCCCGGTCTATCTTCACCTCCAGGCGACGAGTTTGTTCGGTAAGCGTGTGCATGAAAAACGACAGCCATGGTTGCCAGTCGGGGAATGCGGAGCGTATATTCCCCTGAGTTTGGCGCAGGGCGAGATAGTAGCCGTCTTTGTTTCGCTCGATGACGCTTTCGAGCGAACTGTACGCCACATACGCATACCCCGCCTGGAGCAGCAACAGTGTGGTCAGTATACGACTCAGCCGACCGTTGCCATCCTGGAACGGATGAATCTCCAGAAAGACGACCACGAACACCGCGATCCGGAGCAGCGGGTACGGCTCGCCGTCCTCGCTTGCCTGGCGATACCATGCCACGAGTTCTTGCATGAAACGGGGCGTGTCGAACGGCGATGTCGTCTGGAATACGATCCCGGTCTGTTCGCCGGACTCGTCGAACGCGGCGACGCTGTTCGAGGTGGTCTTGTAGTTCCCACAGTGCCACGTGTCTTTATCGCTGTAGGCCAGGAGGTCGCGGTGTAGTTGCTTGATGTGGTTCTCCGTGAGGGTGATGCTGTCCGCCGCGCGAAAAATCAGTTCCATCGCCTCCGCGTAACCCGCGACTTCCTGTTCGTCCCGGCTGGCGAACGCACGGATTTCGAGGCGCGCGAGCAACTCCTCGACCGCCCTATCGGACAGCTTACTTCCTTCGATGCGGGTCGAGGAGCCGATGCTTTCGATGGTCGCGACGCGGCGGAGCGCGGAAAGACGCTCCGGCGCGAGTGTCCCGAGGGCACGCCACGCCCCCTTGAACTCGTCAACCCTTGCTACGGAATTGAGCAGATCCGGCGTGATGAGGATAATATCGGTTTTGAGCATCAATATCGTCCTGGCACGGCACCCGATTATGCACCCAATTCTACCCAATTATGGTGTCGGTGTTTGGGACGCCCTTTAGGATGTCCGCGACTTACCCGGCGCGTCGGCGTCTGGAGCCTACGCCAGTGCCAAACAAGACGGGTATGGTTGCTTTGAGAGTGGATGGACGTGGGTGGCGATGCGAAACGTCCGCCGCTATTCGCGCGATGCCCGCCTTTTAGATTAGCAGACACAAGAACGTGATTGAGATGAACTGGACCCGTATCGGGGCGCGTGTCGCCGCCGTCATTGCTGTCGCAAGTCTCGCCGTCTCGCCCGCCCACGCCCGGCAAGGGACAGCCAGGAGGCTGAACCGCGCTGACACCCGGATCGGCCACGGGGGCGGGCGGGTCCTCGGCTCCGTGTATGTCTGTCGCGCCTGCAAGACGGCCTATACCGGGGCGCAAGCGAGGAGGCTGTCCATGAAGGACGCACGGGGGCACCGACTGGTTCGGCTGTCCCGGATCCCGATGGGCTACAAGATGGCACCGATGATCGGGCTTAAGATGGCACCTAGGAAAGCGGGCGCGTTCCCAGGTGTACAGGCGGGGCGTGTTCCCCAAAGCCGCGTGCCGTAGCGGTTGCTCTACCAGTTCGCCGCGCGGCTCTATAGGGCCGGGTCACGCCGCTGTGACCCGGCTTTTGTCTCGCGGTAACTATCAGCATGCCACTGTTTACACGTCGCTACACACAACACGTATCAACGAAGTTTTTTATTATCTTTTCGCGTAAGTACAGCTATCTGTAGTGCAACAACGTCACGATCCGTCAAAATGTAGTGCCGGGTGGTGTTGACTATCCCATATGTAGGGTGTAGAATCCTGGGGTCGCACTAGATGTGGGGTATACCACGCCTCTGCGAGCGGAAGGAACGTGACCGATGCGGTGTCCGTACTGCGGCGAGCAAGATAAAGATCATGTCCTCGACTCCCGCCCGGTCCGCGAAGGCGCGGCGATAAAGCGGCGGCGCGAGTGTGAACAGTGCCGGGGGCGGTTCACCACCTTCGAGGAGATCGAGGAGCTACGTCTGATGGTGATCAAGGGTAGTGACCGGGGGCGCGAGCCGTACCGGCGCGAGAAGATGCGCCGCGCCATCGAGCTTGCCTGCAAGAAACGCCCGGTCAGCGAGGCGCAGATCGAAGCGACGGTGGACGAAATCGAGCGGCGTTTGTACAGCCGCCAGGAGAAGGAAGTGCCGTCGTCCGAGATCGGCGAGATGGTCATGGACCGGCTTCGGAGCCTGGATCAGATCGCCTACATCCGCTTCGCCTCTGTTTATAGGCAGTTTGAAGATGTGCGACAATTCCGTCAACTCGCGGATCGCATCGGCACCAGGCGCGGTAAGCGCGACGCCGATTCCCCGGGTGACGACAATAACCCTTAACATAATTGTTTTTAGAATCAGGAAGGACATTTTCGTGGCTAGCGAACTATTCGAGAACGAATCCGGTGCCGGAGGCACCACGACCGACCCCGCGTCACCGACGAGCACCCGGCGAAGCAAGACTGCAACCGCGCAATCCTCCACCGAACCCGGCGGCGCGGCTCCCCTGATGGCGGCCCCGACCTCGGCGGCGAACTACGCCTCCCCGCTGCTCCCCGATCGCATCAACGAGGCGGTGTCGGGCACGGCGCAACCGAGCATCTTCGCGGGCGAAGGGGTCACCTTCCCCCGCCACTTCACCGAGCCGGGCAAGGATGTTTTCGAGACCACGGAGTGGGACTACCGGAGCGCGATCATCTCGGGCGAGGGCGGCGCGGTCGTCTTCGAGCAGAAGAACGTCGAGATCCCGAAGTCGTGGTCCATGCTCGCCACCAACGTGGTCGTCTCGAAATACTTCCGGGGCAAGGTCGGCTCGCCGGGGCGCGAGCATTCGGTCCGCCAGCTGATCACCCGCGTCGCGGACACGATCTATAACTGGGGCAAGAAAGGCAACTACTTCGCGACGGACGCCGACGCCGAGTCGTTCCACGACGAACTCAAGTATTTGCTACTCCACCAGTACATGGCGTTCAACTCGCCGGTCTGGTTTAATTTAGGCGTTCCTGGCGAGCGGCCTCAAGTGAGTGCTTGCTTTATCAACTCCGTCGAGGACACGATGGAGAGCATTCTGACCCTCGCCAAGACCGAGGGGATGCTGTTCAAGTGGGGATCGGGGACGGGGACGAACGTTTCCGTGCTCCGCTCGTCGCAAGAATCGCTGAAGGGCGGCGGCACGGCGTCCGGTCCCGTGTCATTCATGCGCGGTTTCGACGCGTTTGCTGGCGCGATAAAAAGCGGCGGTAAAACCAGGCGAGCAGCTAAGATGGTGATTCTGAACGCCGACCACCCCGACATCGAGGAGTTCATCGAGGCGAAGGCGGACGCGGAGAAGAAGGCGCACGCGCTGATCGAGGCGGGCTACTCCGGCGCGTTCAACGTGCCGAACGGCGCGTACGACTCGGTGTTCTTCCAGAACGCGAACCACTCCGTGCGCGGCACCGACGACTTCATGCGCGCGGTCGAACTGGACCGCGAATGGGCGACCCGCGAGGTGACCACCGGCGCGGTCGCGAAGACCTACCGCGCCAAAGAACTGATGCGCCGGATCGCGGAGGCGACCTGGGTCTGCGGCGACCCCGGCATGCAGTTCGACACCACGGCGAACCGCTGGCACACCTGCCCGAACACAGGGCGCATCAACGCGTCGAACCCGTGCTGCATCACGGGCGACACGAAAATCGCGGTCGCCGACGGGCGGAACGCGGTCGCGATCCGCGACCTCGCCGGACAGGTAGTCCCCGTCTACGTCTGGGATCACGCCGCGAAACGCACGGTGATCGCGCCGATGCACCACATCGAGGTGAAACGGCAGGGCGCGCCGGTGTACCGGGTCACGCTCGACGACGGCTCGTCGTTCCGGGCGACCGACGACCACCTGATCATGCTCAAGGACGGCTCGTACCGGCAGGTCAAGGATCTGAACCCGGGCGACTCGCTCAACCCGTTCCACTCCCAGGTCAAGCAACTCCAGGAATCCCGCTCCAAGCGGCGTTACATCTACTCGGGGAAAGGTTGGCAGGCTCAGTACCGCAAGATCTGGCAGCACGCGAACGGAGCCGCGCCGGAGGGTTTTCACATCCACCACCGCGACTTCGATAGCCTCAACGACTCGCTGGCGAACCTGGAACTGATGGGCGAGGCGGAACACCGAACGCTACACGTGTCCGCGATGCTCGGCGACAAAAACCCGGCCCGGCGTCTGATGAACGACACGTGGCGGGCGAACCTGTCCCACGCCATGACCGGGGAGAAGAACCCTAACTTCGGCCATACGCACGGGGAAGACACCCGCGACGCCATGCGGTCCGCGGCGGCGGTGCGCTGGGCCGACCCCGCGCAACACGCGGCGATGTCGGACACGGCGAAGGCGCGGGTGCGGGCACTGCGCGACGCCGGGAAGCCGGTCGGTCGCACGCCCGGCGAGCGGTACGAGCGGTGCTGCCCGGCTTGCCGTGGCAACTTCGTGACGGCCCGTGAATCGCAGATATTCTGCGGGAGCGAATGCCGGTACAGCCCCCTCGGGCTGGGCATGATCGGCGCGAAGGGCGGGGTGTCACGGCGCGGTTGCGTGCCGTCTCCGGAGCACCGCGAGAAGTTACGCCTGACCTCGCGGACGGCGTCGCGGCCCGAGGATAAGCGGCGGGCGCAGGAGAATAGCCTCCGGTCGCGGTGCCTCAAAGCCGCCCGGCTACTGTCGGACGCCGGTTTCGAGCCGACTCTTGCCGGTTGGGACGGGTTGCGGGACGCGGCGCGGACGCTGGGGGCGGCGCATGTGCCGCAGTCGGCGTCGGTTCAGCGGTTCTTCGCGTCCGACGCCGAGCTGCGCGAGCACGCGGCGTTGTACAACCACAAGGTCGTCTCCGTCGCGTTCGACGGGAACGAGGATGTGTACGACGGGACCGTGGACGATCATCACAACTTCGGCATCGTGACCAGCGAGACGGCGGCGATAGGCGGGGAGGACGCGCCTGACTTCTCGGGCTGCTTCATCCATAACAGCGAGTTCTTCTTCCTGGATGACACCGCATGTAACCTCGCTTCGCTTAACTTAATGAAGTTCCGGGGCGCGGATCGCGAGTTCGACACGGAGATGTTCCGCCACGCCGTGCGGGTGACCACGACCGCGCAGGAGATCATGGTCGGCAACGCGGCGTACCCGACGGATAAGATCACGATCAACTCGCACGACTACCGCCCGCTGGGCCTGGGCTATGCGAATCTCGGCGCGCTCCTGATGGCGCGCGGCCTGGCGTACGACTCGGACGAGGGGCGCGCCTACGCCGCCGCGATCACGGCGATTTTGTCGGGCGAGGGCTACACGCAGTCGGCGAAGATCGCGCGGCGCGTCGGTGCGTTCGCCGGGTACGAGCAGAACAAGCAGCCGATGACCCGCGTGATGCAGATGCACCGCGACCACGTCGAGGCGATCGCGAAGCAGTACGTGCCCGACGCCATGATCCAGGCCGCCCGCAAGGCGTGGGACAACTGCCTGGACGAGGGGGCGAAGTACGGCTACCGCAACGCGCAGATCAGTGTTCTGGCGCCGACCGGCACGATCGGTTTCATGATGGACTGCGACACGACTGGCGTCGAGCCGGACATCGCGATCGTGAAGTTCAAGTCGCTGGTCGGCGGCGGGTTCTTCAAGATCGTGAATCAGACGGTGCCGGAGGCACTGGAAAGGCTCGGCTACACAGCGTCCGAACGCAAGGCGATTCTGGAGTACATTGAGGAGCGGGACACCATCGAGGGCGCGCCGGGGCTGGCCGACGAACATCTGTCGGTGTTCGACTGCGCGTTCCGGGCGAAGAACGGGGTGCGCTCGATCCACTACCTCGGGCATATCAAGATGATGGCGGCGGTCCAGCCGTTCATCAGTGGCGCGATCAGCAAGACGTGCAACCTGCCGCATGAGGCGACCCCCAGCGACATCGCGGAGGCGTACATGGAGGCGTGGAAGCTCGGCACGAAGGCGATAGCGATCTACCGCGACGGCTCAAAGAAGACGCAACCGCTCTCGACGGGCATGACGGAGAAACCGGCGACGAAGGAGGCCGCTCCCGTGGCGATCCCGGAGTTCAAGCCGTTCCGCCGCAAACTGCCGGACGAGCGGGCGTCGCTGACGCACAAGTTCAGCGTCGGTGGGCACGAGGGCTATATCACTATCGGCACGTACCCGGACGGCCAGGTCGGCGAGATATTCGTCACGATGAGCAAGGAAGGGTCGGTCGTTTCTGGGCTGATGGACTCGTTCGCGACGGCGATCTCGCTCAGTCTGCAATACGGGGTTCCGCTCAAAACGCTGGTGGACAAGTTCATGCACACGCGCTTCGAGCCGTCGGGCTTTACCGGGAACCCGGACATCCCGATGGCGAAGAGTATCATGGACTACCTGTTCCGCTACCTCGCGCTGAAGTTCCTGGACCGGGACGAGCGCGCGAACGTCGGCTTGATCGCGGATCAGGACGACAGCGAGTACGGCGGGGCGGAGTCCATGTCGGAGCGGGCGGACGCGGGGCCGATCAAGCTCGCGACGGCGCGGCTGGTGCGCGGGAATCCGGGCCAGAACGGGCCGGTCGGTGCGCCCGCTCCGGCGGGCGAAAATCGGGCGGGGGCGGCAGAGCGTCAGGTGTTCGTGACGCAGGCGGACGCGCCGCCGTGCCCGGAGTGCGGCTCGATCACGACGCGGAACGGGGCGTGTTATCGGTGCGCGAACTGCGGGACGAGCATCGGCTGCTCGTAGATTAGCAAGCTATGAAGAGCAGGGGCGAGAATAACTCCGACCCTGCTCTTCCCAGCCTAAGTAGTTGTTAACTTATACCTCGGACGATCTGGATCGAACAGAGTGATATATTGATCATGTCAGAGATTACAGGCAGTAGACCCAGCCCGACGCGCAAAAATGTCAAAAATAAAAGTATACGCAGATGAGAGTCGTCAGAATGCTCACAAGTTCATGTTATTCGGGGCGATCTTCCTTGAGGCAGGGAAACCGGAGAGCGACTTTGAAGCAGACATGAGTGAATTTCGCGACCGGCACGATTTTCATCACGAATTTAAATGGGGCAAAGTATCGAGATCGTATTTGCCACACTACAAGGAGTTCGTTGACATTTTTTTCGACCATGAGAATGTTCAGTTTCGTTGCTTCGCAGTAGAGGAGTGTAAGATTGATTATAGTTACCATAAAGATGACGAGAATATAAATCACGCGGAAAACGCGTTTTACGCATTCTATCGGTTGTTTCTGAGCCGCAATATGACAATCGGAGATACTCATCAGGTGGTAGTAGATAAACGAAATGACCTAAAAAAGAAAAGCGGAGACCAGTCTGGTCGCCTGTGCCAGATGAAGGATTTGATAAACTTATGGGCGGAAGTCGAGAGGTCGTCTGGTAAGCCATTAGTATCGCACGTCGAAGCCAGAGATTCAAAGAAGAGCGACACGATCCAGATGAACGATCTGTTATTAGGTGCTGTTGGATACGACCTGACAGGGTATCGAAATGTCAGCGGTGCAGCTCCCCATAAAGGAGACTTCTGCCACTACCTTGAGTCAAAGCTTGGTTGCGACTCACTGAAAGACTTCCGCGTGCGAACTCCAGACTTCAACTTGTGGGTATTCGACTTCGACAAGGTGAAGCCGAAGTTGTGAAGATAGAAGATGGCTAAGCAGCCCGCCCCAGCTCCTAACTCAGATGATCTGCTGCTCTACCCATTTAGGTAGAAATTCGGTGACTGGTGGCGGTCTGCTCTAACAGGTAGAGTGTAAAGTATAAGATGTCTTTTGTCAAGGTCATTTGTTTCTACGAGAGCTTGCGTTGGGAGTACGTCTCAGTCACATATTCGAATATCAGAAGTCTACCTATCAAAATAGAGGAGAACTCGCCCTCTTGTCGAATATCGAACCAACAAGGGGAAGTTTCATCTTGGTGCGCGAGGCGTTACACAAACAACTAGAGGAGTTAAGGCAATTAGCGGAAGGTAGGGCGTCAGAGAGGACGCTGGAAACGCGCGTCGTGCTGATTCTCGAACGGCTTGGCTGGATGGCAACTCAGATCGAACAGGATGTGCCATTAACCCCACGTGGGAATGACCGGGCGGACATTGTTGTTCGCGTCGGCGAGCGACATGCCGTTCTGGTGGAAGTCAAGCGGCGCGGTGAAATGCGCGGTGCCGAGGAGCAGTTGCGCCGCTACTGCCAGCTGCTGACCCCTCGCCCCCGCCTTGCATTCCTCACCGATGGGGTGCGGTGGAGCGTCTTCTACGCTAGCCTGAATCAAGTCCGGGAGTTGTACACCGGCGAGGCGATGATCGACGCCGAAGCCATCATTGACATGCTCTTGATCATAAGCCCCGAATCACTGAGCGAGACGAATCTTGCCTTGCGGTTCGATTTTCTGGACGTTGTGGAGCAAGGGCTGTCGCGTTTAAGCAGTCAAGAACAGTCGCGCCTGTTGCCGTGCTACATGACCACGATCAGTTTTCTGTTGGGAAAAGAGTTGCCGATGATGGCTACCCCTGTTGCCGTGGCAGTCCCGGTCGTCGCCGTTGTGCCGACGCCCCCGGAAGCAAGAGCGCGGGAAGACACACCGCCAAGCGACGGCGAACTATTGATACTTGATGTGCTGAACCCGCCGCTACGCCACTCCAAGATGCGCGGACGAGTGGCGGGCGTTGATGTCACGTCGTGGCGAACCGTTGTGCATGTCGCCGTTCGCCACGCGGTCGAGGCGGGCATGACCGGCGCGGAGATACGAGACTTAACCTCCATTAATCTGCGCGAGGAGCATTTCAACGAAGACGGCTTCGCCCCCGTGACGGGGACAAGCCTTTCCGTACAGGCAATGGATGCGAACCGCTCGTGGACGTCGGCCTTTAGCCTCATCCGCCGCCTGAATCTACCGGTCGAGATCACCGTTGACTGGACGGAGAAAGCGAACGAGGATTGGCGGGGCAAGCGGGGTATGTTGCGCTGGGTGCCGTCCGGAGACAAACTGGCTTCTCTTCCTTAAGGAGGTCCGCACTTCGCCACGCCTCGCTTCCCTTCACGGACTCCTCGAACGTCTCGCCGTCCGCAGGGCGAGGTGCACGAACAGCAGGTAAGCAATCCACGCCTGAGAAACGGCATCCTCCCCTTGGCGATACCACGGGTAGTCTGCTCGCCATTCGCGGTGTAGAATAACGGGTAGTACCACAGCGGTGAACGACGCACCT
>JAYUUO010000117.1:0-4188 GCA_043754515.1 Armatimonadota bacterium
GGGGGAGTAGATGCAAGGAACGACTCACGGAGTGACGCCGCTCTCTAATTCAGGCCCGAATCTACTCCCCCCTCTCCTGCGTAGCGGGGGAGGGGGGCCGGGGGGGTGGGGGCACGACTCACGCACACGCACACGACACACCGCACCGCGACTCACGCACACGCACCGCGACTCACGCACACGCACGCGACACACGCACGCGACACACCGCGACAACCAAACAACCACCCCCGAGTCTACCTCCGTTTTACCCCCGCGCTTAACCCTGAAAAACATGCGCCCTGTGCCACGCCACCGCGTCCACCGCCGGGTGCAAGATCGCCGCCGTCGGGAGGCGGAGCGCGACGCCCCCTGTAATGTAGCCGGGTGCGTTGACCAGTTGTGGCGAAACCTGGACGCGGTAATCGTCCGACAGCGTGAACCAGCCCCGGTCGAAGCCCCAGTGGTGGTTCTTGCAGAGCGAGATACCGTTGCGCGGGTCGTCATTGTGCGACACGGCGAACGGGACAATGTGCGACGCGTCCAGCACGGTGGAACTGCCCGCCCGTGCCGCGATGCCGCATACCGCGCATTCGTTGCCGTAGATCCCGCGAATCACCTTCGGGAACAGGGTGTGCCGCAGGTAGTACGTCTCCTCCAGCCGCTCGCGAACGCGGGTCAGGAACGGTCGTTCCGCCTCGCGCTTGAGCAGGGCGATCTCCTTGTGCAGGAACTCGTCCAGGGTCTCGCGGTTGATCTCCGAGATATTGATCTTGCCGAAGTAGACCTGCAAAACGTGGTTGCGCAGGGCGTTCAGCGCGGCGCGATTCTGTAGCAGTTGCCACAGGTCCGGCGAAAGGCGCACTCCGTCGTACTCCTCCGCCATGAACTTGAGTGACGACGATCCTTCGGGCGGCGCGACCTGCTCGCCGTGCCGGACGAAGTGCCACCAGCCGTCCTGATACAGATGACGGTAGGGGTTATTCATCGTCGGATTCCAGAAGTCCGACGAGACGAGTGCCGCCCAGTAGGTACGAAACCCCACAATCAGTTCAGATGTTACCGTTATCAAGCCATCCGGGTAGGAGCCGCGTTCTATTTCGTCTAGTAGCGAGAGGATCAGGATCGGCTTGTGCGGAGCCTTCCCGTGCTCTTTGCGAACATTCCGATGCAGATCACCGAAGGCTTGCAGATATTTGGCGAGTATTTCAGCGTTCATAACTGCTTTACTTCATTCGACGTGAAGTGCGCTGATTCCTGAAAATGGGTGATTCAGATGTTATCGCTTCTTTGTCCTGCGCGGACGGCGGCAACCTTACGTTGCATCGTTGTTACCTGCGGTGCTGTGTCATTTGATAAAGTAACCGGTGAAGTAACATACAACGATGCAACGTAAGGTTGCCGCCGTCCGCGCAGGACAAAGAAGCAAAACTTAAAGGTGACAAATCAGGCAAGGCTCTTCGTCGTCCTCGTCCTTTAACACATCCTCGAACATCTCGATTAGCCGGGTAGGCTTGCGGCGTTTGCGCTCGTCTTCCATCGCCTTCTCGTGCATCTCGCGTATGACCTTCACGCGTTCCGGCTTCTCTAAGTCGGAAAGCCACTCGCCGTTCGACCAGGAGAAGTTCTTCGCTGTGCCGTCTTTTAGGTTGGTGGACTCCTCCTCAATCGCTTTCGCCCGCGCGAACAGGTCGGGGTGGCGGTCTTTCAAGTTTGCCCATTCCACCTTGCGCTGGAAGAAACAGAAGTAGCAACCAGAGCGGGTGCGCCACTCGTAGTATTTCGGTATCCCGACGCCCTCTTCTTCCAGGATGCGGAACACGCCCTCTTTATCAATCCCGGCTTCCTTGAACGGGTACACGGCGCGGACATTATCCCGGTGCGACATATAGCCGTCGCGGTTCTCGTCGGCACGGATCGCCACGTACGACAGGATCTGCGCGTCGCCGAACGTCTGCTCCAGCCAGTTCTCGAACGGCTTGATCTTGAGTTGTGACGTACACCAGCGCATCCGGGGGGAGGGGAGCAGGTTGCCGTGCATCTTCAGGTAGTGCGAAAACGGGCGATCCGGGTTGAGCCGGGCGATAGGTTTGCCGAGCGTGATTTCCAGGTTGTCCAGATACTCGTATGTCTCGGGTAGCTCCTCGCCCGTGTCGCAGAAATAGTAGTGCATCAGCGCGTGAATCTCCGGCATCCTGCGCCGGACATAAACCGCCAGAGCGGAACTGTCTTTACCGCCTGAGATACCCATCACGTGAACCGTCGGTTTGGTCGCGTCCATTCGTTCTTACTCCGGGGAACTGCGTATGATTTGTTGCGCAACGCGACCTATCGCGGCGAGTTGCATGTCCTGCGTCTTGTTTCCGATCAATCCCGCGATCTCATCCCATAACTGATCGGTAAGGAAGGCTACTCTCTGCTCGTTTTGCTTCGACAGGAACATCACTCGGGCATGTTCCCGTCCCGTCTCCTCGGTGTAGGAGAACCGCATCCCGATTCGCGTATCACTTCCATCAATTCTGGCTTTCGTCACCGCGACCGACTCCGCGCTCTGAAACGCCGTTACCAGCGTGGTCAGGTTATCCGCGAACTTCGCTTCGTCGCCGTCCACCCAGCCGGACGGGGGGCGACCACAGACCACTGCCGCGACCGACTCGATCCACTTCGCCTCGCTCTCCGCGTCATCACCGACCCGTTGCGCGAACGCGAGTAGGCGCGGCTCGCGCACCACGTCCCGGATTTTGCCGAGTCGCTCCTGTAGCTCCGCCCGGTCCGCCACCTGGAATGAGCGGGCGAGCGTGTCACTCAACCGGTCCAGTAGCCGTGGATACGCACCGAACCAGTCCTGCAACGCCACATTCAGTCCGTGGAAGAAGCGGTCGCGGTTCGCCTCGTCGCCCTCGTTTCGGTCGGTCAGGGGTTGGGCACCCACCGCGCTGGGGAGTTCCACGAACAGTAGCCGCTCGGGCGCCCGCGCCTCCTGGAGCAGATCGCGCACGGCCCGTGATTCGGGCGTGATGCTTTTCGTGCGCAATGCATACACCGGCAATCGTTGCACGCGCCGGAACAACGCGCGCGTTACCGTGCCAACCGTCACCGGCTCCCCCGGCTTGAGCAGCCCCGCGGCCAGCCGTTCCAGCACCCGCGCCCGCTCACCCCGCACCCGAATCCCCTGTACCTGTATGAACTCCGGGCGGCGTGCCAGTCGCTCCAGCGTCGCCGCGTCCAGCGCGGTCAGGAATATCCCGTCCTCGTACAGCAACACCTCGTCGGCATAGTACATCAGCGACGCGCAGAGCAGCACCGGCAGGATGCCCTCGCTCAAGCCGAACGGCGGCAGTCGTAGCGTCGCGAACAGATCGGTCAGCGGGCGGGCCGACATTTCCGCGTTCGTGTCGAACAGGAACGACTCCATCGCCTCCCAGACCGCGAACAGTGCCGGGTCGCGCTCGGGGTCGGGCGCGCCGAACTCCCAGTCGCCGTCGCCGTCCTCCGCCTGCCGGTGAATCCGCGTCTCCCACAGCAGACTCGCGTACATACTGCGTTCGGGCGGGAACCCCTCGATTCCCAGGTGGCCCACTGCCCCACGCTCGATCATCGCCTCCAGGAGCGTGCGCCGCGCGGACGCCGCGACACTCGTCAGTTGTCGCCGGTTCACCAGCTCATTCGGCAGACGCGGCGTGCGGAAGTAGGTCGCGTCCGCCGCCTCGGATACCAGATGTTGCCGCGCCCGCGCCCCGCGCCGGTTCACCTGTTGCCCCCGGTAGTACCAGCGCGTCGTCGCCTCACGCGCCGTGCCGACTTCCGGCAATGCGCCCGAGAGCAACCGTTCCCACGCGCTCTCGAAAGCGGCTTGCGCCTCGGCGAACCGCTCGCGCATCTCGCGGCTAGCCACCCGGTCGCGCTCGATCTCGCCGTGCGCGGCTTGCACCGCGAGTAGCAGCTCCACCGCGAGTGCCGTTTCGCGTAGCGCGTCGCTTTCCGGTAGCACCTGCACGATGACGTCGGGGCGATCCGCGAACAGCACGCACGCCGTCTGCCCGGCGGTAACCGCTTCGCTGTTATCGCGTGCCAGACAGAGCAGGATCGTGCCGTCCGTGTCGTCGTCGGGGGAGCGCGGGGGCAGTTCCGACAGCCGTTCCGGGCGTGTCAATACCTGCTCGAATAGACGGAGCGTGCCGGTCTCGAACAGGTGCCGCCGCGCGACGA
>JAYUUO010000118.1:0-12742 GCA_043754515.1 Armatimonadota bacterium
TGCGTCACAATCAAGTCGCCCGGCTCAAAAGGCTTGAACATAAGAATGAGCACGCCGCCGGCAAAGTTGGCCAGCGTGCCCTGTAAGGCCAGGCCCACGTCCCGTTAGTTTATGGGTGCCGTGGACCCACGTGGCGGAAAAGCCCGCCGAGTTTCGGCGGGCTTTCTCATCACTCAGGGGGAGCTACTTGTGATCGTGGTCGGCGTGGGGGTCGGATGGCATCGTGCCCATCAAGCCCGACTCCATATCCGCCATCATCGCCATCGCGAACTCGGCCTGCGCCTGCCGCGACTCTTTGGGGAGCACCGCGGCGCACGGCGTCCCGAATCGTGGCTGCGCGAACGCCAGATGTGTGTCGCCCCGCGCGAGGATGTGCGAGCCGTTCGTCGCCTTCGTTTCCGGGTCAATTACCGGGAACGTGTACGCGTCGTCGGCACCGCCGCCGGTCATCGCGCCCCACTGGGTGAACGAGCGGGCGTTGCAATAGTGGCTGACGAAAGAGCGGCGGTACTTGTCCGTGGTGAAGTTTTTCTTCGAGCGGTGTAACACGTGCCCGCCGAAGAATACCACGTCGCCCGCTTTCGCCGGAGCCAGTACCTGGTCGTAGCGATCCGCGATCGTGGAAAGTTCGTTCACCGCGTCGTCCGGGTTGGACGTGTTCTTCACGTGCGTTATGTTTCTGAGTTTGGTGTCCCCGAAGCCGTAGCCGTCGGCGGGCGGGTAGACCGGCTCCGCGTTCGAGTTTTTGGCGAACCACATCGCGCCGTTCAACTCGTCGCAGTCGTCAATCGCGATCCACGCCCCGCAGAGGGTGTCCGGCATCGTCGGAATGTAGTAGGAGTCTTGGTGCCAGCCCTGTCCCGGCTTGCCCGGCGGCTTCAGGAAGAGCATCGTCTGCATCGCCAGCACATCCGGGCCGATCAGCACTTCGAGCACGTCGAGCACGCGGGGATGGAGCATATACCGCTCGTGCAGTTCCAATTTACGGTGGAGCATGTGAATGCGCAGAAAAAACTGCGCCTTTTCGTCGGGCGTCAGGTTTTCGGGCGGTGCCTCAAGCCCCTGCACGGAAACGCCACTATCGCTCCCGGTGTTCCGATCACCCATCTGCTTGGTCTGCTCCGGGAGCCGACCCTGCATCAGATCATCGGTGTGCTGACGCAACTCGGCTATCTCCTCGGGCGAGACCAAGCCGCGAACGACCAGGAAGCCGTCGCGGCGGTATGCGCAGTATTCCTCTACGGAAACATGATAGCGGCTCGCCCTGTCTGGCGAAAGCCAATCGGCACTGCTTGGTGTTATCGTTTCGGGCGGAATCGCCCCGGTGTCGGTAAACATGGCTGACGTGTCCTTTCACAGTCGGGTTCGTAACTGACTGTATTATAGGGAAATCGCCCGCGATGTACAATGCTTGATATTTGGCACTTTATGCCTGAAATTGATAAGGCGGGGAACGGTAGCTCCCCGCCCATCCTTACGGGATACCTTCCCCCTAGCCTTCTAGAAGTAGCGTCTCTGGATCCTCGATCAACTGCTTGATCTTTACCAGGAAGCGTACCGCCGTCCCGCCGTCTACTATACGGTGATCATAGGAGAGTGCCAGATACATCATCGGGCGGATCGCCATCGCGCCGTCCATCACGATCACGCGTTGCTGGATCGTGTGCATCCCGAGGATACCGACCTGCGGGTAGTTTAGCAGTGGCGTGGACATCAGCGAGCCGTAAACGCCGCCGTTCGTGATCGTGAACGTGCCGCCGGTCAGGTCCGTGATGCCGAGCGTGCCCGCCTTCGCCTTCTCCGCGACTTCCTTGATCTTTTTCTCGATGCCCGCGAACGAGAGCGTGTCGGCGTCGCGCACCACCGGGACCACTAACCCCTCCTCCACGCCGACTGCGATCCCTATGTCGTAGTACCGCTTCAGCACGATCTCGTCGCCCTGAATCTCGGCGTTCAGGTACGGGAACTGCTTCAGCGCGCCGATGACGGCTTTGGTGAAGAAGGACATGAACCCCAGCCCGACGCCGAACTGCTTCTCGAACGACTCCTTACGTCGCTTACGTAGCTCCATCACGGCGGTCATATCCACCTCGTTGAAGGTGGTTAGCATCGCCGTGCTCTGCTTCGCCAGCATCAGGTTCGCCGCAATAGTCTTGCGGCGGCGCGTCATCTTGATCCGCTCTTCCGGGCGACCCGTGGAGGAGGGCGGAGGAGTCTGCGCGGTTGTCGGCCTTGGGGTGGTGGGAGCCGTCACCACCGGCGAATAACTGGCGGTGGCCGCCCGCGTCGTCTCCTGCTCTTTAATGAGGTAAGTGGCGGGCGCGGCTTGTGCCTGCTCGACCCGATTCGCAACGTCGTCGCGCATGATGCGCCCGCCGGTGCCGGTGCCGGTTACGGTAGCGAGGTCAACCTTCTCTTTTTCGGCGAGTGTTTTTGCGAGCGGCGTGGCGACCGAATGCGCTTCCGTCATAGTGGGCGCGGCTGATTGCCCGCCCACAGGCGGCACGGACACTGAATCAACCGCCAGTTTCGCGGTTTCCACCGGTTGCGCGGACGCCGCGCCTCCGTCGGAGATCACCGCGAGCACGTCGCCGACCCCGACCGTGTCGCCGACGTTTTTGAGAATATCGCCGAGGATGCCGCTCGCCTCCGCCTGGAGGGACTGGTTGACCTTATCGGTCTCCAACTCCACTATCTCTTCCCCAGCGGAGACGCGGTCTCCGGCCTTCTTGAGCCACGTGGCGATGGTCGCTTCTACGACCGATTCGCCCATGTTCGGTACCACGATTTGGGTGGGCATGAACTTACGCTTCCGTCCTTTGTTCGGTTGTTTCGCCGCTCACCCGTGTGGCGGTCTGCTTACTCTTCGCGCCGACACCGTTGGTGTAGGCTCCGTTTCGGTTTCCGACTCGGGATGCCTCGCCAGTCGTCGGCTCCGGTTCCAGCGTGGCGGGCGTTCCCGCCGCCGTGCCTCGTGAGCCGCCCCCGTTTACATGCGCGACCTCCGGGCGACTGACCCCGTCGCCGCCAGCAGGGGCGGGGATGACCGGGGCCATCATGGGGGCTACCGCATACGCGGCGGCGACGATACGCGCCTGCTCGCGCTCGTGCGTCTTGGCCTTGCCTTCGGCGGGCGAGGCGGCTTCGGGCCGCCCGACGTATTCGAGCGTTACGCCGCGCGGCAGTATCTCGGACAGCCGGGGCGCGAAGAAAGTCCAGGGGCCCATGTTGCGCGGCTCTTCCTGTGTCCAAACCACCTCGCGCAGATGGGGGTAAATTCGTAATAGCGCGGCTATCGCGTCCGCCGGGAACGGATATAACTCCTCGACACGGGCGATGGCGATGCCCGCGCCGTTCACGTACTCGGGACGCACCTCGAACCGGGGGGGCGATCCGTACACGAGATCCACATATATCTTGCCCGAACATAGGATCAGTCGCGTGACGTCCGCCCTGCGCTCGGCGGGGCGTGGGTCGTCCAGAACGGCGTGGAAAGTGTCGTCGGTCAGATCGCGCAGACTCGACGCCGCGCGGGGGTGCCGGAGCAGTCCCTTCGGTGTCATCACCATTAAGGGGCGCGGATTCGAGCGTAGCTGTGCGCCCTGACGCCGGAGCAAGTGATAGTACTGCGCCGCCGTAGTACAGTTCGCGACGATCATGTTGTCGCCCGCGCATAGTTGTAAATACCGCTCGATGCGCGCCGACGAGTGCTCCGGCCCTTGCCCCTCGGAGCCGTGCGGGAGGAGCATGACGAGCGAGGGAGTCTGTTTCCACTTGGCGTTCCCGGACGCGATAAATTGGTCTATGATCACCTGTGCCCCGTTCGCGAAGTCGCCGAACTGAGCCTCCCAGAGCACCAGTGTCTCCGTGGCGTGGATCGAGTAGCCGTACTCGAAGCCGACCGCCGCCTGCTCGGAGAGGGGACTGTTGTACAGGGCGAGCGACGCCTGCGCCTCCGGTAGATTTTGGATTGGCGTGTATGTCTCGCCGGTGTCGGGGTCGTGGAAGACCAGTTGCCGCTGGGTGAATGTCCCGCGCTCCACGTCCTGGCCCGTCAACCGGATCGGGGTCCCCTCGCACAGGAGCGACGCGTAGGCGAGTGCCTCGGCGTGCGCCCATAGAATGGTGTTCTCGCCGTCCAGTGCCTGGCGGCGCGGCTCCACGAATCGCTTTTCCAGGGTCGCGGGCGGCCGGAAGCCGTCGGGGAAACTGGTCAGCGCGGCGTTAAGATCCCGTAGAGTCCTTTCGGAGACAGGAGTCGGTCCTTCCTCGCTCGCCGGTTCGCTCGGGACCAGTCCCTTATCAGGCGACGACCGCGCGGGCGGCGCGGCGAGCACTTCGGCGCGCGCCGCCATCAGTTTGTCCTCCACGGACTTCACGATGGCGTCCGCTTCGGCCTTCGTGACCACGCCTTCCTTTTCGAGAATCTTCGCCCATACCTCGCGCGGGCGCGGGTGGGCATCGATACGGGCGTAGAGACGGGGCTGTGTGAAGCGCGGCTCGTCGTTTTCGTTGTGCCCGAGGCGCCGGTACCCGACGATGTCTATCAGGAAATCTTTGCCGAACTTCTGGTGATACGCGCACGCCATCCGCGCCACCGCGACGCAGGCCGCCGGGTCGTCGCCATTAACGTGGACGATGGGGATCTCGAAGCCTTTAGCGAGGTCGGATGAATAGAGCGTCGAGCGGGCGTCACTCGGGTCTGTCGTGAAGCCGACCTGATTGTTCGCGATGATGTGGATGGTGCCACCGACGCTGTATCCCTTCAGACCGCTCATGTTCAGCGTCTCCGCCACCACGCCCTGTCCGGGGAAGGCTGCGTCGCCGTGTATCGTGATCGCGAGAGACGCCTTGTTGTCGCGCTTCGGCTCGCCGGGGCCGGTGCGCGTCTCCTGCGCGGCGCGGGCGCGGCCGGTCACGACGGGGTTCACGAACTCCAGGTGCGAGGGGTTCGGCGCGAGCGTGATCGGCATCTCGCCCCCGGTCTCCCCGGCGTAGGCGCGGGTGTAGCCCTTGTGGTATTTGACATCGCCGTAGTAGCCGTGGGAGCCGGTTCCGGAGACAGCAGGCTTCTCCTCATCCGTCCCCGTGCCGGTTTTGTCCACCGGAAAGTCGGCGAATATCTGCGCATAGGGCTTACCCAAAACGTGCGCGAGGACATTCAGCCGCCCCCTGTGCGCCATACCCATGACGACCTCGCGAGTGCCGCTCTGCGCGGTGCATCGGATGATCGTGTCCAACACCGGCACCATCACGTCGCACCCTTCGATGGAAAACCGCTTCTCACCTTGAAACGGTTGCTTCGTATGCAAAAACTGCTCGAACCCGTCCACCTCCGACAGGCGCACCAGCAGGTCGCGCTTCTCCTGGGCGGACAGAGGCACGAGAAATCGGCCTGATTCGACGGCCTCGCGTATCCAGTCCCTTTCCACGGTGATCTGCACGTGATCATCTTCATAACCGACGGAGCCGCTGTAGACCGCGCGCAACCTTTCGAGTGCCTCAGACGCATTCTTCGCGGTCGCGGCGAGCGGCCCGCCAACGACGGATGCGGGTAGTGCTTCAAGATCCGAGGTCGTCAGGCCATGCGCGGCGAGTTCGAGGGCCGGGTCGCCGGGTGGGTCGGTGCCGAGCGGGTCTAAACGGGCGTTGAGGTGTCCGCGCTCGCGCACCAGCCGCCCGAGCCGTGCCGCCGCGACGACCTTGATCACATCAAAGGCGTGCGGGTTGCTACTGGTGGGAACCGTCGGGGTGGGGGAAGGGGGGTAGTTACCGGCGGCGAAGAAGGCACGGGTCTCGGCGTCTACCTGGCGCGGATCGGACTGATACCGCTCGTACAGTTCCTCGACAAATCCGGCGTTCGCGCCGTAGACGTTGCTACTGTTCACACTGCTCATAAGTTTTATTTTCAAAGACGCGCGACCCGTTCTCCAGGAGCGCACGCGAGTGACGCGGCGAAACGCCGACGCAGGACACGCCCCCGCGCCGACGCCGAACGCGATATTACAGCTGGAGCAAGTCAGATGCAGGACACAAGGTGATTGTGTCCATTTCTTTCTTCGCTTCGGCTTCGTTATTGTACCGTATGTTTTAGATCGTTGTGTGCAAACAGAATGTGGTGAAAAAAACGCCCCGGTTCATACGAACCGGGGCGTGTCTGTGTATTTACCGGGGAGCGCGTCGCTTCACGGCTTCGCGGAGTTTTCTGCCTGGGCTTTGTACCTGGCCTTCATCTCCGGTGGCATTTTTGCCTCGGCATCGATCCGGGCCTTGATGTCCGTGACGGACTTGGGGTGGGCAGCCTCGGAACCCTTAACCGCGTTTTTCCCGCTCTCTCTGGCGCAACTTGATAATGACACAGCGAGCAAAATCAGGAGCGCGGCCCGCGCCGTGGGTGTTTCCATAACCCATGGTTTCGCGAAAAGCAATAGCATGATTCTCTCCTTCAATTAGTCTGGAGCGCATCCATCGCGGTAGTAGCCATGGGTGGACTCCATTTAGATCCCGGCCCGCCCCACCATATGTTCGGCCCCGCGTAGTCACCATCGGCGTCAATGCAGGAGGGTGTGAAACCAGGGTACTCCGCGCAGGGCTTGTCGAATGCCCTCTCGTTCTTCATCTGAACTCCGTAGAAGTCGCCCCACTTCAGTTGACTAGCGCGCGACGCCTTCGCATGACCGTCGGTATATACGGAGTTGATGAAGACGTTGTGCTTCCCACGCTGTGTTTGGAATCGCCCGTCGTTGTTATTACCCGACCAGTAGGCGGGGTAGCTCGTTAGTTGGAAGTAGTTATCCAGCCAAGGGCCGCCGCTACCCTTTTTCCGTGATCGCGATTGTCTGTGCCATATACTTGATGTCGGCCAGGGCGTGTGCATTCGAGTCCACGCTGAAAACACCGAGATAGTTGTATCCATAGGACTGGTTATGCTCTCCTGTCGCTCCCGTGACCGGGGTCGTCGCATTGAGCGGGTCGGGTGATCCCACTCCTTTCGGGGGGCAGATGAAAATCTGACGATTTTTGGTGTACACCTCGATTTTCGGAGCGGGGGTGTCGAACCAGTTATCGCCGGTCACATAGGAGCGGTTCGGTAATACCTCGTCATAGTCCTGGACATACTGCATCGTTCCCAGACCCAGTTGCTTCAGGTTGGACAGGCAGGATGTTTGACGTGCTTTCTCACGGGCCTGCGCGAAAACGGGAAACAAGATCGCGGCTAGAATCGGGTTATGCTTTTCGATTGTACAAACATGGTTCTTTCCTATCCCTTCGTTGGTGGGCTGCTATCGTCGCGGCATGATTCGTACCCACAAACGTCTGTGCCGCCGTTTAGCGGTCTTGTAATACCGTGGAATCGCGCGCGATCACTCGTGACCGCATCCTGATTTGTGGGTTCGTCCGCTCTCCGGCCATCAATCGCAACAATATCCTCCCCGCCTCCTCTCCCATCTCGGTGAGTGGCGGGTGCAGACTCGTTAGCCCCGACCGGCGCGACTCCGGGGCGTCATCAAACCCTATGATGAGGAAGTCGCGCCCCGCCCGGAACCCGGCATGTGCCGCGTGGCGGATACAGCCCGACGCCGCGAGGTCGCTTGAAGCAATCACGGAAAGCGGCGCGGAGCCGACGTGCCGCGCGGTACATGCCGGAATCATGTACTCGGCCACGAACCGATGCGCCGCCTCGTCGAAGCGACGCAACCATTCGCTCATTGGCACCTCCGCGCTCTGGCGGGCCACGCGTGCTTTGTCCCAAACCGACACCGCGTCCTCGCCGAGTCCCGCTATCCGCGCTCCAGCGCGTGCCCCCGCGACGCGGGTCGCTTCCCATTCGGTGTCGAACGGCGCGAAGAAGTCAATCCGCCTGTCGCCCCCGCGCTCCAGCAGATGCAACGCCGCGAGCGTGCCGGATGCGAACTGGTCGCTCACGATGTTCGGCACTGGGGCCGGTAGCTCGCGAATAGTGACACAGACGACGGGAACGCCCGCGCTCACGATCCGTCCCACCGTCCGTGTTATCGGATCCGCCCCTAACGTGTCGTGCAGGTCTATGATAACGATACCCCGTGCCGCGCCGCCCGCCAGAAGTTCTCCGGCGCGGGTCTCTAAAAACGCCTCCGTGCCATCCCCCGAGTCTAGACCGGCGAAGCGCGAAACCACGCCGCTGTCGGCTAATACCCCCTCGATCGAGTTCAGAGTCGAACGTTGCCAAAAATCGTCCGGATGACGGTAGTCGCACAGGACGCCGACCACGCCCGCGACAACAGGCGCGCCCGACGCATTCGGCGCGGGGTCATCGGAATCGGTGCCGTGACGGCACACCTTCGTCTCTATCACCGCGTGGGCGGGTAACACATACCCGAGTTCTCGCGCGGCTTCGCGCACCTTCAGCCGCGTCGCCAGACTCACACCGATCCCGTTCTTCTTTCCGGATAGCACGGTCGAGGCGACCCCCGCCGATACTCCCACCCGGTCGGCGATATCGCGCAGTGTTATTTTCATACGACTCATTTCCTGTTACTGCTCAAGGGCGAGCGAGTGTCACCGCTTGCAGTTGCGCCTGCCCCGTGAATCGGTTTGGCTCGGCGTCCAGGGACCAGGCGATTTCCAGCGTCTGCCCCGGTCAGGCGGCTTTGTAGCGAGCGGAGTAGAGTGCCGTAAATGATCCTGGTGCCCCCGCCCAGTCCTTAGCCGTGTAGTTCCCATCGAACGTCGCGCTGACGTACTCCGGCGCGGAACCGTCGGATAGTTTCGCCGTAAACCGGCCCCGTGCCCCCTCCACACCACCAACATACACCCATACGATCCGCTCCGAATTGTCCGCGGGCACCGTGAAGCGGACGCCTTTGCCGACATGGTTCCACCACAGCGAGACGTGTGAGTCGTTCCGCACGGCGACCGGGACCCCATCTGCCCACGAGGCTCCGACCCCGAACCCCGGCGTCGCGTCGAGGTACCCGTCGCCGAACGGCGTCAGCGCGCCGATTTTGTTGCCGCCGCCGACTTTGCGGTTCACCGCGTCTTTGCTATCTAGGCCGAAATGTGCCCAGTCCTCCGTGCCCTCCGCCGACAGATTGACCACGCCCGGACTACCCTTCGCCATGCCGATTATCATTCCTTGCGTCGCCACGCCGATAAGCAACGTCTGATCGGCGAGATTGTTCATCTTATCGCGCTCGCCGGGGAGCCGGTTTATGTCATCGAGCATGCAGGTAATCAAAGTAGTATGGGCGTCCTGGGGGACGGCGAGAATCACGGGACCGACCCGCAGTTCGCGTGTCTCGCCGGGCTTGTATGGTGCTTCGCTATTTGATTCGAACGTCGTGTACTTGCCGTTCACGAAGAAAGTGGCAGTGACCGAAACCTCGTTCGGAGTCGCGCCGTCGCCGACGTTACGCACAGTGGCTTTGAACGTCACCGGATCGCCCGGTTTCGGATTCGTCGGCTCGGTCGAAACTGAGTCAATCGCCACGTCGGGGAACTTAGCGGCGGCGGTCTGAAGGACGATCGTCTTGCGCGGCGACATGTTGCCCGATTTATCGTAGGCTTGCACCGCGTAGGTGTAGCCGAGTCCCGGACGGAGCCACGCCGACGTGTCCGTATAGCCAGTTCCGGCGGTATGCGCGATGTACCGGTCGTTGCGGAATACGAAGTAGCCCGCAATATCGGTCACGCGGGCGGACGGTGTCCAGGAGAGTCTCGCTGTGTTTTCGGTCGCCGTTCCGGTAAGCGTCGCCGGGGCCGGGGGCGCGGCCTTGTTACCGACCGGGAGCGGCATGATGCGAACGATCATCGGCGCATCCGCCACTGCTAGCGATAACATGCCATCCTTCACAGTCGCCGTGGACTCCTCAAAGCGTTTACCATCCGCCGACTGCGTGAGGATCGTGACCTTCGGCGCGACGGGCGTTTGTAGCCGCAACACCACCGGTACGGGCGCGTTCACAATTTCGCGCCGCGCGCCGTCGTCATAGTTCCTGACCTCGTTCCATATAAGCAGGGAATATTCGCCGCCCTTCTTCCGCAGGGTCAACGTGTGAACCGTGTCCGGCGCGCCCAGTGCCGTGAATAGAAGCGTACGTCCGACGCCGTAGCTCGCCCCGTCCCACTTGTGCGTGACCGGGTTCCACGTCGCGTCCTTGAGTGCCGCGACCCAGGCTTATAAGCCGTAGTAGGACGGATGAATCGTTTTGTTGTCGCTCTCGATCAGGCCGTATCCGTCCGCGTTGCCCACCGCGAAAAGGTACTCTCGCTTGATGCCATGGCGGAAGTACTCGGCTGTCAG
The DNA here is from genome assembly GCA_043754515.1 of Armatimonadota bacterium. Classification (GTDB taxonomy): domain Bacteria; phylum Armatimonadota; class Armatimonadia; order Armatimonadales; family Armatimonadaceae; genus JACMIU01. The sequence goes on from JAYUUO010000118.1 coordinate 10,283, forward strand.
CATCGGCAGACGGCGCGCCTACATTCGCAGTTGCGCCTCCTTTTCCGCGCCACCCTCCGCGGTCACGTTGTCGCCGCATTCGGTCGGCACGAACGGCCGGATTGTCGCGCCTACCGGGTAGATGTTGTTAAAGTTCGTGATGTTAGACAGAAGGCTCGATGACGGCACGCCGGTCCCCTGGTACGAATGTATGTTGGCGTACTCGAAGGCGGCGAACGGTCTGGCGAGGCGATAGTCGGTGAAGATAGCGGTGTACGCGACCCACGGGATGTTCTTCGTCGCCGGGTCGCTCTTCGCAACCGCCGCGTAGTCTGTTTGCCAGGCCGCGCCCGTTGCCTCGTCAGTTTTCCCGCCGTACTTCATGTTCAACTCCTGCGGGGGGAAATTGTTATTGACCTCGTTCGGATCCTCGATCAGTGCGATCAGCCCCGGCGCGTACCGCTTGAGTAGGGCGACGAACTCAGAAGGGCTACCGGACTTGCGCGGGTCGAGCAGAAACATCGGGCGCAGGCCGTACTGGTCGAAAGCGTCCTTCATTAGCATGGGCTGATTAGGCTGGGTCAGATCGTCCCTCAAACAGGCGCGGTAGTGGCGGATGCCGAGGCCGACGAGGAACCCTTCGGCGAACGCCGGGTCGGAAACACCCGCGCCCGCGAACGGCCCGTCCTCGATGTAGCCCGCGAATGGGTTGGTGTTGATCGCGAGGCTGTCGTTGAGCGATTCCTCCGTGAATGTGGGCACGCGGGGTCGCCGCCGCTGTCATTCTGGGCGAACGTGGAAACGCACAGCGACAGAGTGCGAGGAACGAGAAACGTCCGTAAAATACTGCATCGGTTAAACTTTCGGCGGACGAATGTACTGTTTGGCTAGGCACCACAACCCAACCGGTGGGTATGTGCTATGTCACACGCCACGACATCCTTTGTCCTGATTCATTGTAACCACATCTGGTAAAACTATCAAGATATTTATATAAACATTTTATTTATTGTCGCGTGATCTATCCGCCTATATAATCGTGTCGTGACGAAACCACGACATGTCTTCAGCGGGCGTCTCCGCGACATCCCGCCGGAAGAGTGCGATCTGGACGCAACGCTCCGGAGCGGGCAGGTTTTCCGGTGGCGGTTCAACGGTGGAATCGGCGCGTGGCGCGGCTTTATCGAAGGCGGGCACGAATTGCACCTCTCGCGCGGCGACGGCGACGCGATCATTTACGAGATCGCTGGGGATATTGAGACTGCGAGCGAGGCCGAAACGGCGGTGCGCCGCTTCCTGCGCCTTGACGACGTGAAACTCGCTGAGCAAGCGGAAGAGTGGGCGTCCGCCGACCGCCATTTCGCGGAAGCGTGGGCGGCGCGTCCTGGAATCCGCGTCCTGCGGCAGGACCCTTACGAGTGCTTCTTTTCGTTCTTATGCGCATCGGTTGCTCCCATCGCGCGGATCGGCTCGATGTTGCAAGCCGTCGCGCGTGAGTGCGCCGGGGACGCGTTCGGCGCATTCCCGACGCCGACGTGCCTCGCGGGGGTTACCGAGGAGACGCTACGGGGCCTCGGCCTCGGCTTCCGGGCGAAGCGGGTCGCCGAGGCCGCGCGGCATGTGGCGATGGGTCTTCCGCCGGATCATTTCACGTCGCTACGCGCCCTGTCCCGCGATGCGGCGAAGCGCGAACTCGTGCTATTCTTCGGCGTCGGCGAGAAGATCGCGGACTGCGTATGCCTTTTTGCGCTCGACAAAGACGCGGCGATCCCGGTAGACACACATATCTGGCGGATGGCGAAGAACTGGTACCTGCCGGAACTCGCGGGAAAGCCGCTCAACGCCGCGAACTACGCGAAGGTAGGGCAGGCGTTCCACGACACGTTCGGCGAGAAATGCGGCTGGGCGCAACAAACCCTGTTCTATAGGGCGGCGGTCGGCTCGCGCAAACCGGTGGGCGACTCCGCCCCGGCTAAGGTTTCGGCTTCGTCCACGGGAACGTGATACGCTCCCGCGCATCCGGCTTGCCGTCTTCGCCCGGAAACAACGCCCCGCGCTCGCCAGATCATAGCCGGTTCCGGTCGGCTCGGGCTTGTACAGAAGCGGCTTCGCGGTGAACGGGCCGGTGAGGAGATTCGCGCCCAACCCTAGCTCCTCCAGCGACTTCGGCAGATACTCGTTCTCCCAGCGGAACGCGCGGATGGCGGCGTGAACCGCGACCAGTTGGAAGCTCGCGCGCCCCATCACACATTTTTGTACAACTCGCGCCCCGAGCAGAACCCTTTTCCGTAGTGCCGGTATCATCGGGTGCCGGAAGGCATCCGCGGCTGTCGGCGGGTCGAGCGTCATTCGCCCGGTCGGATCGGCTATCAGCGCGTTAGCGCGGTCGTAGTAGCTGCTAGCCTCTCCGCTCAGTTCGTTCAGCACCCGCTCGCGAACGCTGGGGTTGGTACGGAGCAGGGCGGCCCACTCCAAAGCCTC
>JAYUUO010000119.1:0-12741 GCA_043754515.1 Armatimonadota bacterium
CGAGGCGGTTTCTCTGACCCTCTCAAAGCGAGCCGCCGTGTGGCTTTGAGCGGGTAGATAGACAAAATAAGCGCTTCGTGTCCGCCGTCACCGCTCCGCAGTGCGCGGGGTCGGTCAGTGATTTACCTCTGCCAACCGCTTGTAAAGGTGGCACGGTGGTCTCGCCATGCCAGCGGATTTACCTGAACAAGGTCCCCTTGCTCCTGGTAGCCTCGGTCGTGACCGACCACGGGGGAGAAGGGAGCGTGTTGTATCTGGTGACGAGCGACGTTACCCAGGTGTTCCCGCCGCGGGAACACCGACTAGACGCTCCGGCGATGCTTGCCATGTACAAAAAGCGGTGGAAATAGGCGAAACGGGTTTCTGCCGGATCGAGGAGTTTCACAAGTCCCTCAAGTCCGAGAAACCGAAGGTTTTCGCGAGCAACGCGGCGTTCGCGAAGTCACCGACCAAGCGGGTGCGGACACAGAGCAACCATTTTTTTGCGAGTCTGGTTGCCTTCACCAAAATGGAGGTGTTAAGGGTTTGCACACGGCTGAATCATTTCGCGGTGAAAGCGAAGTTGTATCAAGCGGCACTCGTCGCGGCGTTACAGCGGCTTTCCGAGATGAACACGGGCGACGTTCTTGCCCATATCACACCCTGACTGCGTAAGGTGAGTTAAGGATAATTATGGCGGCTAAAGATTCGTATCACAATCAATGTGTCCACTCTCTCCAGAAGGACGGATGGCTTATCACGCACGACCCGCTGACGTTGCGCATCGGGAAGACCGATGTAATGATTGACTTGGGCGCGGAACAGGTCGTCGGAGCGGAATGGGCGGGTGAACGTATCGCGGTGGCGATAAAAAGTTTCATCAGACCTTCGGCTGTGTATGATTTGGAGCAGGCTCTAGGGCAGTTTACCCTTTACAAGGATGTACTGGAGCGATCCGCCGATGACGCCGACCGGGTTTTGTATCTTGCAGTCCGCGCCACGACATACGAGGAGATTTTCGGCGAGCCGATTGGTAAAATGCTCGTGGAGAACAAACGATTGCGGTTAGTCGTGTTCGATATAAATACGGATAAAATAGTACAATGGATACCGTAGCGAAGTATCGTCAGGCGGTTAGAGAAGTGCCGATGCCGCTTACGAAGCGGCGATATGCGAACGCGGATTTGGTGAACGAGGCTGTTTTCGATGTCAAGAACGACCGATACATCATCGCTTCACACGGGTGGCAAAACGGCACGCAGCGTATGCACGGCGTGCTGGTTCACCTAGACATTATCGGCGACAAGGTTTGGATTCATCGCGACGGCACGGAAGAAGGGATCGCCTATGACCTTGAGGAGGCGGGCGTCCCGAAGCAGAACATCGTTCTGGCATTCCATCAGCCCCGAGATCGCATGGTATATGGGTACGCCGCGTCGTGACTCCCCCGGTCCGTTATTTACCAGCCAAGCAGAACGCGGCACGCAGGAAACCGCTTGACGAACCGCGAACAGTACCAAAACAATGGCTAAGATAACCGAGGTGCGGGTGATCGTGACGAGTCCCGGTCGCAACTACGTGATGGTGAAAATACTCACCGACGAGCCGGGTCTGTACGGCGTCGGCGACGCGACCCTGAACGGCCGCGAACTCGCGGTCGCCGCCGCGCTGACCGAACATATCGCGCCGCTCCTGATCGGGCGCGACCCCGACCGCATTGAGGACATCTGGCAGTATCTGTATCGCGGCCCGTACTGGCGCGGCGGTCCCGTGCAGATGACCGCGCTCGCGGGCGTGGACATGGCCTTATGGGACATCAAAGGGAAGCGGGCGAACCTGCCGGTCTACTCCCTGCTCGGCGGCAAGACCCGCGAGGGTGCGCTATGTTACACGCACGCGGGCGGGCGCGACGCGGTGGAATGCGAGGACGAGGTTCGCCGCGCGATGGAGCGGGGCTTCCAGGTCGTGCGAGCGCAGGTCGCGGTTCCCGGCGCGACTTCGACCTACGGGACGCGCGGCGCGGTGGAGGCGGCATCGGCGAAATGGGGCGGCATGGGCGGGCTTCCGCCGGTCGAGGGCGATTGGGAACCACTCGCCTATCTGCGCGTCGTCCCCCGCCTGATGGCGCACCTTCGATCCACGGTGGGCGACGCGGTAGAGATCATTCATGACGTCCATCAGCGTCTGACCCCGCAACAGGCCGCGCGGCTGGGCCGGGAGCTGGAGCCGTTCCACCTGTTCTTTCTCGAGGACCCGGTGCGCCCCGAGTGGAAGGAAGGGTTACGCCTCGTTCGCGCACACACGACTACACCGCTCGCGCTCGGCGAACTTCTCCACTCGCTGTACGATTGTCTCCCGCTTCTCGTCGAGCGGCTGATTGACTTCGTGCGGTGCGACATCGCCCACATCGGCGGCATCTCCGAGGCGCGGCGCATCGCCGCCGTCGCCGAGCCGTTCGGGATCCGCACCGCCTGGCACGGGCCGGGGGATATTTCGCCGATCGCGCACGCGGCGAACGTCCACGTAGATGTTTCCCTGACGAACTTCGGGGTGCAGGAGATGGTGTTCTTCCCGCCGGAGGTGGCGGAAGTAATTTCCGGCGCGCCCGAATACCACGATGGAAGGCTGTGGGCGAGTGACGCGCCAGGCCTCGGTTGCGACATTGACGAGGTAGCCGCGAAACGGTATCCATACGACCCCGCCTACCTTCCGGTCTGCCGCCGCGCCGACGGCGCGATGCACGACTGGTAGCAATATGAGTCTGATACACTATGTCCGTGCTAAACGCCATCGAGATCCGAAACGTTGACAAGATTTTCCGCGTCCGCAAAGCCGCGTACGCCGGTCTGAAAGGGCAACTCGGCGCATTTTTCAAAGGCATCCGCGCCCAGACCGAGGCCAAGGTCGGGCTGGGCGATATCTCGCTCTCCATCGCGCCCGGCGAGACGGTCGCGCTGATCGGCAGGAACAGCTCGGGTAAATCCACGCTCCTATCGCTCATCGCGCGGGTGATGAAGCCGGACACGGGCACCGTCACGTTCCCCGCAAGCCCCGACCCTGAACGGCCACGCCTCGCGCCGCTCCTGGAAGTTGGGGCGGGGTTCCACCCCGACCTGACTGGGACGCAGAACATCTTCTTCAACGGCTCCATCCTGGGACTTACCCGGGCACAGATGCAGGCGCGGTACGAAGACATCAAGGCGTTCGCCGACTTCGAGAACGACATCTACTATGATGCGCCGGTGCGAACCTACTCGTCGGGCATGTACGTCCGGCTCGGCTTCGCGGTCGCGGTACACACCGACCCGGACATCATCCTGATTGACGAGTCGCTCGCGGTCGGTGACGAAGCATTTCAGGAGAAATGCTACGCGCGCATCGCGGAGTTCCAGAAGGACGGGCGCACCATCGTCTTTGTGTCGCACGACATGGCGGCGGTACGGCGGGTGGCATCTCGGGTCGTCTGGCTGTCACACGGCAGGATCGTGGGCGATAGCGCGGGAGACGGCGGCGGCATCGAGCCGGTCATAACGCGGTACCACGAGGATCTATACGCAACCCCCGAAAAAAAATAGCCACCCGGCACCCGATAATGTAGCCATAATCGCGACTAATCCTTACAATGAGTGTCGAAGGGCTTAAGCGTTGATCGCGCACGCGCCCCCTATGTTACGTAGAGGGCGGGAGGAATTATATATGACCCAATCCGCAGCCAGCGAATTCTGGGTGTCCGAGGGAGCAGAGGACGCCGTTCGCAAGACGAAGTTGACACTGAAGAAATTGGGCGAGCTGACCGCCGTCGTGCCCGGACAGCACGTGGTCGGAACAGTCGCATTCGGCATACAAAACGTCACGCTGAAAATCGCGTGGCGGCCCGAAGAGATAGAGACCAAAGTAGACCGCATGGTCACCGGCCATGCCACGACCGAAACCAAAACGCTGGGCACCTTGCTCTGCGTCGAGGCGACTATAGAAGGGCGGGGCGCGACGGGGAACGACGCCGCGCTCCGCAACGCGATGGAGCGGTTCGAGGATGCCTACATGCATTACGACCGCACCGACTACCAGCCCGACCGGCTGGGCTTCCTGCCCATCACGATCATCGGCGTCGTAATCGCGCTTATTTTGTTAGGCGTGTTGCTGGCGAAGAAGACCACCCTGTTCCAGGCCACGCCGTCGTCATCGCCGAGCGCGTCCGCGGATGCGTCGCCGGATGCACCCTTTATCGCGCCGTAACCGTCCGTATCCGTCTCGTTGGTCCCCCTCCCCGGCGAAGAGAGGGAGGACTGGCGCGGCGGTAGCCGATCCGGGCCTGGTGACAGCGTTCCGGGTAGGCGATCTTAATCGTCAGCGTCGCGCCCCTTTATTAGAAACGGCTTGTGAGCCGACGCGGGCCGGATAAGGCACGTTTGGTCCTTTGGTGCTGTGCCATAGGATGCGGTTCAGCGCGACGACTTGTACCCTGGTTAGGTGATCCGGTTCGGAGAAGTTCATTCGCTCGCTCGCCGCCGCGCCGTAAGCGACGGCGGCGTTCTTGACATTCAGGTCTATCCGTGGGGCGTGTAACGTGTACGGCGTCAGGTCGAGTTTGCCCGCGAACGCGGCGTACATGGGCGGCGCGGTGGCATCGTACTGGGGCATCGGCGGTAGACCGAGGATAAGTTCTATCGTCCGCAACATCGAGACGGTGTTGTAGCGCGTGCCGTCCACTCTCCCGAGGCACGAGTGAGGCGAGACCACGAACGCGGTCGTCCGGTGCGCGTCCACGTGATCCGCGCTGTCCTGCGCGTCATCCTCGATGATGAAGATCGCCATCTCTTTCCAGTAGCGCGAACGCGAGCAGGCCGCTATAATTTCGCCCACGCCTTGATCGTTGGAGGCGATACAGGCTTGTGGCGTGAACGCGCCGGGACGTGTCCCTTCGGTGTAATCCTCGCGGAGCGACATTATCATCAAGTTCGGTAAATTGTTTTTCTCGTACTGCTTCAACTCTGCCGCGAAGATGTTTCCGTTCACCGTGTCGCACCGCTTGTCGTAACCCTCACGACAGACGGCGGGCATGTTCCTCTCCGTGTTGTTCGTCGCCCACGTGAAACAGTAGGACGCGAACGACTTGCCCTCCCGCTCGGCGACGTCCCAGACGCGTCCCGCCGGGGGGTAGATGTCCTTGTCCAGGAGAGGCCAGTCGGCGTGCCCGCCGTACGCGAGCATCCAAGCCCGCTCGCCGATGTCGGTGCTAATAGCTCCGGTGCTCCATGGGTGGCCGTTCCCAGACACCTCGCCGCTACAGAGTGTGTTGTCGAGCGTCACGAACTCGCGCGCGATCTTGTGTTCGTTTGGTGTCACCTTTTCGCCGAACAGCGTCAGGGACGAGTCGCCGTTCCCGAGCGGTTTACCCTTCGCATCTTTCAGGTCACCCAATACCTGATCATAAGATCAACAGACTGCCAGAGTTATGGTAACCCTTTAGGAGTTACGCGGTTCGTCAAGGGACGCGGGTTAAAACCCACGTCATCGGCGAAACAAGTACAGTCAAAACTTGTTTTGACGATTGCCTGTCTAGACGCGTTCCGCGCCGGACGTCGGGTACCCGCTCGCGGGTGGGACGGGCGAATATGGGAGGAGGAACGCACCAACCGCGTAACTCCTACCCTTTATTAACAACACATTAAGGCTCTGCTAAGAACACGACACGAGACTTCACCGATCACCCGATCCCCTCCGCGATCCCGAACCCGATCAGCCCGCCGAGTATCGTGACACCGCCCACGACCAGGCCCGCGACGACCGCGGCTCGCCACGACGGCTCGCGGAGCGCGACGCGGGCGAGGGGACCCAAACTCAAGCCGATTATCAGTTCGGCGACCACGATATAGAGCGGCGTGTGCGTGCCGGGGAGCATCCGGCAGAACTCGTACTGCCACCAGTGCGCGTGGCGTGCCATCTCCTCGTAGAACGGGATGTTGACCGCGCCGACAACCGCCGACAGCACCACCCCGCGCCACGAGCCGACGCGCTCCACGAACCGTGCCCCGAGGTATCCGATCTGCGCCGAGACCAGCATCCAGGCAAGCGGCATCCACCAGGGCGACTCCCAGAGCATAGTGCTTTTCGCCGGCCCGTAGTCCAGTGTGCCAGTGAAACGGACACAAAGCGCGTCCGCGACCAGCTCCACGACGCCGAGGCAGAGCCCGAACAAGAGGAGCCGCGCCACCGCCGCGTCCCGGTAGCGCAGGATATGCGCCGCGAATATCGCCCCGTTTATCCCGCAGAGCAGAGCGGCGGTTCGTCCGTCCGACCACGGCTTGTCCGCGACGAACAACACCAGAATCACTGAGGTCGCGATGGTAACCAGCACCGTTCGCAGACGCGCCCCCTCCCGGCTATCCGCGACCACTACCGGCACGCCCGGAAAAAAAGTTTTCATTTCCGCCTATTTTACTGTTAGATCCAGGTCTCTCGCCTCGTTAGTGTAGGGAAGGGCGAAAAATTATGAAGTGGGCAGGAATTAGTGGCGCGCTCGCGGGCACAGCGCGCGAGCGGCTGGGTATAGGGGCGGTAGTAATCGGGGTCATCGTCGGCTCCGGGCTGATCGTCTCCGGCTCCTGCCGCAAAGACAGGTCGGCATTAGGCACCGTCACGGTGTTCCCGGCGAAGCCGATCCGGGGGGCGGAGAGGCGGCCCGTTGTCGCGCCCGAGTCGCCGCGGACGGACACGATCGTCGTTTACGTGACGGGGGCAGTGAAGCGTCCCGGCGTGTACACACTCCCCGCGCACACCCGCCTGTATCACGCGATCCGGGCGGCGGGCGGCTTCAAGGCGAACGCGGTAACCGAGGCATTGAATCTCGCGGATCAGGCGCGGGACGGCGACCAACTTTGTGTCCCCGTACGCCAGAAAGTGGTGCCCGCCGCGCCCGCGTCCCGATCCGAAACCGCGCGGGGTGGAACCCGCCTGATTGAACGGTACGCGCGGCGCGCCCCCGCATCCTACCCGAACATCATTCGCAAGGCGGCACTCCCCGCATCGGTCACTCTCCCGCCGCTACCGGAAGGCGGTGTCGGACCCGAGGAGAGCGGCGAACCCATCGTGACCGTGATTGCTACCCCAACGCCCGCGCCCGGCCGCGTGCTAGATGGCACTCTACAAGCCGTCACGGAGGCAAGCAATACAGAGCCGCGTGTCGCTTCGGAGGGTGCGAATGTTGGCGTGGGACTCCCCCCGTCCGCTCGACCGTCGGTCGCCTTAACCGGCGTTATCCCCTTGCCCGCGACGGGGCGACGGGGCGCACGCGGCATGTCCCGAGCCAGTGCGCCACGCGGCGGCGTGAAGTTCAAGAATCCCGGCGATGGCGTGGTGCATATCAACAGTGCCGGAGCCAGCGAACTCGAACACCTGCCGCGTTGCGGCCCCGCCATGAGCGCGAAGATCCTCGCCTACCGCGCCCAGATCGGCAGGTTCACCGACCTGAAGCAGCTGATGGATGTAAAGGGGTGTGGGGAAAAGACGTTTGAAAAGTGGCAACCGTTTCTAGCTCTGTAGCAGGTGTTTCAGTGTCAGGAGCAAGCTGGTCCGAGTTCAAAAACGAGGTGTGGACGATTCCCAAGGAGCGGGTAAAGAATGGGCGAGCACACAGCATTCCAATCTCGCCAGAGGTAGCACGACTATTGGATACTGTCCGATACGGTGACGCGCCAAAAGAAGATAGACGGGATGAGAATGAGTATCTATTTCATGCGAGACGGCAGGGTTGTATTTCTTCCAGGACTATTCATCTGGCACTTCAGCGGATCAAAGTTGCAAGCGGTCTCAAGCATTTCACGGCACACGATCTGCGGCGCACCTACGCAACAGGTCTCCGCCGCATCGGTATACCGCGAGAAACAGTCGCACGTATTCTGAACCATACTTCTCGTTCCGTAACACTCGTCTACGATTAGTACGACGAAATGCCCGAGATGTCAGATGTATTTCATCTACCAGCAGGGTAAGAGGAATCAATAGGGCGATTATTCCGCGCGGAATAATCCACGGCGGCACCGAGTAGCATCACTATCGGTGCCGTGAATGAGTGTCAGCATTGAGGCGGCTTAGCAATCGCAGTTAAATAGAACTCTTTTCAGACGGTCGTAGGTATCCTGTGATCCTACGCCACCGTAATAGGTGTTGTCTTCGGGGTTGTACCCCTGGCTCCAATGCTTCCACTCGTTCTTAGTACTGATGTCAAAGTGGAAGTCACGATTCGCTGCGAATAAAAGCCCGTCTGATCCTTCGTAGGATGCGTCGCCACCAGTGAAGTTGCCGTTCCACTCGTCGCCGGAGTCGGAACTCATGATGTCACAGACAAATGCCGTATATCCGACTGCATAAAACCTGAACTCTCCGTTTACTATCGTGCAACTCCCCCGTTTGATTTCAGCGAATTGGAACGCTTTGTACAGGAGGCCGTTCGAGACGAGATCGGCGCCGATCGGGTAGCCAGATACCGCGACAAGTGCTCTGCTGTCCGATTCCGTGAGACGCACCTCGCGAGTCAGGGACAGTATAGTACCGTGCTTACACGGCGAAGATTTCAGTTGTTTCTCCAGGGAATCCTCTTCGAGAGTGGTCATGCTGTTAATCCTTCCGCGCCAACCAGAGTGGCAAAGTCTCGTCCATTTGCTAGCACCGGAAAATGTTACTCCAAAGTATTTCTTCTGTCAAACACGCCCCGTCCTGGTGCAAGTGCCATTCGTCGGGTGGTAGAAGTCAATCCTGCCACCCATGGAACATGGGTACCCGCAAGCCAAACGTGTTCCCGCTGTGGGAACATTGCTAAAAAACCGTTGAAAGAGCGTTGGCACTATGCGAAAAGACCCTAAAGGTCTTTTGCGCGACTGTCCGATTTGCTTTTTGTCTTTGGACAGAGACACTAACGCTTCGTTCAACATATTGTAAGCCGCGCAAGGTTACTGTGAAGCAAAAACCGCTGTGGGAACACACAGCGTTGTCGCTATAGCGGCATAGAAGCCACGGGGCTTGTCCCCGGGGAGTGTTCACTTGATCAAACCGATGAAGCTACCCATTCTTAACCCACCTTACGCAGTCAGGTTGTGATCGCCCCTCAAATGCCCCGTTACGAGAGGCATTTTTCAGAGGTATGGCATGCCGAGATTTCTTTTCCCTATTGCCCGTCAACTGAAGTTGCGGGCTCGGTGGTTTCTGCGAAACCGGACGTGCTTCGCACGAAGCAGGCGTGTCCAAACGAGGGTTTGTGAGCGCATCTCCTCGTGCGAAGCACGTTTGGCGTGGCGCAAATCGGCTCTGCCGATTTCGCAGAAGCCACTAAGCCCGCTAACTTCAGTTGACGGGGCAAGCAGAAGGAATCATTTGTGATAATGTGATCGTCCTGTTTTAGAGGTATTGCGTAAGGTAAGTTCTTAAGATGTTGCGGGGCTTGCCCCGACGAGTATGTCATTTATTGGGGAAGACTATTGTTTTGGATTTTGCTTCTTGCTACCGGGAACACGGAGGAGTTGTTTTCCCCCCAACTTACTGCCCACTTCAATCACTTGATCGTTTCGCCAATGGGCGGTTTCCCACGAATCCGGCGTTTCCAAAACGACGACGCCTTTTTGCACGTCGGCAACCCAAAGCGTGCCAACAGGGTTCCGTCCCATCACTAAACGCCCCAATGGACTCCAATACGTCTCCTCTTGCAACGCTTCGGCGATGGTTTCGCCCTTCCGGTTTATCAAAAGGTCGGGCGGCAGATATTGGTCGCCGTCGCCGTCGCTGTATACGACCACCTGGGGCATATGCATTTCAATTTTGCGCGGCCCGTTAAATAAAGCAATCTCGCTTAAACACACGTCGTTATCAGGGCTGGGCGCAAACCCAACCAGTTCAATCCGCAGTTTGGTAATGGCTTGCCGGGGCAAAGCGACCTCGTGCCAGCCCATCTTGTCGCTCAAACGAACGGTCTTCACGGTTTTGCTATGGGCGGCGAAGCTCGTGACGCGCAGTTCCGTGACGCGGTTGTTGCGCTTGAAAACGTCGCCGTTTTTGTTGTAGCCGTTCATTATGTGGAGGCTGTCCATCACAACCGGGTGTTTCGGCATAAGCAACAAGGCGTATTATTTCCCGTCCAATGCCTCGTCTACGCTGTCCTACGGCTTGCCTTTGCCACCGCTGAAAACCCACGCGGTTTCGGACCGGTTGTCAAACAAATGGGTGAGCGGATAGCCCGTGTGTTTGCGCCCGGTTTGGAAGTTTTCCGACGAATACACTTTCCAATCGCTCCATTCAATGGTCGCGGCGTGTGCGAACCGGTTTATCCCGGCCCCACCTACTCAGCAAAATGCTCAGGATAAAAAGCGCGATGGTTTTTTGCATTGATTCTCTTCTTTCTTTCACTACGGAAGTTCGTACTCCCATTCTTCAAACGCTGGGACGGGCAAGTAATCGGAGTCGGCGCAGGAGCGGAGCCATTGCGCGGCCCGTAAATCGCAGTGGGCGGCGTTGAGGGCGCGTTTTCGTGTTTGAGCAGGGGGAGCAAAGGAGCCGCGTGTTCATACAGTAGTTGGCCCAGCCCGCCCGCCACGTCCCTTCGGGTTTCGGTGTCACGAACAAGCAGAACAAGGAGTGGGTCAACTGCGGCTTTGTCGCCCCGTATACCCAGCGTTGATTGCCGCGTTTTTTCGTACCTCAATGGCCTCATCGTTCAACGCGGCAATCAACGCTTCGGTTATTTTTTTGCCCGCTTTTTCTGTCCTATCGCACCTATCCAGTGCCCACGCTGCCGAAGCGCGAACGACTGTATCCGGGTCGCGCAGGGCGGCAAGTAACGGCAGCCAGACCCGGTTATCGCCCAATAAGCCCAGTGCATCGGTGGCGGTCGCACGTTTGGGCGCGTCGGAGCCGCTTCTGCCGCTCAAATCGGCGATGAGTTGGGAAATTCCCACTCCAAGGAGTGCCGCAAGGTGCGCTTTGATCTGACGGCGGGCGGGCATATTGGGTGATTGGAAAATGCGCGTCAGGGTTTGAACAGTTTCGTCGTCGGCAAAAAGGCGCAGGGCGTAAGCCACCGTGATACGCGCTCCGACCTCCAAAACGGGTTCTTCCAGGCCCTGCTGCAAGCCGCTCAGGGCAGTGCTTTCGGCAGCCGCGGTGGTTTCACTGAACTTTTTGCCAGCGCACACTGCCGTAGGTTCCCGCCCCGTCCGCGTGGGCGTAGCTTCCGCCGCCCGCATAATCTTCCTGATACGTGACCAGATACAGCCGCGCCCATTTTTCCGTGGGCAGTTTGTACAACAGGTAACCGGATTTACGGCGGTACAGCGGAACGCCCAATGCGTTTTTGGTGATTTCCCACGAACTGTCCACCATCGCGGTTTTCAAAACGCGAGCTTTGGGGTCGTTTTGGGCGACCTGCTTGCGAAGGCTTGCTTCTAACCCGGCGTCATGGAAAACGTTGGTCGGAAAAGAGTTAAGCGGGGCGCGGGCGTCCACGGCGGCTCTGAGCGCGTCCAGTTTTGTAATCAGCGGCTGCAAAACGCTGTTGGGCATGGCTTGTCGCCCGCTTTGCTGGTAATCAGCGTCAAGGAGCCGCTTCATTTTTTGCAGATAGACCGCACGGTCGCCAATCATCTCATCCGCTTCGCGGGCGGGAATAAACTCGCCCGCCTTGATTTTTTTAATCATTTTGTCCATGTCGCCAATCGCCATGTCCAAATCGTGCTGAACGAGTTCGGGCAGTTCGCTCAGTATAGCTTTTCCGGTCTGCACCATTTCGGGCCGTGCCTGCGCCAGTTTTTGGTTTGCTTCGGCTATGGCTTTTGCGCCGGTAACGTCGGGGAAGCTCGATTTGTCAATCAAGTCGTTTTTCAAGTCGGGATGCCGCTTCAAAACGCCCTCCAGTTTCGCGGTCGCTATTTCCAGCTTCGCGACCACCTCAGGCCATTGTTCGTTGGGCACGGGCAGGCGCGTCTCCTGTATCTCGCGGTACGAATCCGATACAAGGCGGCTGTCGTCCGGCAGAAAAACATCAGGAAGGCTCGTCTTGCGACCCGTGATTTGGCAGCAAATTTCCAGCATTTTGGTCATCAAACCGCTGTAACTCAAGGCGTCCAAGCCTTGTTTTGCGGCTTGGTTATATTCCTTGCCCCCGTATTTTAAAGCGTTGGGCAATTCCCCCCCACCAATGGGAAACTGGTAGCCAGATTGCCCCGGACTGCGGCGCATTTCCCTGTCTTTCAGGGCGGCAATGCTCGTTTCGTAGATAGCGGCTGCCTCGTCGTATTTTTTCTGCCCGAAAAAGCGGTCGGCTTCCAAACTCTTCTTATAAATTTGGTAAACCGCTTTTTCGCTTTCCGTTTTGGGTGGCTTGGGCATATATTGCGACCAATGCGCTGTCGCCTTAGTGGGACGCCCGTTCATTCCCAGCATGCCCAATACGGCGGCAACAAATACCATCCGTGCCATTTCCGCATATTTACTTGTTTTCATGTTCCATCCCTCCTGCCCATATCTCAATAATGCACTGCTTGCCCATCCGCTCGGCGATAAAAAGGCGAACAAAGAAAAGTTCCTTATCTTTTTCCCTGAGTAGCGTTAGCAAAGGAGGCACTGCAGTAGCGTCGCCGATTTCGCTGTAGTGAACCCCATACGCCGGACATGGTTCCATAGTCTGTTTTCGCGGTACTGTACCTGAAGTCCCGATTGTAACAGGCTATACGGTAGCTAATTTGAATTGAATTTCGCCTTTCTCATCACTCCATCATT
>JAYUUO010000120.1:0-4182 GCA_043754515.1 Armatimonadota bacterium
GGGGAACGTGGACTCAAATCTCGGCGACACCGCCGCCATTGTAGTTCAGGGGAGTTCCTCGTCGGCGAGTGTTGATGGTAGCAAAACAACTGTGGAGAGCGGGGGGCCGACCATCACCGCGCGGGCGACGCCTACCGCCACATCGAAGGTTGACAGTCTGACCGCTGTCAACGCTTCTACCCGATTTAACGCGTCGGTATCACCGGTTGTCATCACCGTGTCAGGCACGATTAAGGACAGTAATAAGAATGACTGTGTCTTAATCGGTCAGAATTGTAGTGCCACGATCTCATCCGCAACGTCCGGCTACTCCTGAACGCTCCCGGATGCCCCCCTCGCCGTCAAGAGCTACGTCTGTTCTATTAGCGCAGCGACGGTGACGCCCCTCGGCCCAGCAGATAAAACTATAGCGAACCCCTCATGGTACTACGGCGTAGGCCCTGCGCAGGGTACAAGTATGAATAGCACTATCAGTTGCTCCGCGATGGTGATGATCGGGACTACACCGACGGCTGTCAGTGCGACGAAGACGATCAAGGTCTTCGCCCCCAACGTCAACAAGTTTGAGCCAGTTATTGGGCACGTGCTGCCCAACGGAAGCATGATGCAATTGCTTGCTGACGTACTTCCCGGCAAAGGTATCAAATGGACGGCAAGCGTGTCACTACCACCACCTTTCTCCACACCACCTTTAGCCGGTGGTACTTTTCAGTTTGTCCAGCTCGTCACGTCGAATCGAACCCAAGCCACAAGTTTGATTGCTAGGAGCGTTGCCTACTCCAAGAATGGACTGACTGTGCTTGATACCTCATATCCATATGATGGTCCCTGGGGAACTGGCTCTCTCGAAAAATCCTCAGGGGATAGTCCCGGTCAAGGACTCGATCCGGGGAATGTAGTAGCGACGGTCAGCGATCAGTTCACGACATACTTGTACTTCACCCCACCAGGCGGGATCGCAGTTCCCGTGAAGTCGTTGCCATGGTCATGGGGAGGTACCCTCTACTTCAATGGAGTGGATTATATTGTATCTGCGACAAGCCAATCGGCTGGAGCGAGCACTGATGTTGCTACCTTCACCCTCTGGACGGGTAACATCGTCGGCGGTACATGGCAATAAAGGAAGAAAATTATGAAACAAAACACAAAATCGCCCGCTTTATTCGGCATGAGGGGCCAGCATGTCACCGGTTACCTACTGCGCGTCGCCACTCTGGCGTCCCTCGTCCTGTGGCTCGGCAGCGCGACGGCGCACGCCCAAGATTTCGGGCCTGTCGGTAGCGGATACAGTTCGGAAGATTTCGCTCGTGATCCGTTCACTGCCGCACACAATCAGACGATCGCGCAGAATCAGACAGCCCCTTTCAAGGAAATGGCGCGGAAGAATCAGGAGGCGGATCTACTCCGTCAAGAGGGGATGAATCTAGAAAAGAAGGGGCAATGGCGCGAAGCGGTAGCGAAGTACAAGGAGTCACTCGGGGTGTACACAGTATATTCTGATATGACCTACGCGGCTATCGGTAGCGCGTACATGAGCCACGGTTATAGCCGCATCGCCACCGACTGGTACAGAAAGTACACCTACTCAATGCCTCGTGTGATTAGCACCAACTGCAACACACAGCCGTTGTTTCAGTATTGCCTCCTGTTGTGTAACGCCGGTGAGTGGGACGAGGCGGCTACGGTGTATAACGCGGCCAGGGCGATCCTCGGTAACAACTATTACCGTGACCAGATCAAACTGCTCCCAAATACGATGGACCTCCCGGTTGCCAACCCCGCTCTGTTCAAGGCGTACATCCATACCGCACTTGCTCTCCAGGAGTCGGATGACAAACTTCGCTTCGCGGAACTCGCCACCGCTCAAAGACTCGCGCCTCGGGATGCGACAGTAGCGTTCTTCGGCGCGATGCGGGGACCCGACGAGTTTCAGATGCGTAAGCCGGGTTTGTTGCGTGCCGCCACGATGGACAGGGGTGGCCTGGTGAAGTCACTGGTCGCTACCGAACTGGAAAGCCCGATGTACAAAGCCTCACTGTAGCTGCTGAACAGGAAAGAGCCGTATCACGCGGTCGGTGATACGGCTCGTTTGGGGAACGCGCTTGCGGTAGAAGGGGAAGCATAGCGGCTTGGCGTTCCTTCGGAACCGGGAGCCGAACGGCACGCGCGTCAAGCCTACCGATACACGTTCCAACGGAACATCAAGCGGGACGCTTCCCCTTCTACCGCAAGCGCGTTCCCCGCCCCGAACCCGTTGACACCCCCCCGCCCCGTTTCGTAGAATAGGCGCGTCGGAACCGGCGTTCAAGCCGAATTGTAGCGCGCCAACTCGCGCCCGTTCCCGGCTCCGTCCCGAAAATCCCACCCCCCGACTGACAGCAAGGCGTCACCCCTTATGGCTATGGCAAATCTCTTCGACAACTTCGGCTCGCCCGATTCCCTGCTCGCGGGGCACGACGGGCGTGCGGTGCCCTTCCGCGTCAACGCGCACATCCACTTGCCGCCTAATTTTTCCGCGTTCGAGACTACCGCGCAGGCGGTCGGCATGGCGAAAACCGAGGGCGTTTCCGTGCTCGGCGTGAGCAACTACTACGACTACGCCGTCTACGAACCGTTTACCGCCCTGGCACGCGCGGGCGGCATCTTCCCCCTGTTTGGTCTGGAGATCATCACGCTGGACGAGTCGCTACGGGACGCGGGCATGCTGATAAACGATCCGGGGAATCCGGGCAAGTTCTATATCTGTGGCAAAGGGATCACGCGGTTCGACCCGCTCTCGCCGGACGCACTCGCCTTGCTGAACGTCATCCGCGAGCGCGACTCGGCGCGGATGCGGGCGGTGACGGAGCGGCTGGCCGCGCGGTTCGCCGAATCGGGTTTCGACACCGGCTTAACGGACGCGGCGATCAAGGCGCGGGTCGTCGCGCGGCATGGCTCGCCGGTCGAGACGGTGTATTTACAAGAGCGGCACGTAGCGCAGGCGTTCCAGGAACTGATCTTCGAGCGGGTCGGGGAAGGGGACCGCGCGGCACTGCTGACGAAGGCGTTCGGCGGCGCGCCAAAATCCGCGCCCGGTGACGCGAACGCCCTGCAGAACGAGATCCGCTCCGCTTTGATGAAGGCCGGAAAGCCCGCGTTCGTACCCGAAACGTTCGTTGACCGCGCGCACGCCTTCCGCCTCATCCTCGCGCTCGGCGGCGTTCCCTGCTACCCGACGCTAGCGGACGGTACCCGCCCCATCTGCGCGTTCGAGGAGCCGGTCGCCGAACTCGTGTCGCGTCTCGAAGGCTACGGCTTCACCTGCGCGGAGTTCATCCCGATCCGTAACTCGCCCGAGGTGCTGGCAACGTACGTGCGCGGGATGCGCGAAGCCGGGATCGTGGTCACAGCGGGCACCGAGCACAATACGCGCGACCTGCTCCCGCTGAACCCCACCTGCGTCGGCGGTGCGCCGGTCCCGCCCGAAACGCAGGCGATATTCGAGGAAGGTGCCCGCGTGCTCGCCGCGCACCAGTATCTGTCGGCACGCGGCGACACCGGTTTCGTGAACGCAAGCGGCAAGCCGAACGCGGACTTCCCGGACGCCGAAACGCGGATCGCCTACTTCGCGCGGTTGGGTGGCGCGGTGCTGGCGGCGTACAAGTAAAACAAAAATAAGTGTTTGCCTTTTGTTTGTCGTGTGTGCTATACTACTCCCGAAGCGGCTTGACCGCTATCTCGATTAGACGGAGAAGAAACCCATGACGACAACCGAGATCGGTAAATCACTGGTGACACTGTGCAAGACGGGCGAGTTTGAACAGGCCTACAAGACCCTGTTCGCGGACAACGCGCGTAGCATTGAGGCGGGCGGGGAAACGGCCACCGGGCTATACGCCTTGCTCGCGAAGGGCGAGGAGTGGGGGCGTAAGAACACGGTACACCGGATTACTGTCACCGGCCCCTATGTTGCCGGGGACACATTCGCGGTGTTCTTCTCCATGAACCTCACCCCGAAGGCATCGGGGCAGGCAACGGACTTTGACGAGATCGCCCTTTACCGGGTCGCGGACGCGAAGATAGTCGAGGAGCAGTTCCTGTACGGAGTGTAGTTTGACTGCTCCTTCATCCTGACTTGGAACCGGTGGCGGGTGCCTCGTTCTTCGGCCTCCCAGCCCCTAGCCCCCGGAGGCCGGTAAAGTT
>JAYUUO010000121.1:0-39786 GCA_043754515.1 Armatimonadota bacterium
ACGGGTCTCCCCGTTCCGCGCCGCTATACGCCCGGTCACCCACGCCCGAGCACCGTCACCATTCCTTGCACCGTGGCTTGCACGAGTTGTGGGAACGCCACCGTCGCCATGCCTTCGACGCCCGTGTGAAGAACCTCGCGTAGCGGCTCCGTCCACTCGACGCCGATGCCAGACCGCCCGCGCAGAATGCCGATGATGCTTCCCACCGTGGCACCGTTCGAGTCGGTCTCCAGGCACCCCTGCACCGCCTTACAGACGGACGGCCCGAACTCCCCTTCGCCCCACAAAAGCGCGACCGCGATGATCTGCGCGTTCGGGATCGCGTGACGGGCGAAGTGGGCGTACCGGTCGTCCCATTGCGCGTGTATTCGTCCGATGGCGTCGTCGTACGCAACGCCCGCCGTTCGCCACTCCAGCACGGTTTGTATCGCCTGCGTCAGGCGGCAAGATTCGGGGATCTGCGCCAGCCCCGCCCGGATTACGGTCGCCACATTGTCCGTTACAAACGCCGCCGCCGTCATCGCGGCGATCCACATCGCCGCATAGATACCGTTGCGGACGTGCGATACGGAAGCGTCCCGCCACGCGAACTCGGCCGCCCTCTCGGGGTTTCCCGCGGATACGTAGCCCCAGTAGTCTCCGCGAATGGCCGCGCCGTTCCACTCACGGAACGGGTTGCGGTACTTCGCCGTCTCCGGCGGGTTGATACCAAGACAAAGATTCCTGTACGCGATACACTCGGCGGATTGCATGTGCATCACCGGCAGGTTTTCCAGCCACAGCGAGCCGACCTGCTCGGGAGTCACGCCGACCCCGAAGCGAGAGAGTGCCGACATGCCGAGCACCGTGTAGTTTAGCTCGTCATCCTCTATCATGCCGTTGCGCAACCGATCCGCCCAGGGATGCTCCGGGTCATCGGCTTGCAACTCGTATTGATCCAGTAGCTCCGCGCGGTCCTTGATCTTCTCCCACTTGACGTAGCCCTCGAGCGGGAACCGCTCTATCGCTTTGAGTAGGCCCCACGACTGCGTGTGTTGCTTCCCCTCGAACGGCAGTCCGAGCAGACAACCCGCGCAACGCCCCGCCCACGCCCCGCCGACCTGATCCTGCAAACGGGCGAAGTCCTGTTTGTTAAGCACCGGCAGTTCAGGAGCTTCCGCCGGGCGCGCCTCGCGTATCGCGACTAGGTTACTCGGCTCTTGGAAAGGAAACTCATCGGAGAGCGGTAGTTGTATGGTCTGGTCGAGCAGGTTTTGCGCGGGCGTCCAGTTCGCCCGGCGCGACAGATCTGTGGAGAGTACCTGGTCGAACCAGACCTCCACGCTGTCCATCTCGCGTCCTTCGGCGCGGCACTGCTCGCGCTCGGCTTCCATAGCGACGCGGTTTATGGCGAGCCACGAATGCTTCATCGGTTGTCGGCTCCTTCTAAATGGGTATGGCTTGCTTTTCACCTCGCGCGAACCTTTTTCCTGCCGGTACAATGAAAGAGCAATGTTTCCAACCTTCGGTGAACGACTTCTCGTGCTGGGACAGACCGCGTCAACGCAAGACGACGCGAAGCGTCTGGTCGAAACGCGAGGGGCGGAAGCGGCGGGAACCGCCGTTTACACCGAGCATCAGACGGCGGGACGCGGGCGGTTCGGCAGGGCGTGGCACGCGCCGCGCGGTGCGAACGTCTGCCTGACCGTTATCGCGGGCCCGGTCCCCTTCGCCCAACTATGGCGAGTGACGTTCGTGACGGGCGTCGCGGTCGCCGACGCGCTATGCGAGTTTGCCACTGACACGGACGTGAGGTTACGCTTCCCCAACGATATTCTGCTGAACGGCAAGAAAGTGGGCGGGATTCTGGTTGAAGCAGAGTCCGGCTCTGGCATTCCGGCGGGCACGTCACTTCCGCTAATCGGAATCGGGATCAACGTTCGCGGCGACACGGACGTAATGCCGCCCGATGTCGCGGTCCGCGCTACGACCATCGCGCGGGAGACCGGCGCGACGTTGCCACTTGCGGATGTGCGCGACACTATCCTGCGAAGCCTTTCCGCAACCTGGGAAGACTGGTCGGGCGGCGGAAGTTTCGCGTCCATCCTCGCCCGGTGGGACGCGCTCCACGACCGGGACTCGCGGCGAATATTCATTCTTGACGGCGAACCCGTTTCCTGCCGTGTGAACCACATTTCGGAGGAGGGCCACGCCCTGATCGAGTTGCCGGACGGTGCCACGCGCCGAGCATCCGTGTCACAAATAATCCTGGGCTAATCGCGCGGGACGAAGAAAAAGGAACTACCCGGCGCGGTGCCGAAAGATGAGCAATGACACGCTCTCGCTTACACCCGTTTTTCGGCCTCTTTCTGCTAATCGCGGGATCGCGCGCTGCCCTCGCCGCCGACCCGCCGGTAGCACCTGCCACCGCGCCACCTGCTTCGGCGGCACCGGTCGCCCCCACCCCGGCCACCCCGGTGGCCCCGGTTGTGGAAATCCCGGACTACGTGGGGGCGGTCTGGGAACCCGCCTCGCCGAAGAACTTTAAGCCGTCCAACCGTCCCTCCCCCGAACAGGCGATTGACCGAATCGTGATCCACGACATCGAAGGCTCGGCGATGTCGGCGGTGCGCTGGTTCCAGAACGATGTCGCGGAGGTATCGTCACACTATGTCGTGGACGGCAAGACCGGGTGCGTCTACCAGATGGTTAAAGAGCGCGACATCGCCTGGCACGCGGGCGACCGCATCACCAACGCCCGTGCCGTCGGCATCGAGCACGAGGGGTTCGGCTACAAGCCGGGTTACTTCAACGGGGTCGAGTACGAGGCATCCGCGCGGCTCGTGCGCGACATCGCGTTGCGCTATAACATCCCCCGCGACCGCGCCCACATCATCGGGCATTTCGAGGTGCCGGACTCGGCCAATCCGGGTAAGTTCGGCGGGCGGGGTGGGCATACCGACCCCGGACCGTACTGGGACTGGGATTACTTGATGGCCCTGATCCGCAACGCGGCGACCCAGAGTTCGGGCTATTTGAGCGGCATCACTCTTCACCCTGGCGAGACTCGGGATCTCGCGTTCGCCCTCACCAACACCGGTGATGACGTATGGCTCGCCGACCTCAAGGCGGCGGAAGACGCGCGGTTGCGGACAATAGGCCCGGTGTACCTCGGTGCCTACGCGACCGGGGGCGCGGCATGGGGGCCGGAAAGTGCTTTCTATGGGGAGGGCTGGGTCAGCACGCGCTTCGTCGCATCGTCCGCTACGGGCGACGTGCCTCCCGGCGCGTCGGGTACATTTTCGGTGCCGCTTCACACCCCGTTAGATGTGCTAGGGAACGTCACCGAGACGTTCCGCCTGTACAAGGTGCCGCCCGCCCCGCATCTGCCGGTGCCTTTCGGCCCGACTATTTCGGTAGCCGTAAGTATCGAGCCGTGGGAAGTGGTTGTGCCTCTCCCCCCCGCGCCCCCCGCCGGGTGGAATGCGAAAACGCTACCAGATAGCGCGGGGACGCCTGACAGGGGAGCGCGGGTGTTCTGGCACAAGGGCGGGAAGGCGGGCGGTGTCGGGACAACAGCGAACGCGACGCGCTGGCAGACCGACCTGCCGCAACCTGGCTTGTGGGATGTTTACGCACGCTACCCGCAGGGGAAGGGCCGGACACAGGGCGCGACTTACCGGATTACCACGGCGACCGACGGCGTGCGGACGCGGACGCTGGATCAGCGGGGGAGCGGCGGGCGGTGGCAGTTCTTAGGTCGCTACCGGTTCGCCGTCGCGCCGCGGTCAGCGGAGCCCGGAGTTCGTCCCGGCAACGTATTGCCGAAGGTACCGATGGCCCAGGGCGTAGTCGAACTGATACCGGGAGGGGGCGGCGTGACCGTGGCGGGCGACGTGTCTTTCATCGGCCCATACCCGGCGAGTTCTCCGCCGGGCGAACCCGTCCATCTCCCTTGAGTCAGCGAAATATTACGGATATGGGTGCGAAACCGCGCCGCGCAATGCAACCTATTTCCTCTGACGCGCGTCTAATAATTACGTCGCGGACATCGCGGCGCGGGCGTGGGGAGATGAAAGAATGATCGCACCTAAATTAGTACAATTCGCCGGAAGCCAGGCCGCCAGGCAGACCCTACAGAAACATAGCAAGACGGGCGGTGCCCTTGATCTGAAGTTCGGGATGCACCTGTTATTTCGCGAGCGGGAGGTTTCGCCACTGCATAAACTGCTTGCGCTCGGCCTGGGTGCGGCACTGACGTGGTTCCTTATCGCGCTGGAAACGCCGCTCGAGGCGATAGTGGCGACGTTCCTGCCGCTGGCGGGGATTGCGATTGACGCACTGATAGACGGTGCGGAAGTGATTATCTGTCCGCTAATATTCGCGTCGCTGATGCTCCCGTACCTGGCACCGAAGGTGCTGGTGGAGGCACTCCGAAGCACGCGTTCGGGCATGCCGCAACCGATCCGCTAGGCGGAATCCGGTGTGACACCGCTAAAGTCGGGTAGATAATAGGGCGCGTCTGGATAGCCAGACGCGCCCTTTTATTGCCATACTGTGACGCGGTTTCCTCTCAGCCGCCCCAAAATGAGTACGGCGTCACCCCGAGATACAAGCCGATCAGGTGCCACAGGCAACCTACCACCATCTGCCCCAGCACCAGTCCCAGGAAGAACGGCATCGCGGCGCGATACAGGCGCACGCCCCCGTAGCGCAGTATCAGCCCTTTGCAGATCCAGGCGATAAGGAGTGGCATCCAGACCAGGTTCATGCTCCAGGACGACGAAATAGCGTAGCCGATGGGGTGGAGCGGCCACCACGGCACCCGAATTCGTAGCACCATCAGGAGCACGCAGAATAGGAACCCGACCAGAATAGCGACTTGCCCGTACACACTCGGCGGCGTCGGCGCATGCATCCAGCCGCTCAGCCGGTTGTACATCTCCCAGGCGAACCCCGCCCCCTGGCCAAACTTCGCCTGCGTTCCATACGCGTACGCGCAGTGCAGAAACGCCCAGAATGTTGCCAGGGTGCCGGTAATACCCGCGAGGATCAGGCACCAGAACATCGTTTTGCGGCTGGCCTTCAGGTCACTGACCGCCTTCTCCCCCTCTATCATTATGGGCTGCGGGTGCGAGCGGTAGGCGCGGTTGAACCAGTAAAAGAACGAGAGTCCCGTGAGATCCCGCGCACCGAACGCGGCAGTGCCCGCGACCCGGGTCATCATGTGATCCGGCCCGCTGAAATGCAGGTCATGGACAGGCGGACCCAATTCGGCGCGTAGCCGGGTCACGGCGAGCGACAGCGCGAAGTAGATCGCGAACGCGGTCGCGGCGACCTGGGGAGACATTCCCGCCCAGACCATGAAGGCGACCAGCGCGCCGAACCCGGCGAGGCCGCCGAGTATCGCCGCCCGATAAGACAGGCCTTCCGTCCGGTCATCCAACTCGGACGTCTCCCCAAAGGCCCGCTTGATCAACTCGCGGAAGTAGCCGCGCCCGTTCCAGAGCATAAATACCAGGATCGCCGCGTACCCGCCGAACGCCTGCTCGCGCAGGAACGGGAAGTCGGGCACGACGTCGAGCGCGAACTGACGTGACAGGATCAGTTGTGCCTTCCAGAAGAGGTAGAACGACCAGCAGGAAAACAGCAGGTCGAGCGGCAACAGATAGCCGAGACCGATCACGAACGGGTAGAACGAGTAGGTTGTGAATCCGACCGCGTTCCACGGGCGCACCGCCCAAATCCCCTGCCCCTCTATGTCGTGGTGTTGCAGATTGAGGGCCGGGACTGCCGGGTACAGGTAGTGCAACCCGTTGATAATCTCGATCACCGCGCACAGCCCGAATCCCCACCAGAAAAGACCGCTCCGCCACAGTTTCGCTTCAGGGTCGGTCATCTGTAGGGGGATCTCGATCACGGGGAATGGTAGCCGCTCCCGCTCCTGCCAGCCGCGCCGAACCAGCACGTTCAGGCACTGCATGACCCAGAGCAGTAGCACAATAAATAGAGACCAGAGCGCGACCGGCTTGACCCATAGGCGGTAGTTTTCGGGCCGGTATAGATCGGCGTTCCCCTGGTAGTAGCCCGCGAGCGCGGTCTTGTCAGACACGAGCAGATCCGCGGGAAGGTACGCCCCGAAGTTCGTCAGGTAGCCGTTCGCGGCGTTGTCGAAGTGGTACGGGTGCCCGAGCATCTGGATCAGGCACGGGATCATGTCGTGTCCGGCGAGCGCGGAGCCGAGCGCGACCATAGAGTAGACGGTGAGGAGTTCGGCCTGTGACAGCGCGGCGCGTGGCACCACGCGTGCGACCAACGCGTTTACTAGTAGCACCGCGATCAGCGTGAAGAACGCGTTGGCGAACAGCGAGATGGTCGTGAAATACGGGCCGTGTCCCACCTTTTCAGCGAGGATCACCCACCAGACATTGGCGATCGTGAGCGGTAGCCCAACGAGTAGAGTGCTCCACCAGCGTAATCGGTTCGGCGCGGCGCGGCGCGGGGGTGGCTTCGCGAGAATACCAGCGTCGTTCGGGGCACGGTCCGTCTTTGAAACCATGCTCCATTATCGCAGGAAAAAGTACCGTGCGCAACGAAACAGGGATAGTGCCTTCATTTCCCTACCTTCTCTATTATGTTGCCATCTCAGCACTCGCTATAATTATCCCCCCGCCCCGCGCATTCGCCGCGCCCCCTGCGCCCCGACGCTATGTGCTCACGATCGCCCGGACACCCACGCGGCGCGTTCGCCCCGATGAGGCGGTGGGGATGGGAATTGACGGGAGCGATCACGGGACCACGGACCGTTTATTACACCCCGACACGCTCCGCGCCTTGCGGTCGCTCCGCCTCCCGAACCTGACGTACCGGTTACGCACGGAACTCGCCATTGAGACGTGGCACTGGAACCCTGAAGGCGTCTGGAGCGACCCTGCTCACGAGCGGGGCTACTTCGTGTCTGGCGTAGCGGGTGGCGGCGCGATCCGTCGTAGCTGGGGCTACCGACTGCCCCGGCGCGGCTCCACCGGGGATCAGGCGAACAACGACGGCTACTCGCGCCTAGCCGATAACGACCGCGCCACCTTCTGGAAGTCGAACCCGTACCTCGACCCTTATTTCACCGGCGACCCGGCGACCGCGCACCCGCAGTGGATCGTGGTTGACCTCGGGCGCATCCTTCCCGTGAATGCCGTTCGCGTGGAATGGGCGGTGCCCTACGCGACCCGCTGGCGCGTCGAGTACTGCATCACCGCCCCCGGCGACGAAGGCGGCGAGTTTTCCGCGACATTTAACGCTGGCGCGAAGTGGCACCCGTTCCCTGGCGGCGCGGTCACGAATGGCTCGGGCGGCATACAAACTGTTCGGCTGGGCAAGACCCCACGCGCGACCCGCTTCGTGCGCATCACGCTCGCGGGCGGCTCGCGCACCGCCCCCTCGGGTGGCACGGGCGACATCCGCGATGCGCTCGGCTACGCCGCGCGCGAGATCGGCGTCGGCGTGATCGGGGCGTCCGGCGCGTTCGCCGATCACGTCCGGCACGTCCCGGACGGCAAAGAGCAGACCATAATCCACGTGTCATCGTCCGACCCGTGGCACCGTGCCACCGACCGCGACATAGACACCGAACAGCCCGGTCTCGACCCGCTCTTCGCCGCCAAACTCTCGTCGCGCCCGATAATGCTCCCGGTCGGCATCGTGTACGATACGCCGGAAAACGCCGCTAATCTCCTCCGTTACGCGCGCCGCCACCGCTTCCCGGTGACACAGATCGAACTCGGCGAGGAGCCAGACGGTCAATACCTTTCGCCGGAGGATTACGGCGCGTTGTATGTCCGGTTCGCCCGCGCCCTGCGCCGCGTTGACCCCGCCATAAAGCTCGGCGGCCCATCGCTACAGACCGCGACCGACGGATGGATCCACTGGCCGGACGCGGCGGGCGACACGTCCTGGATGCGCCGGTTCCTGGCGTACCTGCGCCAGCATCGCGCATCGGACACGTTCAACTTCTTCTCGCTGGAATGGTACCCGTTCGACATTCTCACCCCGTCGTCCGAGTCGCTCCTGCGCTCGCACCCCGCCCTGCTCGACGACTCGCTGACACGCCTCGCCCGCGAGGGAGTCCCGACCGACATCCCTTGGGTTATTTCGGAACTAGGTTGGTCGCCATTCTCGTCGCAAAGCGAGGTCGAGCTACCCGGCACGTTACTAGATGCCGAGATCGTCGCCCGGTTTCTGACGAAGCAGAACGGCACCGCCTACTTCTACGGCGTGCAACCGGGTGCGCTTGAGTTCGAGGAGGGCGCGACAGCGGGCGTCTCGTGGGGCGGCCTGTTCGCGTTTCTGGCGGACGACACCGGGCGCGTAACGGCGACGCTACCCACGGCGTGGACGGCACGGATGCTGATGGACGGCTGGTTTCAGGTGGGGGCGGGGGATCAGTGGCACACGCTGTACGAGGCGACCGCCCGCCGCGCACGCACGGGCAAGGACAACGACGCGGTCGGCACATACGCTTTGAGGCAACCCGGCGGCAGATGGTCGGTGCTACTCCTCAACCGCGACGCACGGAACGCGTGCCGGGTCACACTCCCGACACGTAACCCGGTGTCCGTCCAGCAGTACGGCCCGGCACAGTATAAGTGGCATCCAAACGGCGCGGGGGGCCGTCCCGCCTATTCCCGCCCTCCGCGCCGGTTCGTGGAGGTCACACGCACGCTTACCCTACCCCCGATGTCGCTCACCGTCGCCACCTGGGTCCCTTAGCCCACGCGCGGTACTGTACAATAGTGGCATGGCAAGACGAACCCCGCGCACCGACCCCGGTGCGACCCCGACGAAAACCGACGAGGGACGCAAGAAATCATCCGGGGCGAGCGAGGCGGCTAGCACGCCGCTGACGATTCCGGCGCGGTGGGAGAAGCTACGCTCGGACGTGCGTGCCACGCTCGCGGCACTTCCGCGCGCCTTCGCGCTGGTCTGGGCTGCTAGTCCTGGATTAACCGTCACTCTAGCCGTGCTCGCCGCGGTGGGTAGCGGCGTCCCCGTGCTGACGGCGTGGCTGAGCAAGCTACTCGTGGACGCGGTGGTGTCAGCCGCTCGGAGTCCGTCTCACCCAATCCGCGCGGTGGTTGTTCTCGTGGTCGCGCAGTTCGCGCTCTACATGGTCTCCTCCGTGATGCAGTCAGCGCGGTCGCTCACGGAGCAGACACTTCGCGAACTGACTGGCAACCGGGTTCAACTCACGCTGATGGAGCACGCGAACCGGCTGGATCTCGCCCTGTTCGAGAACCCGACGTTTTACGACAAGTTGCAACGCGCCCAGCGCGAAGCCGTCAGCCGCCCACTCGGTATCGTGGAGTCCGTGTTCGACCTCGTCGCCTCCTGCCTGACGTTCTTCTCGCTGATCGCACTGATGGCGCGGCTCGGATGGCTCGTGGGCGTGATCGCGCTCGTCGCTCCCGTTCCCAGCTTCATCGCCTCGTCGCGCTACGGCCAGCAGGGGTATTGGCTCGCGTGGCGGCAGTCGGCGGATCGGCGCATGATGGGCTACCTGTTGAAACTCCTGACCGAGGACACCTACAACAAGGAGATTAAACTGTTCGGCCTCGGCCCGCGCTTCATGGCGCGGTGGAAAACAATCGCCGACCGCTTCTTCCGCGAGAACCGCGCCCTGATGACACGTCGGTCTCTCGCGGGATTTGCGTGGGGCAGTCTGACCACGCTGTTCACGAGCGGCACGTTCCTTTTCGTCGCGCTACGGGTTATCGCGGGTGCACTGACATTCGGCGACCTGACATTTTACACGCAGGCGGTCGGCTCCGTGCAGTCTAGTTTCCGGGGTATCCTGTTCGGGATCTCGTCGCTCTATGAGGGTAGCCTGTATCTCAACACACTGTTCGAGTTTCTGGACATCGAGCCGACGATCCGCGACCGCCTGGACGCCGTGCCGCTCGCCCGCCCCTTTACCGCCGGAATTGAGTTTCGGGACGTCGTGTTCACCTATCCGGGGAAAGACAAGCCATCCCTCGCTGGGGTCAGCTTCACTGTGTATCCGGAGGAGACCGTCGCGCTGGTCGGCGAAAACGGCGCGGGCAAGACCACCATCGTGAAACTGCTCACGCGGCTCTACGAACCTGATAGCGGCGCGATTTTTCTGAACGGGCGTGACATACGCGAGTACGACATTGCCAGTCTGCGCGATGCCATCGGCGTGATATTTCAGGACTACGTGACATACTTCCTGAGTGCCGCCGAGAACATCGGCGTCGGGCGGCTGGAGGAGAGTGACGACCGTGAGCGGGTCGAGGCGTCCGCCGCGAAGAGCGGCGCGGACGCGGTGATCACGAAACTTCCTAAAGGGTACGAGACGACGCTCGGGCGGTGGTTCGAGGACGGCTACCAGTTGTCAGGCGGCGAGTGGCAGAAGGTCGCGCTCGCCCGCGCTTTCATGCGCGACGCCGACCTGCTGGTGTTAGACGAGCCGACCGCGAGTCTGGATGCCCGCGCCGAGTACGAGATATTCGAGCGGATGCAGCAGTTGACGCGCGGCAAGATGGCACTGTTTATCAGCCACCGGTTCAGCACGGTGCGACTAGCCGACCGGATTATCGTGCTGGAACACGGCACCATCCGCGAGAACGGCTCGCACGAGGAACTACTCGCGCTAAACGGCATCTATGCCGAACTGTTCAACCTGCAAGCGTCGGCTTACCGCTAGAAGCAGCGGACAATCACCTTTAGCGCGGACATGTGTACCAGCGATATGGATGTGCCCCGCGCGGTACGCGGGCACGCGCCCGTGGTCTAAGGGATAAGGCGGCACTTTTGTAAAGTGTACGATGTGGGTTCGATTCCTACCGGGCACTCTGTCCCCGGACACGGCTTCGATGACATAATCCGGCTAACCCGCCGATGCTTATCAGGAGCCAGGTGCCCGGTTCGGGTACGACGTCCGCGCCGAAGTCCGGGGTCGCGAGGCCCAGGATGACGCCGATGGCCTGCGCATCGTACTTCGCGCCGGTACTCGTCGCCGCGCCCGTTCCACGATTCACGCTGTACAGATTTCCGCCATCGTCCGCCACCTGTAACTGATTCGCGCTGTAGACCATCCCGTAGGTGCCCTGCCCGGTAGCAAAACCCGCCGACGTGGTAAGCCGCGTCGCCGCGCCCGTGCCGGTGTTTACGGAGTAGAACGCGTCGCCCGACTGACCGGGCGACAGGAACAGCGAGCCGGTGTTGTCGAACGCCAAACCGCCGTCAATGTCGGCCCTTCCCTGCCCCAAAACCCCCACTTTGGTCGTCGCCCCCGAAGCGAACACGCGCAAAAGTTCGGTGTCGGTGCCGTCCGAAGTTGGGGCGATCCCCCACAGATTCCCGTTATTGTCGCCGGTAATGCTGGCGACCACCTCGCCGTTCGGAGTCGCCAGCGACACCCCCGCTCCGAGACCCCCCGTAGAGGTCGAAACCGTATACAGAGTGTTCGCGCTGTCGAGTAGATAGAGTTGCTTGCTCTGGCCGAACCCGAGCGACGCCGGAATGATCGCCGGGGCGAAGTTCGCGCCGATCTGTGTGAATGTCCCCGTCGCGAGACTCAGAGTGCCGAGGCGGTTCTGATCCGTGACAGTGTACACCGACTGCGCTCGCGCCGCTGATCCGCCTCCCACTAGAAAGGATGCGGCGACGAATAGGAAGGCAATAGGGATAGTATTTCTCATGCGGCGGTTATCATAGCGTTTGTTTTTCCTCTGGTCAGGGCGTGAGTGGATACAGGTTCGCGCGCGGAATCGCTTGCATCGTCTGCCCCGAGTACGACCAGTAGAGTTGGGCGGAGGCGACGCCCGTGGCATGGTAGTAGTCCATGGCGAGCGGCACCCGCTGTCCCGCGGTCAAGTGCACCGTCGTCACGCTCTGGTCAAGCCGTGGCGAATGAGCGGTCCAATCCTCGATTACGGTGGCCCCATTCACCCGGACACGCACCCCAGACGCGGTGACGGTATAGAAAGAATAGTCCCCGGTTACGGGTGCCTGCGCGAACCCTTCCCAGCGGACGGCGAAGTTGTTGTGCCCCAGCCCGCCGATGCCGGGAATCCCGGACTTGCCCCAGTTGAAAGCAACCCGCGAATCTGTGCGCGTCCCGACGGACGTGCCGGTCAGCGCGGTACCCGAGTAGTAGGTGCCTTTCAAACCGGTTCCGGCCCCGACGGTGGCGGTATCGAGCCGGAGCACGGTCACGGAAGGCGACGGAACGGTGAGCGAAATACTGCCCGCGCTGGAAACCGGCACGTCGGTCAATTTTGTAATCGCCGTGTCCGTCGCGCTACCGCCGATACCAGCGAGCTGCCAGACGCGTGCGCTGGACGCGCCGCCGAAGTTCGCCACGTTGACCGTCACTGGCGTTGACCCCGAAGACTCTTTCGCGATGACCACGATGCTGACCGCGCCGCCCGCGCTGTCCTGCGAGGCGAACGCCGACACAGTGTTCGGGTCGGGCGCGGCGGCGGAGACCGACGTATCACCGAAGCCGCTCTTGTTCCCGTCGTAGTTGCGGAACATCGAAATGGCTTTGTACGCGGGCGTCCCCGGATTCGGCGTCGTCCAGCGCGTCGCCAGATCAAGCCCTTCCCGGCCCAGAATGCCTAGAATATCCGCCTGCGTAGTCGCGCCGTTCATGTGCCCTTCCGCGCCCCAGTTGTACTCGGTCAAGCCGATCAGCGTGCCGGGATAGTACTGAGCGACCCAGCCTTTGAGGCGCGGCGCGAGTTGAACGTAGTCGGCGATCCACGTCTCGTCTTTATAAATCGGATCCCACAGAGAGCGGGTCGAGCGGTTCCGCCGCGACTGCATGTCCGCCGAAACGTCGTTGCCAAACTCTCCCCCTTGCGGGTAGATATGCACGCTCAAAACGTCGAGCAGGCGTTTATTGTTGGTCTTGTCGTAGTCCGCATATTTCGAGAGGAGCCAGGGGATGTAATCGGCCTCGCCGTGCGTGCTGCGATCCGGCGCATGGTAGAAATCGTATCCGTGCGACGGCCCCCACTGCTGATCCCGCCCGGAATAGAAGTAGCCGCTCCAGCCCCACTCTTCGGGACCGACTATTTTCGCCGAAGGGTCAACGGATTTGATCGCCTCGCCGTAGGTTCGGAACTTGTCCCACATCGCATCCATGGACGCTCCGACCGGCTGCACATCCCGGTGCGACCCGTGCCAGATGCTCGACTCGTTGTCCATAAGGTAGTAGCGAACACCACCGTTCGCGGCGGTGCCCCATTTATTCACGAGGTGCTGTACCCAGCCTCGTTGGAGCGCGACCGAGTTTTGCATGTTCGCAAGGTTAGGGTCATTGCCGGTGATAGGCTGGCCGGTAGATTTGTAGATGCCGTTACCGCCTCCGGGGTAGTAGGGGTCGAACGATTGTTGGTCCGGGTATTTCGAAGCGGGGAACGAGGCGAGTCGCCCGCGCGGGTCGTTTCCGTTGCCGACTTTCGCGACCCAATCAATCAGCGGGATGGTCAACATGCTGAGTGCCCCGCCCGCTTTGTTCACGGCGACGAAGGTATCGCTGCGCTCTCCGGGAGTCGCGCTATCGTCCGGAAAACTCTCGAAGAAGTAGTCATTGCCTTTATTGTCGGCGTTGAGTTGCCAGTTGTAGCGGGTCGTATTATTGCCGCCGATACGAACCAGCGGGCAGTTCAGATCGCTGATCGCGCTTCCAGGATAGCAAAGCCCATAGATGAGCGGCGAGATAGGGTGCCGCCCCGCGTTCACATCCACGGATATCGTGACTGGGACGTTCGCGGCGAGAACTTTGCGCGTCCGACTAGTAACCACGGACGCGGTTTTACCGGTCTGCGCGCACGCAACACCAGCGAGTACATATAGTGTCAGCGACAGCGAGACGCCAACAAAGAAGTACGAACGAAAATGGTACGACATTATCCCCATCCTTTTAGAAACACAGGAGTGACTGCCCTTATTATCGGCACGGCATGGGCATTTTCTCACAGCGTGTGACTTCAGACCGTCGTCGACTGTTCCGCGAATGTCGCCGGCGGATACGTGGGCCAGTCCTTACTGATGCCGAGACCGAATACGCAGTCGTATGAACATCAATTCCATTCTCGTTCGGTTGATGCTAACGTTGGCAAATAAGGTATACCCGGATACACCCCGGAAGTGCAATCAGAATCTGGTGCCAGCGGGCATAAGACATGTATCGAGAGGCAATTTTGTTGCTTCTCATGAAAGCGATCGCGTGTACGGCTAGAACCGGGGGATGGAATAAAATCTCTGATAGTCC
This sequence comes from Armatimonadota bacterium, assembly GCA_043754515.1. Taxonomy (GTDB): domain Bacteria; phylum Armatimonadota; class Armatimonadia; order Armatimonadales; family Armatimonadaceae; genus JACMIU01. The sequence continues at coordinate 14,276 of JAYUUO010000121.1, forward strand.
TAAATTATAGCAAAATCAAAAATGATTAATGTTTGTGTGCAATAGCCCATGCGTCCTTATTCTCTTGACCTACGGGAGCGGGTGATCCGCGCCTTACAAGGCGGCGCGAGGCAGAAAGCCGTCGCCGAACAGTTCGACGTATCGCTCTCCACCGTGCAACGCTTCTCCTATCAATACCGCGCGGAGGGACACCTGCGGAGCAAGCCGTCGCCGGGACGTCCCGCCAAGGTCACCCCGGCGCGGGAGACCGATCTCCTGGAACTCGCCACGGGCGAGAACGCTACATTAGTCAGCATCGCCCGGTCGTGGCGGGAGAAAACCGGCGAACACATCGCCGCCTCCACAATCCACTATGCCTTGCGGCGGCTCGGCTACACGCACAAAAAAAACACGGGACGCGGCGGAACGTGACGAGGGGAAGCGCGAGCGGTTCCGACTCGCTTTAGCCACGGTCGCGCCGGAGCGTCTGGTATTCCTGGACGAATGCGGCTTCTCTCTTGCGTTGTACTGGCTCTATGGGTGGGCGAAGAAGTCGGAGCGGTGTGCCGAGAAAGTCGCCTGCCAGCGCGGGGTCAACCGCTCGCTACTGGGGGCGATGTCTCTGACGGGGATGTGCGCCTTCGCGACGAAGTTAGGCGACTTCAAGCGCGACGACTTCGGGGGGGGCTGACGGCGGAGTTGCTCCCCGTGCTCGGCGAGGGGTCGGTGATAGTTGCCGAGAAATGCTCAGCATTTTCGCGACTAGACAACGCCTGGATTCCTCATGGGGGGAACATCGCCGCGCTGGTGGAAGCGGCAGGCTGTTCGTTGCTGTACTTGCCGCCTTACTCGCCGGACTTCAACCCGATCGAACTGGCTTGGGGGTGGATTAAGGGGGAGGTACGCCGGATCTGCCCGAGGGATGACAAGACGCGAGAAGAGTCCATCGGCGCGGCCATCGCCGCCTTGCTGGGCGAGTCCGCCCCAGCGTGGTTTAGGAACTGCAACATACTTCAATGATCAATGAATGTGCTATATAAGGAGCAAGGAAGTACATCGTTGTCCAAGGGACATAGGCGGTGTTCTTACAGGGGAAACGGCGGCGGACATGAACGACAGTGCAATTTCTCGTGCGAATGAGACTATGTTCGAGAAAATCGGAACGTCTTACGTGTATCGGACAGAGGTAGGCTTTGTTTCCGCGTCCGAAGATGATAAGGCGGTGGATTTCTCCGATGTAAAACTATCTGTCGCCGAGGTTGTTATCCTCGCGGACGGGCAGAGTTGGCACTTCGCGCGACGGCCCAACGTGATCACCGACTACTTTTTTGATGGGTCAACTTCCTCTGGATTTCGCAATACGCTTTTCGCGGACGGTCATGCCAAGGCGTTGCCAGAACAGAAGTTCTTCCTTCTTTGGGTAGGCGGCCTTGGTGTCCCTTGATTATTGTCCCTGATTTTGCTTCGGAGACAAGCGAGCGATGACCTCGGTGACGAATGCCAAAAGATATTCGATACCGCTCCCGATCTGCCTCACGATTCACCGCCTCGGCGGGCCCGACACTCACTCGCGCACGATTCGAAGACCGACATACGGGCTTTTGAAACCCGGCACGTTGCCGCCGCGCACCGTGACCCGTTGCGCCCGCGCGTCCAAGAACCAGCAACCGCCGCGAAGCACCTGCTCCGTCGCGTCCGGGTCACGCGCGACCGGATCCGCGGACGGGCTTTTCGCGTAGTAATCCGGTACGAACGCGTCCTCGCACCACTGCCACACATTCCCCGTCATGTCGTAGACCCCCCACGCGTTCGCGCGCCGGTTCGCGACCGGGTGCGTCCGGTTCTCGGCGTTCGCCGCGTACCACGCATATTCGTTCAGGTCGGCCTCGCGCACCGTGGAACGATCCTCGCCGCGCGGGTACTGTCCGTCGGAACCCGCGCGGCACACGTACTCCCACTCCGCCTCGGTCGGGAGCCGGTACCGCGCCTTGCCGCCCGAACGCGCGGTCAGTGCCTTACAAAACGCCCTGGCGTCGTTCCATGTCACGGAGTCAACCGGCAAATCATCGCCGGGGAACGCGGACGGACTCACCCCCATTACCACCTTGTAGACCGCCTGCGTGACTGGGGTTTGCGAGATGAAAAAGGGACGAGTGATCCGGATGTCGCGGGCGGGTTGCTCGACGGCGTTCGTCGGGTTCCAGACGCCCGCCTTCGTCAGCGCATCCTTCTCAGCGTCCGTCGTACCACGGACGAACGAACCGGCGGGGATCCGCACCCACCCCATACCCGCGAACTGCGCCTCGCCGAAATCGGGCACGGTCGCGGGATCCGAGTCGGGAAGCGTCTCCGCGTTGCCGGAGCGCAACCGCACGTCCGCAAACCAGACCGTGCCGGTCTCGCCGCCAAGCAGGAATGACGGCATCAGATTGCCCACGGTCGGGGCGTCGGCAACATTCGCGGCAGTGAAGGAGCAGACATACCGCTTCCACCGCGCACTGAGCGTGACGGTGGAACTTAATCCGATTCCGTGGTGATCGCCCGCGCCGACCTGCGCGTATACTGGGACCGAGCGCAACCTGTCGGCACGGGCGCGGAACGTCAGGGTGTACGTCTTGCCGTTCGCGAGCATTGGGAGACTCTGATATAACTGTACGTGCCAGTTCGTGCCGGTCACCTTTGTCACCGCGATACGCACCGCATCGCCGTCAACGCTCATCTCGCCCTTGCCGCCGTCGTACTGGCCGAAGTCCCACGCGCCCGGTGCCGTGGTCGGCTTGAGCAGATCGGGACCCGGCGGTTCGACCGGGGCTGGCTTCCCGGCTTCCGCCTTCTTCGCCTCTGCCGCTTCGTCGAACGCAGCGAAGGTGTGATTGTGCAGGGCGTAGTACAGACCACGGAAGTTACGCGCTCCCCCGCCGGCGGGCGCGACGTGGCAATAAGAACACGGCTTCTTCTCTGCCTTCGCGTATTTCGGCAGGGCGTTCGCAGCGCGACAAAGCCCCAGCGCGAGGAGTATCAGGACCGCGCCGTAGCAGACGATGGCGGCGCGGCGGGACGGGATAACGGCTTCGTGTATCACGGGTTTCGGCTTTCGGACGCTCTGTCCAATGCTACGCGGCCTTCTTAATATACGTCAGCGGTTTGCGGTTGTTACGCCCGGCCTGATCTTTTTTGGCGATCCCGGCGAGATACAGCGCGGTCGCGTACACGTCGCCGTGGTTCGGGATCAACGCCATATACTCGTCGTACTTCGCCTGTTTGAACGCGGCGTGCTTCGGGTCATCCCAGCCGACAGGCCCTTCACCCGTTATCGCGTTGAAGTCCGGGTGCGACTTGCCGTCCGGCAGGAGCGGAACCGCCAGCATCGTTTTCGAGCCGACACCGCCCCACTGCCGGTCGCCCTGCACGGTGCCGCCCAGAAATGCCGCCGAGGTGACTTTCCAGTGCTGGGAGATGTCCTGTCCGTCAACCATCTTCTGCTTGTCAGACTCCGGCATCGTGGATTTCAGGATGCTGTCTACGTCCCCGTGGATCGTTCGCCCGAACTCGGACGTCAGCACGATGGTCGTATGTTCCCAGATCGGCTTGCCTGTGCGGCGGTGCGGCGTCTTCTTAAGCAGTTCGACAAGTGCCGTGAGCGGCTCCCAGAGTTGCCGCTTGAGCATGTCGGTCTGGTCAGGCTGGCCGCGCGGCGTCTTGCGGTCATTCTCCCATAGATCCTTGCGACCATGGTGCGAGTCGAAGCTACGTATGTCACGCGTCTCGATCCACGCCACGCAGGACAGATCCTGGCGTAGCAGCTCGTATGTCATCATCGCTTGGACGTTCGTGCTCGGACAGAACTTGGTGCGCGCTTTATTCCCGTTCACGCTCTGGTACGTGATCAGCTCGTCGCCCGGCTTGACGTTAAACTTCGCCTTGAGTTCGGCGTCGTAGAACAGCGTGGAGAGCATATTGCGGTCCAGCTTCTTGCCCGCAGCCGTCAGGTTTCCGTAAATCTCGCGCGCCGAGTTGTACGCCTTGATCGTCTCGATGCTGCTGTCGCGGCGCAGATGGACGTGCGAATCATCCAGAAACCGCTCGATCTGCCGGTTCACCACGTCGCTCGAATTGCTGTGCATACGGAGCAGGAAGTCGCGCAGGTTCGCCGGGGTGCTGGCGTAAATCGTGTGCGCGTGCGCGGGGCCGAGGCCCGCGTAGTAGCCTTTGCGCCCCGTGTACTGCACCTCGTTCAGCTCGCCGTCCGATAGCCACCAGTGCCACGAGACGTTCGGGAGCACGTGCCCCTGGCCGTAGGTTTGCGCGAACGCCTGCGTTACGGAACGCTCGTCATTTTCGCGCTCGCCCTGAAGGTGCAGGTCATACGACCCCATGTGCGCCTTGAGGCGGTCGCCAGAGTGGAACTCGCCGGTGTGCATGGACGACAGAACGGCCATGTCCGCGAACAGACTCTTGCCCCCTTCGGCAAGATACCCGTGCCGTATGTTACCGGTCTTCGTGATGTAGTGGTCTGGTTGCCCCCACTTCAGGACGCGGTACCGCTCGTTGCTGATCTGGGCGGCGGGGAGACGCGTGACGACGTTGTTCGCGGTATCGAGCGGGCTGAACATGTCGTAGCTCTCCCACCCGCCTTCCACGAACCAGTAGATCAGGTAGTGCGGATCGGCGGCTTCCTGGACTTTCGCGGCGATGCTGTCGGCGAAGGCGCGGCCCTCGCGCGGGTCGCCGTGGCGCATCAGATAGTTCAGAAAGTCCGCCGCGCCCAGCGCGAGTCCGGTCTGCGCACCGCGCCGCAGAAAGGAGCGGCGGGACAGAACGCGCGGGTCAACCGTCGGCTTCTCCAGCGGACTGTCGTATTGGGGCGGGCCCATTTCGGGGCAGGGTTCATGCTGGCTCATCGGGTTTCTTTCGTGGGCGCGGTCCGCGATTCGGCGGGGCGTGAGATGCGGCCGTGGAACCGCGTTAGTAGCGCGAGCCGCCGCGCCCGCGCCTGGGCGGGCAACTCTTTCGTTGGCGCGGTGACCGCGCTATTCAAATATTCCGGCGAAAGCACCAATGCCTTGATCAGCGGACGGATCGCGTAGTGAGTGCTTGCGGTCGTCGCCCAGAGGCGGCGGTACAGCCCGCGCTCGTCGGCGTCGTAGCGCAAGTCGCGCCCGAAGTACCAGATGAAATGCGTCTGGAGCATCGCGCGGATGAACCGCTCCTTGTTCTGCGCCTGCGTCGCGAACGCTTGCAGTCCCGCGCCCTTGAACGGGTACGAGGCGACGACGGCCTGGTCGGACGCGTCCAGCATCATGCCGGTGTCGTCGTGCATACGGAACACGCCGCTGTCGTCCCAGTGGCGACGCTGATACGCAAGCGGGGTCAGCACCTTATGGCACGAGTAGCAGACCGATTTCGGGTCGGTAGTCGCGGACGCCGTCAGGCCGTTGCGCACTTTCAGCACCTCATCCGGCACCTCGAAGACGTAGCCAAGAAACTTCTCGCACACCTGCGCCGGGTAGTTGAAGTGCGGTAGACCCGGCTTGCCTTCGATAAAGCCCTTCATGGTCAGTACGCCCGTCTTACCGTAGAACGCCGGGCGCGCCTTTCGCTTGCCGCCCGTGTCCACCGTATAGTCCGCCGTCAGAATCTCCTTGAATGGGCGGTCGTGCGTAGCGATATACGTCCACAGCCGCGCCGGTTCGTCCTGTTCGGGCGTGCCGTGCGACTCGATATACAGCCGGGTTCGCCGGAAGTAGAAGTCCTGAAACTCCGGCAGTGTCAGGTATTTGTCTACCAGCGCGGACAGCGGCTCGCCGCGATCCACCCGAGCCAGTTCGTCCGCGCTGGGCGTCCGCGCCAGAATATCCTGCGCGATCTTGACCAGTTGTAAGCGGCGACGCTGTTTCGGGTCGGTCGTGGTCATCAGCGAGCGCGGGCGGGTGAACAGGAAGTCCGGGTGCGCGAGCAACGCGCGGGTTAGTCCTTCCCACGCGGCTTGTTGCGCGGTCAATGCGGGCGCGACGAACGCCAGGCGCGGCGCGTCGGGGTTTCCAAGCACGACGCGCGGCCCGCCGATCTGCTCCCAGTGGTAGTGGAGCGGCGACTGCTGGATATTGAACGAGCTAGACGCGTCCACCACCACCTGTGCGCCGACATGCGCGTGGTAGGGGTAGACGATGCGGGCGATCGGCGACGACGCCCGCGCATGTACCACTACCGGCACGTTGGTCTCGTTGTCCACCTGACCCGGGAATATCAAGCCGACCTTGTAGAACCGCGCCGGATCGAAGCCGCTTTTTCCCACCGATAAGGGCGTGTACAGCAGGCTCAGGTTCTCTACCTTCGCGCCCTTGTCGTCGGTGTCCTGCAAAATGTCGGGACCGACCGTGTTGTACGGGTTAAACGCACCGACCTGGAACTTGCCCCACTTGTCGCGTCCGGTCGCGGTCGCGCCGCGCAGGGTCAGCACCGGCGCGGCTCCGGTTACCGGTGCGTTAAACGCGGTCGGGAGAACGGGCGCGGGCGCGGCGGTGTCAACCGGGGCGAGACGAACCGCGTCCGCGACGACGCGTTTGTGTGTGTTCTCGTTGCGCACCTCGACGCCGTCACCCGGCGCACCGAACTGAAACGCGGTGCCGAGGTCCCAGGAGGCCAGCGAATCAGCGGTTTCGTCAACGGCGAACGTCGCCTCGTTACGAGGCGGTAGCGGCTGGGCAGGCGGAACGGCGAGGCGACTCCGTTTGTCCCCTGACACAACTTCGACCAGTACATTATCCGCTCCACTGGTCGGTGCGCCACGGCGGCGGTTTTTAGTACCAGGCGCGGGTGTCGTCGGCTCCGGGAATCGTCGCCATGTCAGGGCGATCTCGTAGGTCCCGGATTTCGTGACAGGGAGCGGGAATGTTACCCGCGAGCGCCCCTTGTTCTCGTTCGCGTCCTCGTAGGAGGTGAAGTTGTCCTCACCCCGGATGTGCCAAGCCCCTTCGGCGCGGATGGCGGCATCGGTGATCGGGACCACCGTCTCATCGCGCGCGGGGAGCGGCCCGCGGAGCATGACCGAGGAGACCGAAACGTTCCCGTGCGTCCCCTCATTCGTAACGGTGACCGTCTGACCAGCGTCGCCCGCGACGAGCGCGAACGGCTGTTTAAGCGTCACGGACGCCGTACGCGGCGCGGCTTTTTCGTCGGGCTTAAAAGTGTCTTTGCTCTGATCCACGAACTCCGAAACCAGTGCGCGCGGGTTTGCCGAGACCCGGACCTCCACATCACGCGCCGTTGTCATGCCTTTATCATCACGCAAAGTGAGCGCGAACCGCAGGTCTTGCGGCGCGGTTAACGCGAGCTGATTCTGGGCGCGGTACACGTTTTGCAGGAAGCCGAGTGCCTCGCGCTGTTCTGCTGGGGACGGGTCGCGGAACAACATCCGGTTATACAGATTTCGGATCGCGGTCACGGTGGCGGGGTTCGTCTTCCCAGTCGAGACGGGGAGCGCGGCGGGAAACCCGGCGAAGGGGCCCGTGCGGGATAGGTACGCCCGCGAGGCGATGTCGCGCCCGAGCAAGTCAACCCCGGTCAGATATTCGGGCGTCGCACGGGTGCTCTCGTCGAACCGCTTGATGTAGTCCGCGCCGCCGAACATGTACGCGTTTTCGGCGAACAGGTCTCGCCCTTCGCGCTTCCAGTCGTCGCCGAAGATCGCGTGAACCTTGCCGCGCAACTGCTGGTACGACAGGAACGTGTTGTCCAGCCCCTCCGGCTGACGGGTACCGGCATACGAGGCAAGCAGATGCGCGGGGAACTGCTCGTCCGTGTGCGTCCCGCTCCCCTGACGCTTCTTCTGCAAGTCTTCGGCGAACCGGGTGAACAACGCGACTTCAGCGGGTGTGAGCGGCGTCATGTCCACCGGCGGCATCTTGATCGTTTTGTCGGTCGTGGACACGCGCTCGATGATGGACGCGTGGTTGTCGGGATCGAAGTGATCCTCCCCGAGCATCTTCAGGAACGCGGATTTGCTGTCTTTGAGTAGCAAAAACTGGGACGCGTTTTTCTGCCCGTGACACATAGTGCAGCCGCTACCGGAGCGGGTCATTATGGGCCAGAGTTCGCGGTCGAACCGCGCCTGGAACGCGGCGGAGTCGTTGGGGGCGAGTCCGGCAGCGGCCACGGATCGGGCGTTCGCGTCGCCCGTCTTCGCGAGTTTGTCGCGTTTGGGTTGCGCGGCTCGCGACGCCGAGAGCGTGATCACGCAGACGAGGGCGGCGGTCAGCGCCCAGCCGGCGACGGTGGAGCCGTCAACACGCTGACTCCCGCCCCCGAGATCGGCGCGGGTATCAATAGCGGCATTTTTCGGCGGGCAGTTGTTTCGACGCATCCGGCGGTACAGTTCCTATTCTACATCGTTGTGGCGAGAACACATCGGGGTTCGCGCGGTCACTGACTCACCGTATCAGCGCGTGAAGACCGTTCAAGGTTCCCACGTTAGAGTGGTGCAACCATCGTCCTTATTACTCGTTCTTGCTAAACTCCTGGATCTCCGGCTAGCTACCGGGCGGATCGACGGGAGCGATTTTGATCGGGACGTACTTTTTCGTGTTGTCATCAAGCACTAGGAAGTGACCGCCTGGGCTACTCAGAGCATCTTTCAACTTGTTCTGAAACGCCTTCTCATGCTCTTCGTCCTCATCATCCTTCTTGAACGTTTTCACATACCACGCTGTATAAAAGCAGTTTTTGTGGCTACCGGATAGATATATCCGGTGCCGTGAGGCTTTCCCGAACCTGTAATGGCGTATATGGTTGAGATCCGAGGGCAAGCCTTTCAGACTTCCAGAGTGGGCATCGAACGGTCCGGGATTCTTCTCGTTCGCGTCGTTCGCGAAGTTCACCAAACGCTTCTCGCACATTTGGTCCCTGTTGTCGCCAGTCCGGGCTAAATCGGCGAGTGCTTTCAGGGTAATGTCGTTAACCCGCAGTGAGCACATGGTCAGGCTCCCCTGCACGGAACGCGTCGCGCAGACCCTCGATTAGTTCCTTGTCGTCCGAGTTGAACTCATTCTCGAGCGCGTCTATGCCTACCATGGCAGTGTTGAACTGGGACAGACGACGCAGGAAATTGAACGCCCCGTTTATCTGAGAATAAGTCAGCCCGGGATACTCACGCATGATGTCGTCGTAGTCCACCAAGCCGTTGATAGCATCAATAAACTGATAGACGTAAACGGGTGTGCACCCCTCCCGCTCCAGAACAGGCAGGGACTTCAGATCGCTATCAATCTTGACAAACCCGCCACTATAACTGGCCGCCTCATTGAACATGGGTATGATCATTAATGCTTGTTGCATGCGAGCGTGTTCGTTAAATGTGAATAAGTAATTCGTCCGCGAGACTCACATTGTTACGTCTGCCTGAATACAGGGTTTGAGTCTGATTCATCTGGGACACCAAAAAGTAATTGCTGTTCTGTTCGGGCAACTCATGCTGAACAGCGTTGAACGGCCCTGCGGAGTGCTGAAAGCCCCTCTGCCTAGATCGGGGCGGTTCGGCGGCCGATTGGCGATTGATTGTCTCCGCGATTTTACTCATCCTTACTTCTACGCTCTTCCTCATCTGCCCGACCAGAACTGTTACCATGCATCTCGCTGAACGCGTCATTTATGGTCTGCGCATCGAAATCGTTGAGAGATTTTAACCCATCACCATGTAAACGCTTCAACAGTCGGTATCTCGGGAACCAGTGCTCCATCATCTTCGTGAAGGACACATGATTCACCACTATTTTGTTCTCGAACTTGATCCTGTTCGCTGCCACCCCGTCGTCAACCGCACCGAAGTACAACGAAACATCCGTTGAGTTAACGACCACATGTGTATAGTTCGCATAAGACGTCTTAGCGTCGAGTAAGTCAAGGTTCAGACGGGACTCGTCGGCATCATCTTTTGTTTCTTCAGCCATTTTTCTACCCTTCACCCGCGTACCCCAGAAATCTTCGCGTCACACATTAACACGGCCTCGTATCGCTTCCTGAGTTAGTGAACCCCAGGCGGCTACCGAACTGAGTGTCTCCCCCGGCACCGTTTTCGTGGAGATATCTTATCATAACTATCACCCGTCAGAGCCAATTTTTTCGGAGGCGAGTCGATATGTGGTTGGGATTAAATCAGAATAGGTGGTTATCGGCTTTCCACGCCGCGCGACGCACGCGCGGCGCGATACAATAACGAATATGTCTTCACACCTTCCCTTTGTGGAAACCGTACAAACCAGCACCCTGTCTAATGGTGTGCGCGTCATCACCGAATCCGTAGACTCCGTCGCCTCCGCCAGCGTGGGGATCTGGGTCGCCACCGGCTCCCGCGACGAGGAGCCGGAGCACCGCGGCATCGCGCATTTCCTGGAGCACATGCTGTTCAAGGGCACCGAACGCCGCCATAGCGCGAAAGACATCGCCGACGAAATGGACAATGTCGGCGGCTACCTGAACGCGTTCACTGACAAAGAATACACCTGCTACTACGCCCGTGTGCTGTCGGGCGACGTGCCGCTCGCGTTGGATCTGCTATCCGACATGTACCGCAATTCGCGGTTCGACCCGGAGGAGACGGCGCGGGAGCGTAAGGTGATTCTGGAGGAGATCAAGGAGCGCGACGACGACCCGGATGATCTGGTGCACGACCTGTTCGCCGAAACCCTCTACCCCGATCACCCTCTGGGCCGCGCGGTGATCGGCACCGTGGAGACCGTCTCCGCGCTAGAGCCGGATCATTTGCGCGGCTACATGGCGAAGCGATACGGGCCGGGCGCGGTGATAGTCACGGCGGCGGGCAACTGCGACCACGCCCAAGTCGCGGACCTCGCCGAGCGGTATCTGGGCGACCTGCGTGGTCGCCACGAGGTTATCCCGGCGGTGCGGCCGGTCGCGGCACCCGGCGTGGTCTCGAACCACGTGCGACCGACCGAGCAGGTAAACTTCGTGATCGGTGCGTCCGCGTTCGGCGTGCTGGACGAGGAGCGGTACGCGCTGACCGTGCTGAACACCGTTCTAGGCGACTCGATGGGCTCGCGGCTGTTCCAGGAGATCCGCGAGAAGCGCGGCCTCGGCTACACCATCGGCTCGTACGCCAACATGCACCGCGAAGGCGGTTACTTCGCGGTCTACGGCGGGACATCGCCAGCCACCTATGTCGAGTGCATGGACACGGTGCGCGCCGAACTCGCCAAGATCCGCGAACACGGCGTCTCGGACGCCGAACTCGCGCGGGCGCGGGCGCAGGCGCGGAGCGGCCTGGTGATGAAGCAGGAGTCCATGTCGGCGCGGATGAGCCGCATCGGGGCGTCCGAAATCTACTACGGGCGTGTCGTCCCCCTCGCGGAGGCGCTGGAGAAGATGGACGCCGTGACGCCAGACGACGTGCTGTCGGTCGCCCGTGCCGTGATCCCCGAAGACCCAACGCAACTAAACGTGACCGCGATCGGACCGCTCAAAAAGAAGCGGGTGGCCGCGGTTCGCAAAAGTGTATCCGCGCTGACGGGCGCGGGTATAACAACCACTGGAGGAACCAAACGAAGTGGCGGAAACTAGCAACAGTATTAATCAGGTCTCGCGGTTCGACGCGCCCGACATCGAGTGCGACGGGTGCGCGACCGCCATTAAAAATGCGCTGGGCAAATTACCCGGCGTGACCGTGGTCGCCGTGGACGTGGACGGCAAGCAGATCGCCGTCACGCACGAGCCGACCACGGCATCCGTGGACGGACTCGTCGCCGCGCTCGACAAAGCCGGATTCCCGGCGACGGTTCAGAAGTAGCGGGCAGATCGTGGCGGGGCGGTAAACGCCCCGCCGAAAAGTTTCCCGATAACCGCGTCGCGGCGGCGTAACCGATGATCCCCATTCCGCGTTTAGTAGGAAACAAAGGATCCGATGTCGTTATGTCCACGCGCCGCAAAGTTTTCTACGCCTTCACCGTCTCGCTAATCGTCGTGCTTCTGGCGTTGCCCGCAACTCGCTGGCTGGTCCGAATGCAACTCCTCCCGTTCACGCTCCCCGGTGCCATGCGCACCGCCTTCGCGAACACTACACCCTCAGACGCAGCGACAGCGGCAGAAGCCAGGTACCAGAGATTAATCGCCCGGAGTGGCAATGACTTCGACCTCCGTTTCGCCCACGCGATGAACGCTTTCTTCGCGGACAAGAACGCGGGCGAGACGTTGAAACACCTTGAGGCATTGCACACCGATTACCCGAAAAGCCCAGTAGTGCTGGCGGCGATCCTGAAGAGCATGATGCAGGACACGATTCACACTCACCGCGCCGAGGAGAACCTACTTTCAAGCCCGAGTAGGCGGACCAAAACACCCGGTACCGCGCCGAAAACCAGCGGCCCCGCTCAGGTCGCGAAGTTTGTCGCGACGGCTCTGGAGGGCGAGAGTGCTGATCCGGATAACGCTTACTTCCCGCTGATGGCGGCGGTGGGGTACTTCGCCGGTCATCAGGACGAGGAAGCGACCGCCGCGTGGGTCCGCGCGGGCGCGAAGGCCGGGTGGAACGACTACGGTGTCCCCGAAATAACCGCCAAATGGAAGTTGCAACGCGCTCTGAACGGCGGCGACGAAACCGGTACTGTGGCGCGTATGAATTCCATGGCAGCCATTGTGTTCCCCCAGTATACCCAGATGCGCTCCGCGGCGCGCATGGCGGCCGTTACGGCCATGACGGCGGAACTCCGTGGCGACAAAGAAACCGGCTTTGTGATCCGTCGGGCGAGCCGACAGATCGGTCAGAATGTCCAGAACCACGGAACCAACTTCATTTTCAACCTCGTCGGGCGGGCAATGTTGAGTATGGCGATGAGCCGTGCCGGGGGCGCGGAGAACGCCGACAACCCGTACAGGGGCATAGACAAGAGCGACCGTTGGGCTGGAGACAAACAGGTTGCGTACGGGACGTATCTAGGTTCCATCGGCCATCCCGAGGAGGCCGTTGCCGTCGCCAATGCCATCAAGGAGGGAGACACTCTGAAGGCTCTCCGGAGTGACGTCAGTCCGCGTCTGTACTGGGGTATCAGTCCAAGAACGATGCAGTTGTTCGGGGCGTGGTTCGCCGACTTTCTGCTCCTCGCCGGGGTGCTTTTCTCGCTGGTATTCGCGGGCATCTTCAAACTGGTCTACCGGTTCTCGCCGCGCCTCCAGAAGGGCGAGGCGTTGCAAAAGTCGGCGATATGGGGCGTGTGTGCCGGGGTTTTTCTTCCGATCGTGGCGAGCATGGCAGTGATCGCCGACGTTGGTTTGTTGCTGGGACCCGACCTGACGACGAAGATCGCGTTCGCTTCCGCCGCGATCGGGCTTATCGCGCCTCCCCTTTTCCTGAAGTTGACGCTCCGTGAAGTCGGGCATGGCTTACTCGTCATGCTGGCTACCATCGCGTCGCTGGCGGCACTGATCGGGATGGGCACGGTATGCAACCTGTTCGGTCAGGGCATGACTTCCGCATTGGGTATATCTGGCCATCAAACGCAGGAGGATGTGCCTCGGGAGGCGGTCGAAAAAATTATCGCGCCGTGGGTTTTCGGGTTGATGATAGCGTCGGTCCCGCTGGGCCTTCTCGCGCTGTTTGGCGTGTTCAGCCGAATACTGCGCGTACCATTCGCGGCGGGCGTGACGCGCGGCATGAGGGCGATGGCGGTGCCGCTGTCCTGCGTGCTCGTTATCTTGTGGAGCGGCGCGTTCCTGTTCACGCTTCATCATGAGCGGGCGGCGATCCGTGAGATGGAGCGTATAACATCCATCGGGGAGATGCAGTACATGCGCGAAGTCCAGGCCGGGACGCCTTCGGGGTCGGCGGGGCACTGACGGTGTGCGTCTATCCGTAATCATCCCGGCATTAAACGAGGCGGCGGCGATAGGAGAGACTCTTGCCGCCGCAACCCTCGCCTGCCCTGCGGCAGAAATTGTCGTGACGGACGGCGGTTCGACGGACGCGACACGCGAGATTGCCCGCGCGGCGGGTGCCACGGTGATCGAGACGGAGCGAGGCCGGGGGCACCAGCAGAACGTGGGGGCAAGCGCGGCGACCGGAGACGTGCTGGTTTTCCTGCACGCCGACACGCTACTCCCGCCCGGAGCCGGTGCCGCCATTGATGTGGCGTTGTCGAACGGCGCAACCATCGGCGGGAACTTCCGCCTGTGCTTCGCCCCACGTTCCCTTTTCAACGACCTGTTCGCGCGGGTTTACAACGCCCGGTCACGCGCGGCCCGGCACTACTACGGCGACTCCGTAATATTCCTGCGCCGGGGCACTTGGGACGCCCTCGGGGGCTTTCGAGAGCGGATGCTGATGGAGGACTGGGAACTGGTCTGTCGGCTCGAAAGCCACGCGCGGAGCACGGGAACGCGTACCGTGCTCCTCCCGCTGACGGTGACTACTTCGGCGCGACGGTTCACCGGCAGGCGACGTTTTCGGTACCTATTTCTGTGGGTCTACCTCCACTACTTGCACGCGCGGGGCGTCTCCGGGGACACACTCGCCCGTCTCTACCCCGACACCCGCTAGCGCGGCTTCGGGTTCGACCGGAAGAAGAATTCGTTGCCGAGCAGGAACTGCTCCGCGAAGCCGGGCGGTAGCGACGCGAGTTGGGACGGATACTGTTGAATAGCCGCCGCTTTATCGCCCAGCACTCCCGCGACGATAATTCTTTGCCCGTTCGCGAGATCCCGTAGACCTAGATTGTCGAACAGGCGGTTGCGGCTCCAGAAAAGCCAGACCGGGTACTCGTATAACTCCGGCGTCTGCTTGCCGGTGTTTTCCGTCGCGGATAAAATATCGCCGACGATTCGGTAGGTGGCTTCGTGATCCGGGTGACTGTCGCGGCGGTGCGGCACGTAGACCTCCCGCGCCGGAGAATCCTCCAGATGGAGGGTGAGAAGCGTGTTTAACCGCGCTTGTTGTTCGGCGTCTAATGAGGACAGCGCACCGTCGGGGAAGCGCAAAAACAGGATGTTGTCGTGGGACACGCCTAGCACGCCGAGCGCGGCGGTAGCCTCCGCTTCCCGGAGCACGACCAGTTTCCGGCGTGCCATATCCGGGATGTTGTCCCCGTAGCACGCGCCACCGTCCGTGACGAAAACAACTGTGACCGGGACACCGATACGTCGCTTGAGGGCGATCAGCCCGCCGCAACCGAACGTCTCGTCGTCCTGGTGCGGCGCGATAATAAGCGCGGGCTTTTCGCTAACACCAACCGGCTTGCAGAGCACGGGCGCGACGTAGCGGTGGATTAGGGCGCGACGAAACGCCCGGCGATCCCGTCTAAGGGTTTGTAGAAGTGATTGTTTCATCCCGGTCGAGTGTTTTTGTAGAAGCGTGAACTCCCCCATGACAGAAAACGCATTGGAGAGCGGGGCGCGGGCCTCGCCTGTTTTATCACGTCCGGCGGCGTCCGCCCCCACACGAGTCGGGATGTCCTCCGCGAACTCCGTGCTCGTGCTGTGTGCCGGTTCGGGCGTCGGCGGGATGGAGCGCGTCGTGCGCAACCTGACCGTCGAGCTGAATAGCCGCCGCATCCACGCCGACGTCATCCTGCCGGAGTGCGAAGGGTCGGAGAACACCGCCACCTGGTTCGCGGAGGCGGGCATCACTGCTAGTCGCTCCCCCGCTCTGACGCACGGCTTCGGCAAGCGCCGACTGTCGGGCATCCCGCGCCTCGCCATGCTGATCCGCTCCTTCCCCGCGGGCGTCGTGAACATCCATTATGGCATGAACTTCGCGTCGCTTAATGACGTTCTCGCCGCACGCCTCGCGGGGAAGCGGTGCGTGGTGTCCCTGCATGCGGGCGGCGGCTCCGACCCGTTGCCGAAACGGACCCGACGACTCAAGAACGAGTTCGCGGCGCGGTTCTGCTCGGCCGTAGTCGCGGTTAGTTCGTTCCAGGGGCGCGAGATAGGTAAGCACGGTACCGAGGTGGGAAAGATCATCGTCATCCCGAGCGGCATCCCAGCACCCATCCGCGACCTGCCGAACCGCGACCAGTTGCGTGAACAGTTCAGCGTCCCCGCCACGGCGTTCGCGGTCGTCACCGCCGCGCGCCTTGGCAAACCGAAAGGGATTGCCGAACTGATCACGGCGGTAGCGGGGATGCCGACGGACGCGCGACTGCAAAGGAACCACGGAGTGCCGTATCTGCTGATCGCGGGCGAAGGCCCCGAGCGCGGCGCGCTGGAGGATCTCGCGAGCCGACTGCTCCCTGGTCGGCACCGCTTCCTCGGATTCGTCTCCGGGATGAGCGAGTTGTACTCGGCGGCGGATCTGTTCGTTTTGCCGTCGCACGAGGAGAGTTTCGGGCTGGTTTATGCGGAGGCGCAGTTGCACGGGCTACCCGTAATCGGGACCACGGTCGGCGGTGTGCCGGACACCGTCGGGGACGACCTCACGGCTTCGCTGGTACCCCCGCGCGACCCCGACGCGCTACGCGAGGCTATCGTGAGTCTCTGGGAGGATCGGGAGCGGCGCGAGACGATGGCACTACTCGGCAAGATACGCGCCGAGCGGAACTTCTCCATGAAGGCGATGGCGGACGGATACCTGCGCGTGCTGTTCCCCGCCGGATCGCGCTAATCGGTTAGCGACGCCGCGAGCGCGTTCAGGAACCGGCGGCGTAGCGCAAGCCACCCCAGCTTGCCCTCACCGTATTCGGTCGGGTACACGCTGTTCGTCAGCACCGCGACCACGAGATCGTTCGCCGGGTCAATCGTAAGCACGGTGCCCGTGTAGCCGGAGTGCCCGATGGCTTGCGGCGAGAGCAGATCGCCGACCGGATTAAACCCGTTGCCGTCCGTGTAGAACAGGAGCGACTGCCCGCCGACACCGGGGATCTGATTCTCCCGAATACGGGCGAGCGACGGGGCGCCGAAAATCCGCGCCGCGCCCGGATACAGAACCGCGTTGCCGAAGCGGGCGACGTCCCGCGCCGTGCCGAAAAGCCCCGCGTTGCCGGAAACGCCCCCTATCCCCCGCGCGTTGCCGTCGTGAACCGTCCCGCATAGCGTGACGGGCTGTTCCGATTCGGGACCTTCCTCGGACTGTGTCGGCGCGATGCGCTTCCGGAGGAGCGCGTCAGGCTCGTACATCGTGTCAATCATGCCGAGCGGCGCGAAGACGTTCTCGCGGGCGAACGCCGCCAGCGTCTTCCCCGAGATGTCCTCAACGATCCGCCCGAGCAGGATATAGTTCAGGCACGAGTACTCATAGCTCGCGCCGGGTGCCGGGCGGTTTTCGGCGGGCGTAGACAGGATCGTGTCTACCGCGCACTCCAGCCCCGGCCCCGACTTGTAGAGCGGGAGCCAAGCGGGAAGCCCGGAGGTGTGAGTCACTAACTGGCGGACGGTGACCGCCTTCCAGTGGTTGACCCGGTCGCCCCCGAACAGCCACTCCAGCGTATCGGCGTAAGACAGCAGGCCGCGCTCCACTAGAATCAGGATGCTGGACGCGGTCGCGAGTGGCTTGGTCAGGGAGGCGAGGTCATAGAGGGAGTCCGGGCGGGCGACGGAGCTACCGCCGTGCGTCCCGAACGCTAGGTCAACGAAACACTGGTTCCGGCGGTACCCGCAAATGGTCGCTCCTGGGTACGCCGAGCCGACGCCGCCCCGGAGCATTTCCAGCGCGCGGCCGAGGCGGTCGCGGTCTATGCCGACCGATTCCGGCGTGACGGGCACGATCTCACGGCTGAACATCGGCGGGCGTTCCTTCCGTTTTCGGCAGGATGGGCATCGGCTTGACCCGGCGCCAGTTGCGCGGGACGGAGCGCGACGCGAACAGCCCGCGCCCGACCGATTGCAGATACCGCTCCGAGCGGCCGTCGTGGGTCATCCCGTCGTACGAGAAAAAGTTAATCCCGGCGGCTCCCAGGCCCCGGTACGCCTGCCCCTTCGCGACGGCGGACTGCGACGGCACCTGCCATGCGCCGACGCCCGCGATGATCGGCTTGCCGGGACAGGCGGCGATTGCTTCGCGGATCTGACGCGCGGCGACCTGCGTGGAGCGGTTGTAGCTCATCGGGCAGGCGGCATCTAGCAAGCCAGTGTTCAGCCAGTCGCGCCACGCTTGCCCCTTGTCGTTGTAGGCCACGCCGTAGCCGGGGAAGACGGCGGCAGAAAGGATCGTATCCGGCTTGGCGGCGTGAACCGCTTCGGAAACCCCGCGCACGGTCGCCGTGACGTTCTCGCGCCGCCACTGGTCCCACTCGCGTGGGTGCAGGTAGCACCACGCCAGGCGACTACCGGTACGCACCTTCGCGTCGGCGGCGTATATCTCCCCCGCGGTCAGTCGGGGCGCGAGCCAGTCCCGGAACAGCCGCAGATCCTCGTTGCCGTACGAGAAACGGCTCGCCGGGTAGCGGACGTAGTCCATATGTAGCCCGTCAACGCCGTAGCGGTTCGCGACATCGGCGAACACGGCGCGGATGTATTCGCGCACGGCGGGTAGCGCGGGGTCCAGAAACGCCCCCTCGCAGTCGCGGCTTTCGGTACGTTGGACACGCCCCTGCTTGTCGCGGACGAGCCAATCGGGGTGCGCGTTTATGACGTGGCGCGGCGAGTACGGGGCGCGGGACTTGTGCCACACTAAAAACGTGTTCATCCAGGCGTGGACTTCCAGCCCGGCGGCGTGCCCCTCCTCGACCGCTACGGCGAGTGGATCGAAGTCGTCGGGCGTGCCACGGAGTTCCTCGGAGCGCGGCTCGTAGACGGAGTTGTAGAACGCGTCGCCGCGCCCGCGCACCTGCACGAATAGCGTGTTGAAATTATATTTCTTCGCCAGCGCGACGGCATTGCGGATCTTGGCGCGCGAGGTCATCGAGTCACGCACGACCCACATGGCGCGTATCTCGCCGTCGGGGGTGAACGCGGTCGGGGGGGCGGTGGCGAGAACTTTCTCCGGTGAAACGGGGAACGGGTCGGTCAAAGGCGGGGCGGGTGCCGGCGGGGGCGGGGAGACCGGGGCGTCGGGAGACTGACCGAGCGCGGGGCGCGTGAGCAAAGCACAGGCAAGGAGAGGGATGAGTGGGGCGATACGAGTCATTGGCGGGAAGCCTTTCCGCGGCGAGCGGCAAACCGGGTGATAGTCGTCATTCTAGCCGCGAACCGGTACCCCGTCAAGGGAAGAGTCGGGGCGTGGTCACCCATTCAAGGGCGCGACTTGGGGCGCGGCGCGGTCGGCCAGCATCCGCCGGAGTGTCCGGCGGACGGGCGCGGCGGTTTAGTGTGGCGTTTCTTTCACGGCGTTGCGGTTCCAGCCCGGAATCTCGATCACGACCGGTTTGGTGCCGTTCGGGACACACTGGCACCCCAGGCGCGACTTGATGGTACTGTTCGGTGCCTCTTCCAGTTCGTCGAGTTCCGCGTCGGTCGCCTCGTTACAACTGTCCATTCCCTCACGGACGATGACGTGGCAGGTGGAGCAGGCGAGTACGCCGCCGCAGGTATGTTCCAGAGGGATGTCGTGCCCCTCGCATATATCGAGTATCGAGCCGACCAGGCCGGAGCGTTCGTACGGGAGATCTTTGGGATCAACAGTCAGCACATGCGGCTCGCCGTCGTGGTATATCGTAATCTGATACGCTTGTTTGGGCTTCTCATACGGGGTCGGGGAAAGGTAAGGGTTTGTTCCTGCCATGATACGGCTACTGTACCCGGCGAACCGGGGGGTGCGCAACCGTTGCGCGGGGAACCAGCGCGTGGTATGCTGTGCCGGACATTTTTAGGAGTATTGACTGATTTATGAAACGAACTTGGCAACCCAAAAACCGCCGCCGCCTGCGCGTGCATGGCTTCCGTAAGCGGATGCAAACCCTGGACGGACAGAACGTCCTCCGCCGCCGCCGCAACCGCGGTCGGCACGTACTGACGGTGTTCGCCTACAAGCATTAGGTGCTCCCGAAACCGAACCGGCTGGCACGGCGGCGCGACTTCGCCGCCGTCTACGGGCGCAAGAAGTCTTGGGCGAACAGGCTACTCGTGCTCTACATCCGGTGGCATCCAAAAGATAGTCCCGACGCGGAAACGCGGCGGTTCGGTTTCTCCGTATCAAAAAAAGTAGGCAAAGCGCATGACCGGAACGGCGTCAAGCGGTGGCTACGAGAGATCTGTCGGCTCGTGGGAACGGGCGGCGGGGAAACGTGGCGGCAGGGCTTCGACGCCGTTTTCGTCGCGCGAGGCGAGTCGGTCGGGGCGACCCAGGCGCAATTGGATGTGGCCGCCCGTGAACTGGCACGGCGGGCGGGAGTGTTCCGCGCAATCGGCGCGATGCCCCCGGTGTCGGATGTGTCGGGGAAAGATCGGAAGGCGGATGTATGAACCGAGTCGGTGAAGCGGTCGTCGGGTTCCTGGTCTGGTGCATCCGCGCCTACCAGCGCACCGCCCCGTACCGCCCGCCGATGTGCCGATTTACGCCTACCTGCTCCGAGTACGCCGCGCAAGCAATCCTGCGGCACGGGGCGGCGCGGGGGACATGGCTCGGGGTTTGCCGCGTCGCCCGCTGTCACCCGTTTCATCCTGGCGGTCATGATCCCGTTCCCAGTGGGAAGGTTAGTTTGCGCCCCGCCGAAGACACGCGCCGCCCGGAGCACTCGCCCGGATAAACGCCACGCCCGGTGCCTGTTAGAAAGTTTTACTGGAGATGCTTTTGAACCGTCCAACCACGACTCCCAACGACAAGACCGCGCCCCGATGGGTGTCGGCCCGCGTCGCCGCGTTTTTTCTGCTGTTCCTCGCCGTAGTCATGGGCGCGGCGGGGTGTGCCCCCGGCACGCCGTTCGGCCAGCAGATCCCCGTGAGCGCGAACCCGCTCCAAGTCATCGGCGACGGCGAGGCGAAGGTGAAGGTCGCCGACGACGCCGCGAAAGCCGGGAGTATCGAGGAGTCGAAGAAGATCTACGCGGACGCGGTCGCCTACTACACGGTCGCGGCGGGGAAGTACAAGGGGCAGGAGACGGGCCTCCGCGCGACGATGGTGGCGGCCACCATCGCGTCCGAGAAACTCGACCAGAAGCAACAGGCTTATACCCTGCTCAAGCGCGCCCTCAAGGACTACCCCGTCGGTAGCCTCGGCACCTCCACGCTCCCAGCCGATGCGATCACGCTTTACGAGCGGGTGACGCAGGAACTGGACGCGCAGAACAGCAAGACGTACTACTACATGGCGATGGACTCGCTGATGAAAATCGCGGGCAACAACGCCGTGCTGGCTCTTTTCATCGTCGCCCTCGCGGTGACCCTGATGACCTGGCCTCTGCGCAAGCAGGTCCTCATCCAGAGCAACGAGATGAAGCGGTTCATGCCGGAGCTCAAAAAGATCCAGGATAAGTACAAAGACGAAATGATGACGTCGAACGAGAAGGTGCAGGAGTTCAACAAGAAACACGGCATCAACCCGCTCGCCGGTTGTCTTCCCGCGCTCGCGCAGTGGCCGATCACGCTCCTTATGTACCAGGTCATCGCGCACTACCAGTTCCACTTCACCCAGCATCACTTCCTGTGGATCAATCCGGCACTCAGCACAGCGGCTCACAAATGGCCCTCGCCGTTCAACGGGGCGATCGCGGCGAACCTCGCCGAGTCCGATATGATCCTGATGATCGCCTACGTCGGGTCTATGTTCCTACAGATGCGATTCAACCCGCAGTCGTCCCCGGACCCGCAACAGGTCGAGCAACAGAAGCAGATGGCACTGATGATGCCGATCATGTTCTTCTTCGTGATGTACAACGGACAGTGGGCGTCGGCCTTCGTGCTATACTGGTTCATGTCTAACATTCTGACACTCGGTCAGCAGTGGGTCATTAATCAGAAACTGCCGAAACTTAACCCGCTCATCCTCGACGCGGACGGCAACGCGGTGAACTCCGTGACCGCGTCCCAGACGACGTCGGGACCACTCCAGCCGAACCCGCGCCTGATCTCGCCGAAGAACCGGAAGAAGTAGCGGCGACCACCCTTAGCGAAGCCGCGCAAAGAACGCCATTATGACCGACAGCATTCCCAACACAAACAACGACATACAGGCAGTCAAAGACAAAGCACTGCAATGGGCGGAGGGCGTCGCTAGTGCCGCCGCTCCCGAACTCAGCCTGACCGCGCGGATCACCTCCGAGGAGCCGGAAGGGCTAGTGATCGCGTTCGAGGGGCCCGACGCGGAGCGGATGGTCGGGCGTAACGGGCAGATACTCGACGCGATCGGGTTCATTGCGGGCCAGGTCATCAACCGGCGTGGGAACGCGCGGCTCCGCGTCCTGTTCGACGCCGACGACTACCGCCGCAAGCGCGAGGAAACGCTGGTGAAACTCGCCACGGAACTCGCGGAACAGGTGATCGCGACCGGTCAGGAAGCCGTCCTGGATCCGCTCTCGCCGATGGAGCGGCGCATCATTCACAACGTCGTCGCCGAGATGGACGGGGCACAGACGTACAGCGAGGGCATCGAGCCGGACCGGTACATCATCATTTCGCCTCAGTAAGGAGACCGCCCGTGGAGTATTTCGTCGGTGTTGACGTCGGGACAGGGAGCGTACGCGCGGGGGTATTCTCCCCCACCGGGGAGCGGCAGGGCATGGCGACCCGCCCCATCAAGATCTGGCGACCCAGGCCGGGGTACGCCGAGCAAAGTAGCGAGGATATATGGAACGCGGTCGGTGCCGCCGTCCGCGATGCCGTCCTGGAGGCGGGCGTCGCGCCGGGCGCGGTTCGTGGCATCGGCTTCGACGCGACGTGTTCCCTGGTCGCGCTCGGCGGGAACGGCTCGCCGGTGACCGTCTCACCCGACGGCGACCCGGCGCAAAACATCATCGTCTGGATGGATCACCGCGCCGCCGCCGAGGCCGACGAAATCAACGCGGGTAGTTATGACGCCCTGCGGTACGTGGGCGGGAAGTTCTCGCCGGAAATGGAGCCGCCGAAACTTCTCTGGCTCAAACGCCATCTGCCCGACTCCTGGGCGAGGGTAGCAAAGTTCTTCGACCTCGCGGACTTCCTGACATACAAAGCCTCCGGCATTGACGCCCGCTCCCTCTGCACGAATGTTTGTAAGTGGGGATACCTGGGCCACGAGAACCGTTGGGACGCCGCGCTCTATGACGGTATCGGCATCGGAGACGTTTTCTCGCGCGGGCAAGTCGGCACCGACATCCGCCCGCTCGGCGAGCGAATCGGCACGCTGACCCCGGAATCCGCCGCGCACCTCGGGCTTGGCACGGAATGCGCGGTGGCAGTGGGCATTATTGACGCGCACGCGGGGGGACTGGGGCTGTTAGGCGCGGCGTGGGCGGGCTTGGATGCGTCGGAACCGGCAGTGCTGGAGGGGGTAATCGCGCTGATCGGCGGCACCTCCAACTGCCACATGGCGGCGTCGCGCGAGCCGAAGTTTATTGACGGCGTTTGGGGACCTTACTTCGGCGCGATGGTACCCGGGATGTGGCTGACCGAAGGCGGGCAGTCGGCGGCGGGACAACTGATAGACCATGTGATCGAGGACTCCTCCGCCTTCGCCGATCTCGCCTACGTGTCGGAGGAACGCGGCACTACAATCTACTCCCTTCTGAACGAGTGCGTCGAGCAACAGCGCGAGGGAGCGGGCCTATCCGATGTCGCCTATCTGACGCGCGACCTGCACGTTCTGGACTATCACCTCGGCAACCGCTCTCCCCACGCCGACACCCACGCGCGCGGCACGGTGGAAGGGTTGCCGCTCGACCTTTCCTCGGATTTCGATGCGCGGCTTTACCTGGCGACGGTGCAATCTATCGCGTACGGGACGCGGGAGATCATCGAAACGCTGAATGCGAGCGGCTTTGCCATCACGCGGATAGTGGCAACGGGCGGGGGGACGAAGAACGCGCTCTGGCTCCAACAGCACGCGGACGCGACGGGCCTGCCGGTGACACTGGGGCGCGAACCCGAATCGGTACTGCTCGGAGCCGCCATACTCGGCGCGAACGCCGCCGGTACGTTTGATTCGGTCACGGACGCGATGCGGGCGATGGGCAGGGCGGGAGCCACGACCGAGCCAAACCCCGCCGTCCGCGCTTACCACGATGCCAAGTACGTGGTCTACCGGTCGCTGTACGCGTCGCAACGACGGCACCGCGAGATCATGCGTGTGGCACCCTGAGCGGCGGCACCCTCGGGCAGGCAGTTTCGGGGGTTGGGGGCCAGAGATGAGATACTCCTTTGATGGGATGATGCGAATTCCGTCCCTGCGAGCGAGAGCGGGAGTTATGTACATGATCGGGACCCGCTTGCTCATGGAAGTAGCCTGTCTTCGTGCCGTGGCGACTCTGTTCTGTAAACCCCTGTTCTGTGAGTTAGTGTTCGCGGGGAGCCTCTTTGTAGTGCTCCTGATGGTTTCGCGGGCAACATTTCGCGAATCACTCACGATGGCGATTTACTACACCGTCACATGGGCTTGTATTCACTACGTCCGCACACAGAGGAGAATCTGATGAGTGTAAGTAAAACCGTATGAAATCCTGTATCCATAATCATAGTGCTCCTTGTCCTTACCTTCCTGATAAATCGCTTCGGGAAGGAATCGTTCGGAGGACTCGTGGTAAGCATTTGCATGACATCGGTGGTGTTCGGGTGGTGGTTGACGTTACCACATAAATAGCAGAGCTGTAAATCGAGTATGAGCCCTGAAACAAAGAATTTGCTAGAGACCGTTGAACTAGCCCCTCGCACTAGGTCGACAAAACCACGGATAGAAAGAGTGCTGCCGAACGGGGTGTTTGTTTCTACCGCGTACGAGACGGAAGGCATGATGAACAAAATCCGGTCGTTGTGCGGACCCATCTCTGAGAAGATCGGACACTCCTGCGGTATAGACGGGCCCGTACAAGATTCCAATCACACGGCAGAGATTTATGTGGCGAATGTTCTCTCCGTGCGCTTTTCTAGATACGGCGATCTGTTCGCGATCCGTGTTCACGAAGACGTTCTGGACATATACTCCGAGAAAATCGCACCCATCGTAGAGGCGAAGGGGTATGTATACGTTCGTATTGATGACCTTGACGAGTCGTATTCGGGGGCCAATCCGAAATACATCGGGCGGACTTGGTGGGATCGTTTCTTTGATTATATGTGATCTGGCATACGAAGTTATAATTAACATGTTTTGGAAGCGTCCGAATAATTCGGAGCGAGCCAAGTCGTGATTTGTACATCACTTACCAAAGACAGTACCATGCTGTGGTATGAAGAGGGGAAACCGATTTACCTATAGCGTAGCCAGGTAAGCGCGTGTTCTGACGGTTGAAATGGCTCGGGCACGGTTATGCCGAGGAGGAGCCGGGGTGGGTTCCGTTTTTTTTGCCTTTTTTTGGTGTTTTGTTGAAGTCGGGGGGAAAGGTGTTGTATAATCGGCGCGAGGAGTACGAGACATGACTACAGTTTTCTCCGTGACGAACCCACTCTACCTCCCCAATCATCCGGTTCGGCGTTTGTTCAGCGCGTCCCTCGAAGGTGCCGCGCTCCGCTCGGCAGGTAAAGGATCACCCGCT